>DATCFU010000106.1:0-6147 GCA_036509315.1 Acidothermaceae bacterium
CGGCCAGTGCCGCAGTGGCGTACGCCGACCAGTGCCGCTTCCCTTCCTCGGCTAGGTCCTCGACAAGGACTGGCCGCCCCAACGCGACGGCATCCAGACATGGTGTCCCGTGCCAGAACCCGTCGCGACGGCGCCCCGGCCTACGCCCGGTCGTTCATGCGGCTCGGTGATATTCGTTGATGAGTCCGCCGAGTACTCGTCGTCGCTGGACCGGCGCAGCCAGATCGACGACTCGGTCTGGCTGGTCGTTCGGCGCTTGCTGCTGTCGACCCTGGTGTGGTCGATGCTCGTTGTAGTGCGCTTGCCAATCGGTGGGTACGCCACGGAGATGCCGCTCGTTCACGATCAGAAGATGGTCCAGGCATTCACGCCGTAAGGTGCCAACAAACGTTCGGCAAATGCGTTGGCCCTCGGCGCCCGCACTGGCGACAGTGACGTGGTGCCCGCCGCTCTTGGTGCGCAGACCCTGCTGGGCGAGCAGCGCCGTCGACGCCTTGCGTGCGGCATCGTAGGCGAGCACGTACGCGGCCTCGGGGTTGGCGTCGTTCTCCCGTCTCGCGGACTCCAGCAGCGCCTGGGCCGACACGAGCCACGGCGTCCCGTCCGCCTCCGCCCCAGTGACCAGCTCCAGGCGTCCCTCGGCCAACAGCCCATCAACCGTGTCTTGACCGCGGGTCCACTTCATGCCGGACGCCTCGTCACGTCCACGTACGGTCGCGACTCGATCTGCACCAGCAGCGCATCGTTGCCGGGGGCGTCCCAGGAGCCCGCCGGACGCAGCACGGGGTTGACCGGCATCGCAAGACGCGCCTCCGCGCGCTCCGCGGCAGCATAAAGATCGGCGCGGTCGATCCCCTCCCCGACGACAAGGACGTCGATGTCCGCGGGTAGCGCGCCGGTCTCACCGTGGTAGCGGGCAGCCCACGATCCGAACACCACCACCCGTGCAGCACCCAAGCTGGCGAACTCTTCGGCAACGACGGTTTGCGGTCCGAACGTGACTAACGTCAGCTGGGTCAACGGCGGCACCGACGGACTGGACAGGTTCGCCCGCACGACGCGGGAACGACCCACCTTGCGGGTCGCCAGCACTCCCCCCTCCGCGAGTCGGACGACCTCGCTTTGCGCCGTCGTCAGCGCAACGCCGAGCTGCCGGGCGAGGTCGCTGACGGTCCATTCCTGGTCCGGATGCAACAAGATCAGGGCTAGCAGGTCGCCTTGGGTGCGGGACCGGAACGTCGGCGCGAGCACCGGAGCATCACTACGCATAAACCGATAGTAACAACCGTTTATGCGTAGCGCCACATCCTCGCCGACGCCCTGCAAAAGCCTCGCACGACCACATCGGCCAGCACGGCCGCACCGCCCTTGCGCGTCAAACCGATCGCAACAGCGTGGATCCACAAACGTGCAAAGCGGGGCCGTAGTGGGGCCGTACGGCCGGTAAACTGCGGCTCAACAGGGACCACAGCGGTCAAGATCAAAAACAGATACGGGCAGGTCAGAAGCCATTTTCACGCTCAAACGCGAACCTGTCCCGCTAGCCTTCCAAGCTGGATATGCCGGTTCGATCCCGGTCACCCGCTCCACCGAAAACCCCTTACACAGCAAGGTTTTTCACGCGCCCACGGCCTCCGCGTGGTTCTGAAACGTAGATCATGAGTCCGTAGCGGGGACGTACGTACCGCCGCGGGACGCCGTAACGCCGGCGACGAACGGCTGCTGGGCAGGTCGTCCGTCCTGCACCTGTGAACGGTTGCGGGACAAGCTGCGGTCGCCATCCGGGGCCTACTGTCGGCGGCTCACCCGTCGCGGTCGGCACTCTCAGTCGAGCAGGGACACCCCGCCGTTCTCCGAACTTCCGTTCCGCGCAGGCCTGACGCGCTCAAGGCCGCCGGGGAAACTTGTCGACATCGATCTCTTCGAGCGGTCGGGGAGGCCCGGCAGACGTGGGCTGCATTAGCAAGGCGACACCCGGTCGCCGGCCGTAGCGAGTCGATCCCTGCTCGCCATAGTCGTCTCGCAGCACCCCCCTTGCCGCTGTTACTCGATTACTGTGAGTGCCCGGCATTCGGTGGAGGAGAGCCATGGCCTCCAAGACCCCGGTGACCCAGGATTGGAGCAGTGTTCGGCGTCGACTTCGGCACGCTGAGCAGGATCCAGTCGTCAAGCTGTTCGGCGGTGACCGAGGTCGGCGGCTGCGTCATTCGGCTGTGCCGTTCCAGTCGAGGCACATGACGACGGCGTCGTCGTCGAGTTCGGCGCCGTGGTGGTGTTCGCGCAGCGCCGCGACGATGTGCCGCACCGTCTCCTGCGCCGAAAGCAGCCGGCTGGAGCTGAGCGCCGCGGCCAGCGCGGCGTCGCCGAACGGCGCCCCCGCTGGGGCGGCGTGAACGCCGTCGCTGACCACGACGAGCCGATCACCCGCCGACAGGTCGACCACCTGTTCGCGGTAGAGCGTTTCCTCGAACATCCCTAGCGGTAACTGCGCGTCGAGTTCGATGAGCCGGATCTGCCCGCCGCGCACTCGTAGCAGCTGCGGCGAGCCGGCGTCGACCACGCTCAAGCGGCCGGTGGCAAGGTCGAGGCGCATCAGCAACGCGGCGACGAAGCTGCTTCCGCTGTAGTGGGCAAACAGCGCCTGATCGGCCAGGCTGGCCTGCTCGGCGAGCGGCACACCGGCACGCCGCCCGTTACGCAGTGCCGTCATCGCCAGCGTGGTGGCCATCGCCGCCGGTACGCCCCGGTTGTTGCCGTCGCACACGGCGACCATCAGGTGGTCCGGTTCGCATACCCAGTCAAACGCGTCGCCGGCGATCGAATATGCGGGTTCGAGCAGCCCAGCGATGGCGTAGCGGTCTTCGGTGTGAGCGGTTGCCGGCAACAACGCCCATTGCATTTCGGCGGCGACCGTCAACGGGCGGGCGCGGCGGGCCTGTTCGTAGCGGTCGCTGAGTTCGGCGGCGAGGGTGATCTCGTGACCGAGCGCTCCCGCGACTTCGGCGAGGTCGGCAAGGTCGGCGTCGGTGAGCGAGTGTTCGGAGGAGACCTGAAGGACGCCGAGTCGGTTGCCGCGGTGGCTGACCGGCAAGCCGATGATGTGGCCGTCTTCGCCGGCCGGGGCTTGGGCGCGACCGGAGGCGAATACCCGGCCTTGCCAACTGTCGCTCACCTGGATGTGTTCGTGCTCGCCGTCGACGTCGTCGAGGGAGCGCAGCGCTGTTTGGCGGTAGTCGGCGATCCACAGCCTGGCCTGCCATGCCTGCTCAGCCAGTAGATCGCGCAGCGCGACGAACACCCGTCCCGGGGACGCGTTCGCCATGATCCGCACCGCTTGGGGATAGGTCAGTGCCATCCAGGTCGCCCGTTCGCCGTTGGCTGCACGGTCATGCTCATGCCACAGTAAGAAAGATGACTGCCGCCGTGCGAGCCAGCACCCGACCCGCCGACGAAGTGGAAGCGATCCACGACGCCGCGGAGTCGTTGGCGGCGCTGTGGACGCGAGCGTACGAGTCTGCCGAAGGTCGCGTCTCCCCGTCGCAGCTCCGCACCCTGTTGACGATCGCGCGGCATGAGCCAATCACCGTCACCGCCCTCGCCGGTGAACTGCAGGCGATGGTCTCCTCCGTCACCAGACTGTGTGACCGGCTGGTTGCCGCCGGATACGTCGATCGCGCCAGCAGCCCGACATCGCGACGACAGGTGTTGATCACCTTGACCCAAGCCGGGCGGCGCCTGCTGGATGAGATACGCGCGCACCGCCTCGCTGAACTCGCCACCGCGCTGAGCAGACTTCGGGCATCGGAGCGTGACGCGTTGCTGACCGGATTGACCGCCTTGCGCGACGCCGACCGGGCGCCGCGGTCGCGTCGTCGGTCGTGACTGTTGGGGCACGTGCGTATTATGTTGTTGTGCGACAAGCGTTGTCGACCGCCACACTGATCGTGGCCGCCACCAACTCCCCGCACACCCGGTAAGGCCGGCCCCCAATCGGAGCACCGAGCTATGGTCATCGACCTGACGGGTGCGGCCGAGGCGACCACGCGGGCAGAGGCCGCAGAGACCGCCCGGCTCGAAGCCGTCCAGCGATACAACATCCTCGACACCCCACCCGACGCCGCGTTGGACCGCATCACCGCGCTCGCGGCGCGGCTGCTCCGCGCGCCGATCGCGATCGTCTCCGTCGTCGACGCCGACCGGATCCGGTTCATGTCCCATCACGGCACCAACATCACCCAGATCGATCGCCACCCAGGGCTGTGCGCTTCCGCCATTTTGGGCGAACAGCCCTGGGTCGTCACCGACGCCGAACACGACCCTCGCACGTCGGCGAACCCGCTGGTCTCCGGCGGGTTCGGTTTACGGCTCTACGCAGGTGTGCCGCTGACCACCCGCAACGGTCACAACCTTGGCACGTTGTGCGTCATCGACCGGCAACCCCGCGACGTAACAGACGACGAAATACAAACCTTGCGCGACCTCGCCGCGATCGTCGTCGACCAGTTGGAGTTTCGCCAGCAAGCCCGCTTGACCATCGCCGAATCGGACCAACGTCACGCCGAAGTGGAGGCACTAGCGTCCGCGTTGCAGACCAGCCTGTTGCCACCCGCGCTGCCGACGATCCCCGGCGTCGACATCGCCGCCGCCTATCACCCCGCCAGCAAACTGCACGTAGGCGGTGACTTCTACGACGTGTTCCCGCTCGACGGCGGATGCTGGGGAGTGGCGATCGGTGACGTGTGCGGCAAAGGACCACAGGCCGCCGTCCGCACCGGCGCAGCGCGCTACGGCCTGCGCACCGTCGCCATCGAGGAGACCTCACCCGCGCAGGCACTCACCGTGCTGAACCAGGCGCTGCTCACCCAGGCCCTCTCGGCCGACCTCGACGCCGACCCGCGATTCGTCACCGTCGGCTTCGCCCGGGTGCAGCCGCGCGCCGGCCGGGCGATCGTCCGGTTCGCCGTCGCAGGCCACCCATTGCCGACCGTAATGCGCGCCGACGGTGAAGTGTTCGCCGCCGGCAGCCCGGGCAGCCTGCTCGGGGTGCTCACCGACGTGAACTTCACCGACACCACAGTCGAGCTACACCCAGGCGACACGTTCGTCTTCGTCACCGACGGCGTGCTGGATTCCGGTGACCCACCGCTGGGCCGGGACGGGATGGAAAACGCGCTCGCCGCGTGCGCGGGCTTCCCGCCCGCGGCGATCGTCGAACGGCTACTCCTCGCGGCGACCAGTGCCCAACGCGACGACATCGCGATCCTCGCGCTCCAGTCCAGGCAATTCTGACAAGTCGCCTCAAAGCAATGGCCCACCCGGGCACCCACGACAAAACCTGACCGGCACAATGGCCAAGGATGCGCCATGTCGTCCTTGGCCATGCCATTCCCATCCCAATGTGGCACGCGGCGGAGTCAACTGAGCCCCCCCGACTAGGTGGTTTATTGATGGACAGCCTTGGCGAGCCAGCACCCCGTCGATCATCCGCGACTCCATCGGGACTGCCCCTAGGTCGGTTGACTCGTTGATGAGCCCCGGTGCGTTCAGGCGCATTCATGCGAGTCGGCCGAACTCCTACGCGGGTTCTACCGCATCTTGGTGACGGGTGGCATCGTTTCGCGGGTCGTGAACCGTAGCTGGGTAATGTCGTCACCGGTAGCCCACGCGTTGAACGCTTTGATGTAAAGGGCGACGTGTTCACGGGTATCGCGGCGGCGCATCACCTGGCCAGCCTGTTTCCTTGCCATCGCGAACATGACCCGGCGAAACAACAGCCGCGGGTCGTTCTTCTTCAGCCCGGCGCCGTCAATGATCCCCTCATACCAGGGAGTCAGGTTCGCTCGACGGTTGGCGTGTTCAACCAGGTAGCTGGCCGCGCCGGCGGCGCTTTTGATCATCCCAGTCGCGGCAGCGATCTGCTCACCGACCGCAACGAAGTCCCGCAGCTTCGGATGGTCCTCGAGCGTTTGGACGATCTGATGGTTGGTGACCGCCGCGGCACCACCTGACCAGTTCAAATCCGGCCGGTTATTGAACAGCCACACGGTGCGCACCATCGCGGCGAGCATCGTCGCCGACTTCTCACCCTCAATTGCCAGCACGTCAGCGGCGTTGCGGCGCTTGCCGGTGTCCAACACATCGAACGTG
>DATCFU010000107.1:0-25451 GCA_036509315.1 Acidothermaceae bacterium
GCCCTGCCACACGAGGAGACCGGCGGCCAACAGGCCGGCGGCCGGGGCGGTTGCACGGACGACGCGGCGCCGGCGGTCAGACTGCTTGGACATTGATGGCTCCCAGTTAGTGGTTGGACTTGGCGAGTTGTTCGGTCCAAATTCGCGACGACTTGATGACTTAGGTCACGATCTGGCCGGTCGGTTGATGCCACCTGTCAGCTGGCCCAACGGCCTTCCTGCGGCTGGACTATTCGGTGATCGCCGCGGGCCCCGCGCCGGTGCAATACCGGACGAAATCGGGCAAGAAAAGAGCCCCTCACGTGTCTTGAGGGGCTCTTTCCGGACAAGCACCGTGTCTACTGGACTTCCCACGTGAAGCCGGCAGTAACCGACTTCCCCATCAAGGCCGTGTCACCGGGATTCGTGCCGGTAGTCACAAATGTCCAGACGACCTTGTAGGCCTCGAGGACGGTCCCGGCGGCGACCGCTGTCGTGCCGGTCGCGGCACCGAAGCTGCTCGGGAACGTCGACAACGGCTGGTTGGTGGCCACGGTCGTGACACCGGCGGTCGGGAAGCCGGTGCAGTTCGACTGCACATCGGTGGCGGGCACACCTTCGGTGACCGTCAGCTGAATCTGAGCGCCGAGCGAGGGCGTCGAGTCGGCAAGCGCGCTGCGATACATGGCCAGAGTGCCAGCGGCGCTACCGGTGCTCTTGACGGTCAGACACGTCGTCCCGGTTGCCCCCGGCTTCAGGTTCGTGCCGCCGAACGTGGCAGTGGTCGCCGCAGAGTAGGTCGCGGTGCCGCCGTTGTTGACCAGCACCAAAGAGCCGGCGGCCCACGCGTTGCCGGTGTCGACAGTGGTGGCGGAGAAGGCGGCGTAGCTGCCCTGCCACACAAGGAGGCCAGCGGCCAACAGGCCTATTGCCGGGGCGATGATGCGGATCAGATGGCGCTTGCGTTCGATAGCGACAGGCTGCGACACGGGTGGGCTCCAAGGTCCGGGGGGACGTTGGAGTTCTCGTTCGGCGCGCCTTTGTGGTTCCTTGACAACTGCCGGGCATTTTCTGTCCAACCGAAGGAGAGCAGCCTCGGCCACCCGGTAGGTCAAACCAGACACCGCACGCAGGATGCGAATCTCAGGGCACGAAAGCGCCGTTCAATGTGCCAGCGCCGTTCAATGACGCGTGTAGCCGGTCGAACACGTCGACCGCCATTGCGACGTCGGCGGGTGCGGGTGCCACGATTGCGTAGCACTCTCGTTCAAGACAATCCAGCGCAGCAGCCAGTTCGGCGCGAGAGCAACCCGCCGTGTCGAGATGCGGGGCCACCACGCGTTGGGTTTGTTCCGGCTCGCGCGCCTGACCACCCAACGCGGCGTCGAGGCGCATGTACGCCTGCAGCACCGGCCCGTCGCCAGGTCGCGGCTCGTGGTGAACAGGAATCGCCAGCACGCGCGGCCGACGTCGACGGCGCACACCAACGAGCAGTGCCGCGCAGGCAACAAGAACCGTCGCACCGGCAATTGCAACCAGCCAGCCGAGTCGACCGCCAGGCATCGCGCGCACGGCGGCGGTCAGTGGCAACGGGTGCCGATCCCGTGCCGCAATCGTCAGAGCAGCGGCGGGCGGCAGCACTGACGCCGCTGTCGGATCGCTGGTGACCCAACCGACGCCGGGGTACCAGACCTGGATCCACGCATGCGCATCCGTCCCGCGCATGACCCGCTCGCCGGGCACACTGCCGAGATCACCCTGGCTATAGCCCGTAACCAAGCGCGCAGGGATCCCCGTGCTGCGCAGCATGACGACGGCGGCGGAGGCGAACTGCTCGCAGAAGCCGCGATGGGAAACGAAGAGGAAATCGTCGACGGCGTCCTGGCCCAGCGCGGGAATCGGCGACGTCAGGTCGTAGGTCTCGTGCGTCTGCAGATAGTCATCCACTGCGTTCACCGCGTCGTACCGCGTCGGCGCCGACGCGGTCAGTTGCGCGGCGAGAGTGCGAATACGCGCGGGCAGACCTGGCTCGACCGACGTCCACTTCGGGTCGGCTGGATCGCCGCCCGTCGCCGCGCGCAAAGTTGCTGTGCTCGACGACGAACTCGCCGACGACACCTGATAGGTCCAGGGTGATGTCACGCCGACCGCAGTCAAGTGCGCGGTGCCATCGGCTCCCGCGACCATCTCACCCGGCCCGCTGTACGCGGTCGGCACGCCCGGCGCCACAACGACGTCGAGCCCGCGAGGCGAGAGCACCCGCACCGTGTCAGTACGGACAGGCAGCGCGGACGTCGAGGGCTGGGCGTCCGAGCCGGGCGTTGCGGCCGTCGCAAGCTGCGTGCCGTCACCTGCCGCACCGGTCGCCGTCCAACTGCTGCCGTCGAACGTGTCGAAGACCTCGCCCTGCCAGTACGACGGCGCGCTTGCCACGACCGCAAACACTGGCTGACCAGACAGCTGGCCACGGGCTCGCAAATCCAGGCGAGTCGCGCCTGGATCGAGGCCAGGCGTCGCTGTAGTGCTTGCCGCAGTTGCGTGTGCGACATGACCGGCGTTGGTGCTCGTGCCGAGTCGCAACGAGTTCGGCATCGTCAGAAAGGTGAGTGCCGCGATCAGGGTCGCGGCTGTTACCGGCACGAGTAGCGTGCGCACGACGGCGGCCCTTGGCAGACCGATAGCTGCGCGCGTGCGCGCGAGCACCGAGCCGCGTTGCAACAGCGCGGCAGCGATCAGCACGAGCACGACGGCCGGCAGCACAACCACCGCCGGGCGCGCGGTGTGTGCGAAGTATCCGGCGCCCGCGAGCATGGCGGCGACGACAACCAGGCCAACCACAGCGTCACGGCGTGACTCGATCGCCTGCACCTGCGCGCCCTGCACGGTCACCAGCAGGACGCCGATGGGAACCGCCATCGGCACAGCACCGGAGAACGGCAACGTACCGACGACCCCGACGCAGACTTCGGCGAGCGCGACACAGGCGACGATCCGATACGCGTTGCGTCGTCGCCACCCGCAGCGTGCGCCGAAACGTGCACCGGCGGGAGCAACGAACGGGCAGCGCGCCGACTCCGCACTCAGGACAACCAAGACAACTGCCGCCGCTGGATACACCCACGCCGGCGCATCCATCCACATTGCCCACTGAGCAAGGAGGCCTGCCGCAAGTAGCGCGCCGCGCGCGGCGAGGTCGAGACGGCGAAGGACGGCGACGCGGTCATTGCCGTGAACGCGCGCACCGTGCACCACGCGGATTCGGCTCACGCGTGCACTCGCGCCGTGCTGACCCCAGGAGCAGCAAGGTCGACAACCGTGACTCCGGCAAGGGCCGCCGCACGCTGTACTGATGGAGCCCACGCCCCGGCCACCGTGCGTCCCGCCGCGACCAGCACCCGCCCGCCGTCCGCACTGCGCATTGCACGGTTCAGCGCCGCGTCGCCGAGTGGCTCGCGAACGTCCGCACGTGCAAGTAGCTCGAGAAGCGATGCCTGCGTACGAGCGCGCACGCACTCGCCGTCCTCGCTCGCGATCAGTACCGCGGTGCCGCGGCGCAGAGCCACGCTGGCTACTGTCGCGGCCTTCGAGACCGCTTGCTCCAGAGCCGGATCTCCGCTGCGTCCGGCGATCAGCACGACCAGTGAGCCGGTCGCGACGTGGTCGCGTTCGACAACGGTCAATCGCCCGGTTCGCGCGGTCGAGCGCCACTGCACGTTGCGAACCTGGTCACCTGAGCGCCACTCGCGCACGCCGCCGGTGTCGAGTCCATGTGCCCGCATGCTCGCGCCGTCACCGCCGGCGCCTGCCTGCATCGACTCAATCGGGGCTGCTACCGGCAGTACGAGAAGCTCGCGATCGGCCAGAATTTCCATCGTGCGCGAGAAAAAGCCGAACGGCGCGGTCGTGTCGATGCGCACCGCACTCCCGCCCAGCACGCCTCGCGCAGCTGGCGTCCGCGTCATTGCAACGACGAGATCACGATGTCCGTCGATTCGCTCGACGTAGGTTGCGTGCGCAGCGACTAATGTGCGGCTTGTCGGCCATGAATGCCGGACGACGAGTGCTCGGGCTGCGTGCGAGCCCACGTTACGCAGCAGGATCGCGGTCTCGAACGGTTTGCCGGCGACGACCCGGTCGGGCAGCTCGGTGCTGACCTCGATGAGGGGCGGGCGCGCGATTGCGGCGAACGATGTCACCAGTAGGCCGATGCCCACACAGCCGAGCAGCTGCGGCCACACCGAATCGGTGAGCGCGGCAACGACGAAAAGCGCGACGACGCTACAGAAAAGGAGCCACGCACTGCGCGCGACGGAAATCCGCATCGGACTGGAGGCGCCCACGACGCGAACTCACGCCCGCAATGGCACGGGCACCGTGGCGAGGATGTCGCCGACCACCTCTGCACCTACCCCGACACCCACCCCTTGGTGCATGCCACGTTCGGCGGCGATGCTGTCAGCCAAGACAAGCCGGTGTCCCAACACGCTCGGCGCCAGGATCTTGACGTCGTCGGGCACCACGTAGTCACGGCCGGATAGCAACGCATGCGCCTGTGCGCAGCGCATGAGGGACAGCCCGGCGCGCGAACTCGCGCCGACCCGCACGCTGTCGTGCGACCGGGTGGCGTCGAGTACCGCCAACGCGAAGTCGAGCACTGGGTCGGCGATGTGCGTGCGGCGTACTTCGAGCTGAATCCAGCGCAGTTCATCGGCTTCGAGCACCGGCTGTAGTTCATCGACGGTCGCGCGCAGCAGCTGCTCGCGCATCACGCGGCGTTCGGTCGCCGCGTCGTTGGGGCCAAGACTCAGCGCGACTGCGAAACGGTCGAGTTGTCCTTCTGGCAAAGGGAAAGTGCCGTACTGGTCGGTCGGGTTTTGGGTCGCGACGACGAAGAACGGCTCGGGCAACGAGTGCCTGATCCCGTCAACAGTGACGGTCGACTCGTCCATCGCTTCAAGCAGTGCCGACTGCGCACGAGGGGTGGCGCGGTTCAGCTCGTCGACGAGCAGCACGTTGGTGAAGATCGGGCCGGGCACGAACATGAACTCGTGGCGCGACGGATCCCATATCGACGATCCGGTGATGTCACTAGGCAGCAGGTCGGCGGTGCCTTGGATACGCCGGAAGGTGCCACCGATAGAACGCGCGACGCTGCGGGCGAGCGTGGTCTTGCCGCTGCCCGGCACATCCTGCACGAGCACATGACCGCCGGAAAGCAACCCAGCGACAACGAGTTCGACAGCCGGACGCCGACCGTGCACGACCTGCTCGACATTGGCCATCAGCCGCGCACCGAGCGCCATCGCGTCAGCTCGGGAGCCGGGAGGGGCCGGCACCAATTCGTCAGGCGACAGCGCGTCGAGCAACTGGCCGGTCACGGCGTCCTCCGGTCGGATCGGGTGAGTTCCGACCCAATCGGCCGCGCCTAGTCAGTTATGAGACATAGTCAGTTATGAGGCGCGCGTGGGCCGATCGGCACCGAGCCGGATTCGACCCCGCCCCCACGATTCCGCCGCCGCTCGGCATAGAAACCGCGCAGCCGCTCGCCGTCCCCCTCTTGATTCCTCACCGATGCAGGTGCGCCGGCGCGAGGTCCTGGACGTGAATCTGTGGGGAATCGGACCCTGTGGGTGGAAAAGACTCAGAAATTTGACGCCGAAAGTCGTTCCGTAGCCAGCCGAGAGTTGCTCGGGAGCTAGGCGACTGGGCCGGAGGTGACGACGCTGGCCGCGCCGACCAACTCGGGTACGCCTTCGTCGATCGCGAGCACCCGGCGAAGCCGCGTGATGGCGAGCACCCGCATCATCCGCGGCGGGACCCCGGTGAGCACCAACCGGCGTCCGCCCCGCTGGGCTTGGCGGTGTATTCCGACGAGAAGGCCGAGACCGACCGTGTCGAGGGAGCCCATGTGTTCGAGGTCGACGATCAGGTCGTCGATGCCGGGGACGCTCAGGAGGTCGGTCAACTCGGCTCGCACGGTCGCGGCCGTGGAGACGTCAAGGTCCCCGCACACGCTGAAAGCTGGCATCGGATCCCCCTCATTTGGTCCCGTCGCCGTCTATGACGCGACAACGGGGCCCCTGGTTGCGTCTGAAGCGTCACAAATCCGCCACGATTCGCCCAGCCGACACGCCGGTGGAGGCCTAACTGTGATGTGACGGATGTGACGGATGTGACGAGTGAGCCGGACGGTACGCTCAAGCCTAGTTGGGTCGACCCTCGTAGTCGTAGAAGCCGTGGCCAGCCTTGCGGCCGAGCGCGCCCGCCTCGACCATCCGCTCTAGTAGAGCCGGCGGGGCGAACTTCTCGTCGCCGGTCTCCGTGTAGATGGCGCGCCCCGCGTGCAGGATCACGTCGAGTCCGGTGAGGTCGACCGTCGCCAGCGGGCCCATTACATGCCCGAACCCGAGCCGGCAGGCCGTGTCGATGTCGGCCGGGGTCGCCACCCCTCCTTCGACAAGCGCGATGGCCTCGTTGACGAAGGCGATCAGCAGCCGCGACGTGACGAAACCGGCAATGTCGCGTTCGACGACCACACATGTCTTGCCGAGTGCTTCGGCGAACGACCGCGCGCGGGCCAGTGTGTCGTCGGAGGTCTCGTCGCCGCGGACGAGTTCGCACAGGGCCATCATCGGCACCGGCGAGAAGAAGTGCGTGCCGACGACACGCTCGGGCCTGCTCGTCGCTGCCGCGATCTGAGTGATCGGGATCGCCGTGGTGTTCGTCGCGAGGATCGCGTCCGGGTCGGCGCACCGGTCAAGTTCTCTGAATACCTGCTGCTTGATTTCGAGTCGCTCGAACACGGCTTCGACCACGATCTGCGCACTCGCGATGTCGCCGAGATCCGTCGTGGTCACGATCCTCGCGCGGGCAGCTTCGGCGTCCGGTTCGGTGAGGCTGTTTTTTGCAACGAACCGGAGCTGCGACGCTTCGATCGCCGTCATCGCGCGATCAAGAGCTTGCGATGTGGTGTCGTGAAGCACGATGTCGTAGCCCGCCTGCGCGGCGACTTGCGCGATTCCCGATCCCATCAGCCCTGCACCGATGACCGCGACCCGACCTGGCACGCCGACCTCCTTGACGATCGCTCTCAGCTAGCCTAGCCAGTTCGGCGATCGGCCTCGACGAGCCGTCCGTCAGCCATGGTGAGCACTCGGTCGGCGAAGCGAAGTCCGTCGGGGTCGTGGCTCGCGACGACGACGACCGCACCGTTATCGGCCGCGCGACGCAGTGCTTCGAAGACTGTGCGACCGTGATCCGCGTCTTGATGGGTTGAGGGTTCATCAGCGAGAAGGACGGCGGGTTGCAGCACGAGGGCGCGTGCCACAGCGACTCGCTGTTGCTCGCCTAGTGACAACTCGTTCGCTCGCGCATGACGGAGTTTCTCGATATCGAGAGATTCAAACGACTCGGCCCCATAGGCTTGGTTCGCGGCGCGGCGTGCAAGTCTGGCCGGGAGGTGCACGTTCTCGGCGACGGTTAGATCGTCGATGAGGCCGAGCGCTTGCGGTACGACCGCAAGTTCGGACCACTGCAGATCGGCGGGCGCCCGGGTGCCCGCACTGGTCGACACCTCGACAAGACCGTGGTCGAGGATCTCCCATCCGGCAAGGACGAGCAGCAGCGTCGACTTCCCCGAGCCCGAAGGGCCGGTGAGCGCGATGAACTCGCCTCCGACTACGTCGATGTCGACCGCCTGCAGCGCGGTTACCGCTTCGTCACCACGCCGGTACGTCCGAAAGCCGGCCACCATTCGTACTGAGGATGTCATAACGGCACCACGCGTCCGTGCGCGATGTGAACCACGCGGTTGGCGGCCGCCACTACAGCGGGGTCGTGCGAACTCGCCACCACGGTCACGCCTTGGCTGGCAAGGGCCGCTAGCGCTTCGACGACGCGACCACCGGCGACATGGTCGAGCGCCGCGGTCGGCTCGTCGGCGACCAGCAACCGTGGCCAGCCCGCCACCGCAAAGGCAAAGGCAAGTCGCTGTTGCTCGCCACCTGAGAGGTGCGCGGGTCGATGTTCGGCCCGTTCGGCTAGGCCAAGCATGCCGAGCAGGTCGTCGTTTGCCTGCTGATCCGCATCCGCGACCTCGTGAGTGCGGATGCGACGACCCAGTTGTACATGACGCGCAGCAGTCAGGTACTCAAGGAGGTTGTCACCGGGCTGCTGGAACATGTACCCGACATGGCGCCGGCGCAGCTGTCGTCGTTTACGCGGGGTCACCGCAGTCACGTCGATGCCGTCGAGCAGCACACGGCCGGCTTCTGGTCGATCGAGCAGGGCAACCAATCGCAGCAACGTGCTCTTTCCGGAGCCTGACGGACCGGCGACGACCGAGAACGTGCCCGCAGGGAAATCGGCATCGACATCGTCGAGCGCCAATACATTGCCGTTCGCGCCAGCGTAGCGACGCACGACTCCGCGAAGCACAATGCCCGGCGCTCCGGGACCGGTGCTCGCGCGACCGTCACGCTTCACGCAACACCTCCGCCGGCGGGGTGCGCTCACTCGCCCGCTGCGCGGCGAGTGCAGCAACGACGAGGACGACGAGCAGCACCGCGACATCGAGGATTACCGAGTGCCACGGCCACGAGAGCACGGTGTGCGGTGCTCGCTTCGGCTCGACGCTGAAGCGGCTGGAGAGCGCAGCCGTTGCCACGACCGAGAACAGCAGACCGGCCACTAGACCGACGAGCATGGCGGCACCGAGTTCGATGGCGATGGATGTCAGATGGGCAGCCCGACTCAGACCCATGCGCCTGGCCAGCACGTAGCCAACCCGACGTGCTCGGGACCGTGCATCGAGGTAGAGCAGCAGCGCTCCCCCCGCCACTGCACCGATAAGGCTCACCAATGCGTTGAGGAAAGAGAACGTATACGCGACCGGTTGGATGTACGAGCCGTCGGTGACGGTGTTGGCGTCGTACACGTATGTCGGGTTGATCCCGGCCGCGGCGAGCGCGCCGAGTGCGCTGGCACGGTCGCCCCGAATCCAGAATTCGTATCGCCCTAGGGTGTCGAGCCTCTCCATTGCCGCCAGATCGACGAAAAGCACCGGATAGCCGCCTTGCTCGCCAGGCAGGTTCGGCGCGGCCGCAACGACGTTGACCTTCACACCCGGATTGTTGGCGTCGCCACCGAGTTGCAGGCTCCGGTTCGCCGGCGCCGTTCCGGAGATGACGGCTCGCAACGGTGCACCGGGCCCGTCGTCGCCGATTTGGCGAATGAGCGAGGGCATCGACGGGCCGGGCATCGCGTCGTCCCAGAAGGCATCACGCGCGAAGCCGGCCGGGTCGACCCCGATGACGCTGACGAGATCGCCACCGAAGTTCGGATGGTCGAGCCGCAAGACGAGCGTGGCCCGATTCTTCAAAGAGGCCGGGACGTCGGTGCGCTGCGCGAGGTTGACGACGATGTCAGCGCCGACCAGCATGCGGTCTTGATCGTGCAGGGTGCGGCGAACCGATGCGTTCACCGTCGCGCCGTAGACGCCTACTGCAGTGGGCAACGCAACCGCCACCATCAGCAGAGCGGCGGCGCCTGGCAAACCGGTGAGTCGACGCCACGCCAGCCAACTGCTCACGCCGAGCTGATCGCCCCGCCGGCGAAGGGCGCGCAACGCCAACATGGCAATACGGACGACCGCCGCCGACGCACCAACAAATCCCAAAAGCGGCGCGACAAAAACGATCGGATCGACGCGCGCGACCGCGCCGCCATTCACGTCATGCGCCGTGCCGATCGTAGGCAACACGATGATGCCCAGTGCCGCTGCGCCGAATACGAAAAGCTCCCACGGCAACCGGGTCGCTGCTGTCGACCGGGCGAACGACGCCCGCTCGCGTTGACGACACCGCCAGCCTGCGACGAGGCCGAGGCAGGCGGACCCTGCAGCAATCGCCGCGAGCGCGAACCACGCCGCTTTGGCCTGCGCCTGGGTCGACACGAGCGAACTCGGTCCCACGACTTTCACCAACGCCAGCCCGGCGAACCAGCCAACGATTCCGCCGACGAGGAAGGGAAACAGCGCCTCCAGCACGGCCTTGGCACCGAGCGCGATTGGCCCGATTCCGTGTGCGATCAGGACGTCGACTTCGCGTCTGCGCCGCTCGAACCAGAAACTGCCCGAACCCCCGACGAGCAGCAAGCTCACCACGATCGCCGCGATCGTGATCGGAATGACTGTCGATGGCAAGATCTGCGCGACGAAACGCGCTCTGTCGGCGGCCAGATGGAAGTTCGTCGCAGCCTGCTCGTGCGACCGCGATTCGAGTGATTCCTGGAGGGTGGCCGCCGGGTGCGCTTGCAGGTAGGCCGCTTGAGCTGCGGCGCGGGCATCGTCAACCACCGTAGGCACAGAACGCGACAGCGTGTCGAGGGTGTCCTTCAGCGCTGGCGCCGACTCGATCGTGAAGTTCCGCTGGTCAACCGGCCACAGACTCAGGTCGGTCAGATCTGCGCGGGCGACGGCCGCGACCTTCGCAGCAGTACCAGGATCGACGAGCGCGAACGGAAACACCGGGGAGTTGCCTTCGGTGTGAATGATCGACTCGTCATTGCACCAATACGGCGGCGTCGCCGATCGCTGGAGGTCCTTGAAGACGCCGGCTACTCGCAGGCTCAATGCGGTCTGGCCTTCGGCGGGGTCGAAGATCACCGAGTCACCGACCTGCAGGTGTAACGCCTGGGCAGTGGTGTCGGCCAGCCAGACCGTGCCGGGTGACGGATCGTGAGTCTCGTTCTGCCCCGTCGATTCAACGTGGGCCACCGAGCCTGTCTTCGACATCAACGTCACGTAGGCACCAGCAGCCGACAACCCCGCGCCGGGCGCGGAGACGTGCAGGTGCTGCGTGTACAGCTCGCGTAGAGGCGGCAGAAGATGCGCGACGTCACCAACGGCCGCCACCCGCGTCGTCCCATTGATCTCGAACATCTGTTGAGCCAGTGGGTCAGCTCCACTGCTGTTGCCACCGAACGAGTCGACACCGTTCACGTGCAGCCCAGCGCCAGGCTGGCAAGCGGCTCGAAGCTGCTGACCGAGAGTCGCGTCGGCGGCCGAGGAGACAAAGAGCGGCCCCGCTGCGGCTGCGGCGGCGAGTACCCCCGCGGCAGCCGCGAGGACGACCGCGACCGGACGGCGGCGCCAGAGCAAGAAAGGAGCACGCCGCCACGGGTCGAGCATCAGGATCAACGGGACGATTCGGGCTCGCGAACCACGTCAGCGCCTAACGCCTGGAGCTGTGGCACGAAGTCGGCGTAGCCGCGATCGATGTGGTGCACCTCACTCACCGTCGTCACGCCATCGGCGACAAGACCGGCCAGGACGAGTCCGGCGCCCGCCCTGATGTCGGTAGCTTCGACGGGAGCTCCAGAAAGCCTTTCGCGTCCGCGAATTACGGCGTGGTGACCATCGGTGCGGATATCGGCGCCGAGCCGCACCAACTCTTGGATGAAACGGAAGCGGCCCTCGAACACGTTCTCCGTGACCATGGCGGCGCCGTCCGCGACGGAGTTCAACGCGATGATCATCGGCAAGAAGTCGGTTGGGAATCCGGGATACGGCAAAGTCACGACGTCGACTGCCGATGCACGACCGTTCATCTCGACGTGGAAACCGTCGTCGAGTTCGCTTACCGCCGCACCACATCCGACGAGCCGGTCGAGCACGATCTCCAGATGCTCCGGCCGCGCGTTGTGGATCTCGACGTCGCCCTGCGTCATTACCGCTGCCATCGCGAACGTGCCCGCCACGATGCGATCGGGCACTGTTGCGTAGGTCGTCGGCGACAGCGCAGTGACGCCCTGCACCTCGATCGTCGAACTGCCCGCGCCGTCGACCTTCGCACCCATGCCCTGCAGCATCCTGGCCAGGTCGACGATCTCGGGTTCGCGTGCGGCGTTGTCGATGATGGTCGTACCACGCGCGAGCACGCCGGCCATCATCAGGTTCTCGGTGGCGCCGACGCTGGGGAAGTCGAGCCATACCGGCGCACCGACAAGCCCGTTTGGTGCGCGAGCGATCAGGAAGCCGTGCTCGCTCTCGAGTTCGGCTCCAAGCTTTTGCAGCCCAGCCACGTGCAGGTCGAGGCCGCGCGAGCCAATGTTGTCGCCGCCGGGCAGTGCGACGTGGGCCTCGCCGCACCTGGCCAGCAGCGGCCCGAGTACCGCGATCGAGGCGCGCAGGCGACGGACGAGGTCGTAGTCGGCTTCGTCACCGATTTGCTCTGGGACGTCAATGACCAGTCGCCCGGGCGTGCTCTCGATTTCGCAGCCCAGGCGGCGCAGCAACTCCGCCATGATGTCGACGTCGAGGATGCCCGGCACCTGGGTGATCGTGGTGCGTCCGCGAGCGAGCAGCGCTGCCGCCATGAGCTTGAGCACGCTGTTCTTCGCGCCGGCGATGGTGACCTCACCCGCCAGCCGCGCGCCGCCCGTGACCCTGATCCGCTCCATCGCCGCATGTTAGCCCGTAATTCCGTAGGCTCCGAGCATGCCTGTTCACTTGACGCGCATCTACACGAAGACCGGCGACGACGGATCCACCGCGCTCGTCGACGGCTCTCGCACCCCCAAGTCCGACCAGCGCCTGGAAGCTTTCGGCGACTGCGACGAGGCCAACTCGGCGCTCGGCGTCGCGCTGGCCCTGGGCGGGCTGCCCGTCGACGTCCAGGAATTGTTGCTCCGCGTACAAAACGACCTGTTCGACGTCGGCGCCGATCTCGCCACACCCGTCATCGAGAACCCGCGAACTGCGCCGTTACGCATCCTTGAGTCCGACATTGCGCGCATCGAGCAAGCGATCGATCACTACAACGCCCTGCTGCCCGAGCTCGCGAGTTTCGTGCTGCCCGGTGGCAGTGCAGGCGCGGCCTTGCTGCATGTCGTCCGCACGATCGTGCGTCGGGCCGAACGCCAGACCTGGCTGGCACTGCAGCAGCACGGCGCATCGATGAGCCCCCTGCCGGCGCGCTACTTGAACAGGTTGTCCGACCTGCTATTCGTCCTCGCGCGTTACGCGAATACAACCGCCGCAGGCGGGGACGGCGATGTGCTCTGGAAGCCCGCCGGCAGCCGCTGAGTCGGAGTTACGTCAGAGCAGCAGGCGTTAGCCGACCGGGACTCGCGTCAGCGGGAGTCGTGCACGCGTCTCTTCGTCGGCCGGCGTGTAGACGATGATGCGGCACTCGGGCATCTCCGTCACAGCGAGGCTGGTGGTGATGATGCGAAGCAGTCCGGCACGCGGATCGAGAAAATTCTTGATCCGAGCCCCCGGGCGGGCCACGTCATGACGCGCCCACATGCCGGCGAATTCGTTACTGCCTTCGGTGAGCTCGTCAATGAAATCGGTCCAGACCGGCTCACCGAGATGGTTCGCAAACGCCGCCCGCAATTGGGCCACCGCTCGCGGCGCCTCGTCTTCAAAGTTGATGTAGTGCGCGCGCACGTCAGGCTCCATGAACATGCACCACAACGTGTTGCGCATGCCGCACGGGTGATCGTGCCAATGCGAGAACAATGACCGGTGCGCGTCGTTGCTCGCCAATAGATCCCAACGGCTGTTAACCAGCGACGCAGGTAGCGGATCGAGGGCCGCCAACACCTCGCTGATGGCAGGCGATACCGCGCGGACGGGCGACGTCGAAACCTTCACTGGCAGATCCGCGAGCTTGTACATGTGTTCGTGTTCGGCATCATCGAGGCGCAGCGCACGGGCGACTGCATCGAGCACCTGCCCGCTCGCTTTGATCGGGCGCCCCTGCTCGAGCCAGGTGTACCAAGTGACGCCGACCCCGGCGTCCTGGGCCACCTCCTCGCGGCGCAGCCCTGGGGTTCGCCGACGCACGCCGGGAGGCAGCCCGATGTCCTCGGGGCGCAGCCTGCTCCGGCGCGTGCGTAGGAACTGAGCAAGCTCGCGGCGGCGGTGCCCGGCAAGAGAGCCGTTGGCAACCTCACCAGGCGCTGACGTCAGCATCGAATCCTCGAGGGCGGTCATGGGTACCAGTGTGCGCTGTCACCAGCGCTGGTGCCAGGTGCCGCCAATACCAGGATAAGTACGCTCTGGTACCTGTCATGGCGGGCAACCATGCTGAGGGCATGACGAACACGACTACCGCAGCAATCCCGTCGTCCCGCCCGGTCTCTGGCCCTGTTCTTTCGGTCTCGCCGCCGGACGAAGGCACCGGCGACGGCACGATGCTCGCGATCCTGGTCATGGCTCAGTTCATGGCACTGCTCGACGCGACCATCGTCAACGTCGCGATCCCGAGCATCCAGAAGAACATGCATGCGAGCGGTGCGGGGCTGCAGTTCATCGTCGCTGGCTACACGGTCGCGTACGCGATGCTGCTGATCACGGGCGCGCGGCTCGGGTCGCTCGTCGGGCACAAGCGGCTCTTCATCGCCGGACTCATCACCTTCACGACAGCGTCGTTCCTGTGTGGCGTCGCCCCGACGACCGGTGTGCTGATCGCGTCGCGCGTCGTGCAGGGCATCGGCGCGGCAGCGATGGTTCCTCAAACGTTGAGCATCATTCAGAAGCGCTTCACCGGTGCGAGCCGTACCCGCGCGTTCAGCGTGTATGGCGCGGCGATTTCCATCGGTGGCGTGACGGGCCAGGTACTCGGCGGCGTTCTCGTCGATCTCAACATCGGCCACAGCGCATGGCGTTCGATTTTCTTCGTCAACGTGCCAGTCGGCGTGCTCGCCGTGATTCTGGCCAGCCGCAAGCTTCCGGCGGACGGCGCGATAGTCGGTCGCGTTCGCGACGGCCTCGACGTCATCGGGCTGGTCCTCGGATCGGCTGCGGTGTTGCTGCTTGTCCTGCCGCTGGTGCTCGGACGCCAAGAAGGCTGGCCGGCGTGGACGTTCGTCGCGTTGGCAGCGGGTATCGTGCTCGCCGTTGTGTTCGTGCTTGCCGAGCGCCGGGTGGCAGCCACCGGTGGCCGACCGCTACTCGACCTCAAGGTCGTGCGCAGCCCAGGGTTGCCCAGCGCGCTCGTCGCGTTGGCGGCAGGGATGATCGCCTACGGCGCGTTCCTTTTCGTCTTCGCTTTCCACCTGCAGGGCGGCCTCGGCGAGAGTCCGCTACGTGCTGGCCTCACATTCGCGCCGGCTGGCGCGGGCTTTGGTCTCGTCGGATTCTTCTGGCGGAAGCTGCCGACCACGTGGCACCCCAGCCTGCCGGTCGTCGGATTCTCGGGCGCAGCGATCGGGTACCTGCTGGTCGGCTTGGGATTGCGCGACGGGTCACACGGTGGCTATTGGCTAGTGCCGTTGATGCTGGTGCTCGGCGCGTTCATGGGCGCCGCGTTCAGCCCGCTACTCGCGCACGGGCTCGTCCGAGTGCCACCAGCTAGGGCTGCTGATGCAAGCGGCTTGCTGACCACTGTGCTGCAGTTGTCGATCGTGCTCGGCATCACCGTGTTCGGCGACCTGTTCCTCAGCCTAAGCACGCACATCGGTCCGCACCCATCGGCGGCAGCGTTCGGCACCGTGTTACTCACACTGTGCGCAGTTTCAGCCGCTGGTCTGCTCGGTGCGGTGCCGTTGTCGCGCAACGTGCGTCGCGCACTGCATCACAGCGAGGCCACGCACCACAGCGAGCAGCCGCTGCCCGCGGAGTAGAACTAACCGTCGCTACGACAGCAGGGTTTTGGCACAGCCCCCAGTCCGTCCGCTGAAGGCGATCATTTTTGCGATGAGCGTGCGGCGGGAGGTGGTCCTATGCGCGGCGCGTCCGGCCTCGGCCGACCGATGCGCGCGCCGTGCGATCGGAGCGCATACAACGAGTGATAGATCCTATACAATGGGGTCATGGAGTCCCGTGAGCATGTGATGACGGTGTCCCGTAACGGTCAGGTGTCGATCCCGGCAGAGACCCGAGCGAGGTGGAACACCCGGCAGGTGGTGGTTGTCGACCTTGGCGACCGGGTGGTGATGCGGCCGATCTCAGAGCATCCGATCTCCGAGCTGAAAGGCAAGTACGCCAATCGGGGACCATCGGCCGACGCGGCCCGCGCCCAGGAGCGGCGAGCGACCCGGGGTCGTGAGCGCTCTTGATCGTGCTCGACGCGTATGCGGTTATCGCCTTCTTGCGCGACGAACCCGCAGCCGATGAGGTCACCTCGCTGATGCGGTCCGACGACGTGTCCTTGACCGCGGTAGGCGTGGGTGAGGTTGTCGATCATCTCATTCGGCTTGCAGGCGCCGACGAAGATGATGTGTTCCTTGACCTCGCCGAACTGGGACTGCACGACGCGCTCCCGATCGATGCACAAGCTGGCGCCCGGGCAGGGCGACTGCGGGGGCGCTACTACCACCAAACCCGGTGTGCAGTGAGTATGGCCGACTGCCTCGCTGCCGCCGTCGCCCACGACCGCGCCATACCGCTGGCTACCTCCGACCCCCATCTGCTGGAGCTTTGCCACGCCGAAAGCATCGGCACTGTTGTACTGCCCGGCTCGAACGGCGCGAGATGGACCCCGTCGAGCTAGCGACCCAGACGGGCCACCGAAGTGCCGCGAAGCAAACGGGCCGCGCAGGAGTGTCGAAGATGCCCTGAGGACACGGCTTCTTCGGCTCACACCTCGAGTCGTTGAGGTCGCATTCTTCCAATACCTTGTTCTGCTGACGCGCCGCGTCCACACCGGGTGGGAACTACCCGGTGGCAGAAAGAACCGTGGTCCTGATCGAGTGTCCGTCCAGCGCGGCCGGTCTTAGGCGGCCCCGGTAGCGTGCGCAACGAGGAGACTTCGGCGGCAATGACGTATCGCAACAGGCCTTCACCGACATGCAGTGTTTTGGCCGCGTTCAGCTGAACGCGGCTAGCACGCGCCGACGGCGTAGTGAGCTAACCGCGGGGCAACGCAGCTGCGCGAGCGAGCGCGCGCACCTCACGCAGGGCCACGGACAGCGTCGCGAGATCGGCTCCGTCACTTGCACTGATGTCGTCGACGAATGTGGTCGCCCTTGCGAGAGCGGCCTCGTTCACCTGCTGCCAGGCCGCAATCCGCGTGTCCGCCGACATCGTCGACGGTGTCGCGAGCAATACGTCCGTCGTCAGTTCTGCGTGCGCGGCCTCAAGGTCGTCGCGCGCGGCGGCCCTTGCCAAGGTGTGCCAGCGACTGTCGCGAGGCAACGCACCGATGAGAGTCCCGAGGCGCGAGAGGCCCAGCACATCGGCGAGTGCGAAGTGAACGGCGGCGACCTCCTCGACGTCCAGCTTCGTCTGCAACGCGATGTCGACGACGGCGAGCGCCGAGAGCCCTTCGGTGAGGATCATTGCGCGCGAGGCGACATCGTCGGGGACCCCCGCCTCGATGAGACGGTCACGTGCCGCGATGAGGTTCTCGGCGTCACTGCCACGCAGGCTATCCGACAATCCGTCGAGGACAGTCGCAATGCCCCAACTCAGTTGGTTGACGGTCTCGGGGACATCAATGGGCGGACGGCGATTGGCCAGGAACCATCGCGTCGCGCGATCGAGCAGTTGCCGGACGCCGAGAAGCAGCCCGGTCTGCACATCGCTTGCGACCACGTCGTCCAATGCTTCAATCGCGCGCCATAGCTCGTCAACGCGAAACGCACGACGCGTCGCGGTGTGCGCACGTGTGATGTCGGCGACCGACGCCGCTGTCTCCCCCACGACGCGGAACAAAAAGGTGCTTCCGGACAGGTTGACCAGCTCGTTGGAGAGCTGGGTCGCGATGATTTCGCGGCGCAACGGGTGCTGTCTCATCGTTGCGGCGAAACGCTCCCGCAGCGCACTCGGGAAGTAGCCGACGAGAGCGTGCTCTGCGAAGTTCTCGTCAGGCAGGTCGGAGGCGACGAGACTCTGCGTCGCGGTGATCTTCGCGTACGCGAGCAGTAACGCGAGTTCGGGGCGGGTGAGCCCGAGACCTGCGGCCCGCCGCTGGGCGATCGCCTTGGAGTCGGGCAGGTGTTCAAGATCTCTAACCAGGTGGCCTGTCTTTTCCAGCCAGTCGATGTATCCCGCATGTACGTGCAGCATCGAGGGCGCTTGCACTTGCCCACACGACAGCGCCAGGTTCTGCGCGTAGTTGTCGCGCAGCACCAAGCTGCCTACCTCATCGGTCATGCTGACGAGCAGTGGACCCCGTTCTTGCGTCTCGAGCTCGCCCGCACGTGCCGCGACGTCGAGCAGAATCTTGATGTTCACCTCATGGTCGGAGGTGTCGACGCCGGCCGAGTTGTCGATGGCGTCGGTGTTGATGTGGCCACCCGCGAGGGCGAACTCGAGCCGCCCGAGTTGGGTGAAGCCGAGATTGCCACCCTCTCCGACGACCCGGCAGCGTAGTTCGACACCATCGATGCGGATCGCGTCGTTGGCCCGGTCACCGACGTCGGCCTGGGTCTCGGTCTCCGCCTTGACGTACGTTCCGATGCCGCCGTTCCACAACAGATCAGCTGGTGCGCGCAGGATCGCCCGCATCAGGTCGTTTGGTGCCAGCGCCCCGACATTGATGCCCAGAGCAGCAGCCATCGGAGGGGAGACCTGTATCGACTTCGCCGACCGCGGCCACACTCCTCCCCCAGCGGAAATGAGTTGCCTGTCGTAGTCGGCCCATGAACTCCCGGCCAGCTCGAAGAGTCGCCGGCGTTCGACGAAGGAGCCAGCCGCATCGGGGTTCGGGTCGACGAAGATGTGCCGGTGGTCGAACGCCGCCAGCAAGCGGATGTGTTGTGACAGCAGCATGCCGTTACCGAACACGTCGCCCGACATGTCACCGATACCGACACATGTGAAGTCGGTGGTCTGGCAGTTGACGCCGAGTTCGCGGAAGTGGCGCATCACCGACTCCCACGCGCCGCGGGCGGTGATACCCATGGCCTTGTGGTCATAGCCCGCAGAGCCGCCCGACGCGAACGCGTCACCGAGCCAGAAACCGTAGTCGGCAGAAATCCCGTTCGCGAGGTCGGAAAACGTCGCAGTGCCCTTGTCGGCCGCGACCACGAGATAACTGTCATCGCCGTCGTGGCGGACTACGTCCTTCGGCGGCACGGTCTGTGGCCCATCGGCGTGCGCAATGAGATTGTCGGTGAGGTCGAGCAGGCCGCTGATCAGTGTGCGGTAGCACGAGACGACCTCGGCCTGCTGCGCCTTGCGGTCGCTCAGGTCGGCGGGTGGGCGCTTGACGACGAAGCCACCCTTGGAGCCGACCGGCACGATCACGGCGTTCTTCACCGTCTGCGTCTTCGCAAGCCCGAGCACCTCGGTGCGGAAGTCTTCGCGGCGGTCGGAGTATCTGATGCCGCCGCGCGCGATCGGGCCGAACCGAAGATGCACACCCTCCGTGCGCGGCGAGTACACCCAGATCTCGAACCAGGGCCGAGGCTCGGGCAGATCGGCCACCGCCCGCGATTCGATCTTCAACGAGAGGGAGTCCTTCGGCCCACCCGCGGCGTCGAGTTGCCAGTGGTTCGTTCGGACGGTCGCGAGAATCAATAACAGGAAGCTGCGCAAGATGCGGTCTTCGTCGAGGCTAGCGACGTCGTCGAATGCCTGCTCGAGGTCTTGAACGATGCGCATCTCAGCGCCGGCCCGATCAGCGTCAAACGCCGGGTCGAAGCGGGCTTCGAACAGGGCCACCAGCAGTCGCACGACGTGGGTATTCGCGCGGAGCGCCGACTCGAGATATGCCTGGCTGAAGCGATAGCCGGCCTGGCGCAGATATTTCGAGTATGCCCTGATGACCGTGACCTGCCGCCAGGTCAGTCCGGCCTCGAGCACGAGGGCTTGAAATCCATCGACCTCGGCACGCCCGTGCCAAGCAGCGGCGAGCGCATCCTGGAAACGCTGGTCCAACGTTTCCGGCGCAGCCTCGTCGCCGACTGGGGCGTGGCGCAGGCCGAAATCATAGATCCACGCAACCGTGCCGTCGCGCCGCTCGATCTCATAAGGCCGTTCATCAGTGACCTCGACACCCATCGACTGCAGGATCGGCAGCATGTACGACAGCGATACGGGTGCGCCGCGCCGGTACAGCTTGACCGCGAGGTCGCAGGCCTCGAGGTCGAGGGGCTCGTACAACTCCACGTCGAAGTCGTCGTCGCCGAGCAGGGCATCGAGTCTTTGCAGATCGTCTACGGCCACTGTCGCCGCGAAGTCCTCCTTGTACGCCTCCGGAAATGCGTCACCGTAGCGAGCCGCAATCGCTGCGTCGAGGTCACCAAACCGAGCCGCGAGGGCGTCGGCGAAATCGTCCTCCCACGTCCGCGTCGCGACGACGAGGCGCCGCTCCAGTTCGTCGCGGTCGACCGCACGGGGACTGCGCGCGCCAACGCGTACGACAAAGTGAACGCGGGCGAGCACCGACTCGGCCACCCGGAACGTGTCGTCGATGCTTGACCCGCCCAGGGCGTCGAGCAAAATCGCGCGCATCTTCAGCCGCACCTGAGTGTCATAGCGCTCGCGCGGAAGGTACACCAGGCAGGAAACGAAGCGTCCGTAGACGTCGCGGCGCATAAAGAGCCGCAACCGGCGCCGCTCCTGGAGATACAGCACGCCCATCGCTGTCTCGTACAGCTCAGGCACCGACATTTGGAACAGCTCGTCACGCGGATGATCCTCGATGATTTCGACGAGGTCCTTGCCGCTGTGACTGCGCGGATTGAATCCGGAGAGCTCCAACACTGCCGCCGACTTGCTCTTCAACAGTGGGATTTCCCACACACTTTGGGTGTAGGCCACGGAAGTGAACAGCCCGAGAAAGCGGCGCTCGCCGATCACCACACCTGAGTTGTCGAATGTCTTGATACCGATGTAATCGAGGTAAACACCGCGATGAACCGTTGACCGCGAGTTGGCCTTGGTGATCAGTAATAATTGGGGGTCGCGCACGCGAGCGCGAACTTCCTCAGGCAGGTCAGCGAGCGGGCGCGGCCGCAGTTTGTCTGCGCGCAGGATACCGAGGCCGGTGCCAGACACCGCAGCCAACGCGTCAACACCTTCGTCGTCGACCAACCGGTACTCGCGGTAGCCGAGAAATGTGAAGTGGTCGTCGGACAACCAGCGCAGGAACTCCACGACTTGTTCGGTCTCGGCTGCCGGCACCGCACTCGGTGGCTCTGCTTCGAGTTCGTCAGCGGCTCTCGACGCATACGCGCGCATCTTGGGCCAGTCCTCGACGGCGTCGCGAACGTCTTGCAAGACCCGCACGATGTCTCTGCGCAGAGTCTCTTCCGCGTTCTGGTCGGTCGGCCCGAAGACGTCCAGATGCATCCATGATTCCACGACGGCGTCCGCGGGAGCCTCGTGCGCGTCGAGCGTGCCCGAGACAGCGAGCAACTGCCCGTGCAGGTCGCGGCTAACAACGAACTGCGGATGGACCACGAGATGGATCGCTACGTCGGTTCGGGCGAGCTCCTGCGTGACGGAATCGACGAGAAACGGCATGTCGTCCGTGACGATCTCGATGATCGCGTGGCGCGGCTGCGTCGGCGATGCGAAGACCCTCACCTTCGGCACACCGGCCGGCCTGATCGACGCGAACGCGCGATGCCCGAATGCGACGTCACGCATCTGCGCATCGGACAGACCGGCGAGATCCTCCGCAGCAACGTGGAGAAAGTACCTCGCGACGAAGTCAGCGTCCGCGGCTCCGTCAACGCCGCCGGCGCTCACTCCTTTTCCTCGGCTTGATCCATGTGCGGGTAGCGCCAGTTCGTGGCCGGCACGAACGTCTCCTTGATGGCTCGCGTACTTGTCCATCGCAGCAGGTTCTGCGCAGAGCCGGCCTTGTCGTTGGTGCCGCTAGCGCGCCCGCCACCGAACGGCTGCTGACCGACGACCGCACCGGTCGGCTTGTCGTTCACGTAGAAATTGCCAGCAGCGAAGCGCAGCGCCTCTGTCGCAGTCACTATCGCTGCCCGATCCTGGGCGATGATCGCACCGGTCAATGCATACGGCGAGACTTCGGCGGCTTGTGCGACCACTTCGGCGTAACGGTCATCGTCGAAGACATGCACGGCAAGCAGTGGCCCGAAGTACTCACGCATGAAGACCTCATCGGCAGGATCCTCGCCGAGTACAACGGTCGGCCTTACGAACCAGCCCTCGCTGTCGTCGGTCTGCCCGCCTGCAATAACCGACAGGCCCGCGGTTGCACGCGCGCGTTCGATCGCGTCACGCAACCGCCCGAATGAGCGGCCGTCGATGACGGCTCCCATGAAGTTCGAGAAATCGCTGACGTCGCCCATCGGCAGCGCCTCGACCTCTCCAAGAAGGCTGCCTTTGAGTCGCTGCCATACCGAACGGGGCACGTATGCACGCGACGCAGCCGAGCATTTCTGACCCTGATACTCGAAAGCGCCGCGGACCAGCGCAGTCCGCAACACATCGACGTCCGCCGATGGATGCGCGATGACGAAATCCTTGCCCCCTGTTTCGCCGACCATTCGCGGGTAGCTGCGATAGCTCGCGAGGTTGTCGCCGACGGTGCGCCACAGGTTCTGGAACACCGGCGTCGATCCGGTGAAGTGGATGCCGGCAAGGTCGCGGTGTGGCAGCGCCACCTGTGAAACCGCTGCCCCAAAGCCGGTCACCATCGTGATCACGCCGGGCGGGAGTCCGGCCTCGGTGAGCAACGCCATGAGGTAATGCGACGACAGCTGAGATGTCGGCGCCGGTTTCCAGACGACAACGTTGCCCATGATGGCCGGTGCAGTGGGCAGGTTTCCGGCGATCGATGTGAAGTTGAACGGGGTGATGGCGAGGACGAAGCCTTCGAGTGGCCGATGGTCGAGCCGGTTCCACACCCCCGCCGCCGAGATCGGTTGCTCAGCCAAAATGCCGCGGGCGAAGTGCACGTTGAATCGCCAGAAGTCGGCAAGCTCGCAGGCCGCGTCGATGTCGGCCTGGTAGCACGTCTTGCTCTGGCCCA
Source organism: Acidothermaceae bacterium (assembly GCA_036509315.1). Taxonomy (GTDB): domain Bacteria; phylum Actinomycetota; class Actinomycetes; order Acidothermales; family Acidothermaceae; genus PALSA-607. The sequence continues at coordinate 22,887 of DATCFU010000107.1, forward strand.
GCATCGTCGCGGCGTTGATCGTGTCGCGCCACGGGCCGGCCAGCAGATCGGCGGCCTTCAGGAAGATGGCCGCGCGGTCGTCGAAGCTCAGTGCCCTCCATGCGGGAGCCGCAGCCATCGCGGTCTCGATTGCGTCGGTCACGTCGGCGGCGGTCGCTTCGTGCATGCGACCCAAGACGGTGGACCGGCGATGCGGTGCGGCGACGTCGATGGGTTCGCCACCAGCGAGTGGACGGCGAGTGCCGAGTGCCATCGTCAACTCAGGCGTTTCGCCCGACATCTCCTTCAGGCGAAGTTCAAGCCGGGCACGCTGCGCGCTGCCCGGTGCGAAGTGCAACGGCGGTTCATTGGTGGGGCTCGGAACCGTGGTGACGGCATCCATTGCTTCCACTCCTGGGAGGTGGGCCTCTTGGGCACGTGATCGGGATGGGCCAGAGCCGGGTTGCGACCTCGTTCCATCCTGGCACGATCCACGCCGAAGATCGCTCAGCGCAGCAGGAACGCGATCTCTTGCACGGCGTACCACTGCAACTCGTCGTCCTCGAGCCCTTCGATCGCGAACTGCGCATCGTCGTCACCGAGGTCGGCGGCGGCGACCAGGGCACCCGCAGCTGCCACGTCGGGTGCCGCGCTCGGATCGTCGACGTGAGCGGAGACGACCTGGTCGAACTGCACCGCATCGATGACCCGAACCGCCGCGGGATCATCGTCGGGATCGAGGACAACGGCGTCGTCGGCGACGTCGGCCGCCAAGACGACCCGCCGGTCACCGCCTGTCTCAGCTAGCAACCGCAGCGACGCCAGGGCGGCTCGCGTTAGCGCTGCGTACTCGAGTTCATCGATGTCGCCGTCGCGGTACCACTCGCGCAAGGCTGGAGTGACTGCGCACGCCCGTGCCCCCGCGGCCGCCACCTCGATCTGCGACGGAGGTCCGTCAGAGCCGACTCCGGCCCTCGTGAGATCGGGCAGCGTCGCGGGCAGGTAAATGCGCACGGCCGACATGCTGCCACGATTTGTGCACGCCGCGGACCGTGCGAGCTCTCGCTGTGCACAACACCGTGCGAGCTAGACCGATCGACTGACAAAGCCGCATTCGTAGGCCAGCACAACAGCTTGCACGCGATCGCGCACGCCGAGCTTGCTCAGGATCCTGGCGACGTGCGTCTTCACCGTCGTGTCGGCGACCGTGAGTTTCACCGCAATCTCGGCATTGGAAAGCCCGCGAGCGACCATGCGCAGCACCTCGAGTTCGCGTTCGGTCAGCCCCGCCACGGCAGCGGGAATGCCGCCGGCGGCGTCCGGCGCAGCAACAGCCACGAACTGCTCGACCAGCCGACGGGTGATCGACGGTTCGATAAGGGCGTCCCCGGCGGCCGCCGCTCGGACCGCGGCGATCAGACGTGACGTTGGCGCGTCCTTGAGCAGGAATCCGTAAGCGCCGGCCCGCAGCGCACGCACCACGTACTCGTTCTGATCGAAGGTGGTCAGCATCACCACCCGAGGCCCGTCGGGCAGCTTCATGAGGTACTCGGTGGCAGCCAGCCCGTCGAGCTTGGGCATCCGGATGTCCATCAGGACAACGTCTGGCCGAAGACTGCGGGCCTTGGCCACCGCGTCGGCACCGTCTACCGCCTCCCCGACGACGTCGATGCCGTCCTCGGCCTGCAGGATCACCCGGAACCCGGCGCGCAACAGCTGCTGATCATCGGCGATCAGTACACGGATCGGCTCGCTGGGTTCGGGCACGGCCTCATTGTTGCCTGGGCGTCATCCGCAAGGAGTACTGCCTCCGCATAGATCGTCCTTGGTGACGACGCCGACGACAGCTCGGGATTCCTAGGTTCAGCCCTACACCGGAGAAGCCGGTGGCCAGCTGAAGGGAACTTAGAGATGAAGAGCATCCTCCGCGGCGTCCGGCCGCTCGACTACCTGCTGGCCGCGGCCTTGACCGCGCTCGGCGTCCTGCTGATGGTCGGGAACATGCATGGCTCGGACAGCAAGACCCGCATCGACTCGACGACCTGGGTCATGATCCCGGTCTTCGCCGCCGCTACCTTGCCGATTCTGTGGCGGCGCATCAATCTCTGGGCGGTGCTGGGCGTCACCGCTGCAGCACTCGGCGTCCACGACATTGCGTTCGGGTGGGTCGTTCGCTGCGGTGCAGGCCTCCCGTTGGCGTTTGCACTTGCCTATGCAGTCGGGCGCCTGATGAGCGACCGCAGGCAGTCGTACTACGGCCTTGCTGCCGTGGTCGTGATTCAGTTCCTTGTGCTGGTCACCGATTCCGCCGCAGGATTGGGCATCATCCCGTTCACCGCGGTGATCTCGGCGGGGTTCTGGGGCGTCGGGCGCTACGTGCAGAAGCGGCCGCAGAAGGACGAAATCGTCGAGGCCGCTCCAAGCCGAGACGTTCAATTGGTCCGTGCGGCGCAGTGACGAAGGAGATCGCCATGGGCTCGCGAGTGATGCAGAGGATCCGTCCGGTCGACGCTGTGATGGCAGGGATCCTCTGCATCCTCGCCGCCCTCATTACGGTCACGAATATCAGCAGCAACGACCCGACTT
>DATCFU010000108.1:0-6730 GCA_036509315.1 Acidothermaceae bacterium
TGCCACGCGCTCGCCCCGTCGACCGCGACGGAGGATCCCAGACCGGAGACCTCTGTCACGGTGAACTGCGACCAGTTGCCCGACGCGGCTGGCTGGGTGAAGGTGAACGATGATTCGCTGCCGGTGGCGACCTTGAACCACACGGCGCCGGCGCTGTGACCGGCCGGTCCTGGGGTGGATCCGGCTGAGGTGAATCCCGCCGGGCCTGTTGGGGTCGCGTTGCTGGGGTAGATCATGCCGGTCGCGATCAGCAGGTCACCGGCATGCGCCGGCGACCCGAACTGCACCACCGCTGAACTCGCACCACTGCCCAAAAACACCGTCGCCTGCTGCACCACCGCAAACGACGGGCCAGCGGCCAGAGCCGACTCCACGGGAGTCGCGCCAATGACGACTCCGACGATTGCGACCACCAGGCCGATTGCACGAAGGCGAGCCGAGGCCGACCCCCTCGCTCGAAGGCGTGCAGCATTGCGACTCATCGCGCTCCCCCATCCAAACCCCGGTCAAACTGATCCGCGCGCCCCACCGCACGCAGACCCCACGCGGTGCAGAGCTTAGCTCGGTGCCGCAGCGTGCCGCCAGCAAACCACACATTGTGATTCGCCGCGAACGTACCTTCGAATGCCGCATACCGACCGGCGGGAATCACCATTTTGGCCAATGATTTTGTGCGACGATATTTACGTGTCGGCAGGCAAGCGGGCACAACCTGTCGCCCGGGCTCTGCGTTCCCAGAGAGCAGGCATTCGCAGCGGGCGCTTGGCCCGCCTCGACGATCAAGGGAGCACATGCCCGAGAAGCTGCTCGATGTGTCCGTCGTTATTCCTGCGTACAACCGGGAAGCCATCATCGGTCGCGCCGTGCTATCCGCATTAAGCCAGCGACCGCATGGCCCCGCCGAGGTGATCGTCGTCGACGACGGGTCGACTGACGCTACTGGTGACGTCGCTGAGCGGCTGGGTGCGCGGGTCATTCGGCAGGAGAACAAGGGCGAGGGCGGGGCCCGCAATGCTGGTGTCGCGACCGCAACCTCGACCTGGCTCGCTTTCCTCGATTCGGACGACGAATGGTTGCCGCAGCACCTGTCGGTCCTCGGTCCTCACCTCGACGACAACGTGCTCGTGTGCTCGGCTGCGCGGTGCGTTCCATCGGGACTGCTCGCCGGAATCGCCGACGCACATCCACGGCAGGTCACGGCCGCGTCGATCTTGTGGCCGCACAGCCCGCTCGTGCCGAGCGCCGCGATGGTCCGTCGCGATGTGGCGCTCAAGGTTGAGGGATTTCGCGCCCTCCCCACGGCCGCGGATCTCGATTTCTTCATCCGAGTACTGGAGTGCGGCAAGGGCATTGTGCTTCCAGATGTCACGGCTGTGTACTTTGAACACGATGCTCAGGTCTCGATGGATATGGATGCATTGAGACGTGGCCGGCTGCAGGTTCTCGACGACTACGCCGATCGATCATGGTTTCCAACCGGCGTCGTAGACAACGTCCACATCAGTGATGAGTGGGACGCATTTCGCCAAGCTCAGCGCGCGAACGACTGGCCACGGGCCGCTGTGCACGCGGGCCGGCTCGTCAGGCCGCGCGCGTTGCCGGCACTTATCGCCCTGTGGCGATTCAGGCTCGAGTCGCGTCGTCATTGACGAACGATTCGCTCGTCTCCGGACGATGTCCCCTGGTGAGAAAGGGCATGAGAGCAATTCCGCTCATGAGCCACACCAGGAGGTTCGGCAACGGGTAGGGAACCGGGCTCAGATTGATCGCCACGAGCCAGCACGCGGTGCCGCCCATGCTCACGATCGCCCAGCCGGCGAGATCCCCAGGTGGGCGACGCTTGAAGAAGACGAGGCATGGTCCGGCGAGGACCGAGAACACCCATAATGCGGCGGCCGGCAGCCCGAGCTCGGCGGCACGACCCAAGGCCACATTGTGGACCTCAATGTCGATGTTGGTGATCGGGTACCCGTGGGCTTGTCGAACCCAGTCTTGGCTGACGTCGACGAAGTGCACCCAGCCGATCCCCGTGAGCGGATGTTGTTCGATTATTCGCAACGCAGCAGTGTCGGTGTTCTGGCGGTCCCATACCGATCGGGTGGTGCCGGCGCGTGCGCTCGCGTCGTTTCGCACACTGGGGAGCACTAGCAGGACGACGCCGATCACGATCGCAAAGCTGACGGCGAGCGGCACCAGATATTTGCGCAGAGCGGGCGTGAGAAGGCACACCGCCGCGAGCCCTAACGCGGAGCCGACCCAGACGGATCGCGTCAGCGTCAGCAGGACGCCGATGGAGCAAAGGACGATGGTCAGGATCGAGATCGGTTTCCATTTACCGGGCAGCCGTATCGCGGCCAGCGCCGCAGCGAACGCGCATTGGGCCATCGCCAGGCCGTCGGCTTCCGACTCGGTGAACGGACCACGGGCCCGCCCGAACTGGATGCCCACATTCGGATCCATGATGAATCGGGGGAAGACCAGCGCATGTGGGCCGACCACCTCGAAGATCGCCGTGAGCCCGAGGTAGCAGCCGATCACGACGAGGACGCGCAGCAGCAGGTCTCGTCGGACGGCGGTGCGGAACACGATCGGCGCTAGCACGAACATCAGCAGCGGAATGGTCAGCCGGTCGAGCCAGGCGTAGAAGCCCACCTTGCCGAAGGTGCCATGGGATATCCCCGATGCGGCGGCGATGACAACAACCGCAACACCTGCGAGATGCACCGGTCGTAGGCGCAGCTGTTGTTGTCGCAACGCGACCGGGTCGAGCAGCAACAGGACGACGCCGAGCCCGAACAGCAGCCGGTCTGGTCCGATCGGAAACCCGAGGAGCTTGGAGTTGCCGGAGAACATGTTCCAGACCACTTGACCGACAAAACAAAGCACGTACGCCGGTAGGTCTTGATTCCACAGTTTGAACCGGCTCGCCGGTGGCGTGCGCAGCGCATCCCACGTGCTCTTGCTGGCCGTGCGGTCGGGCGCGACGTCAATGATGGTGCTTGTCACCGCCCACGGGTCTCGCTGTTCCGGTCCCTCCTCCCGGCGCTTGGCGTCAGGTTCCGGGTGTCCCGCGGTGGCGCAGGTCGTGGATACGGCGACGATCTGCTGCGCGGCGGGTCATCACGGGTCGGCCAGTTCTTCTCCTTCGCGGCTTCCGTGGCGCCATCCCGCGTCGAGTTCTTCGGCAGCTCCGCAGACCTTCCGTTGGCCACGTCCTTGCCGCCGAGACTGTCGCGCAACTGGACGGTCGGCGCGTCCTTGGCATCAGTCTTCTTGCTCTGGTCCTTCTCCTGCTTGGCTTTGGTGCGGGCTGCTTTGTTCCGTCGGCGTCTCACGAACTGGGCGCGAACGGTGGCGGCGAGGAGCGCAAGCGCGCCACCAGCCGCAAGACCGACGAGACCGTCGAGTTCCTCGTTCTTTCTCGTGTCGTTCAAGACGATCACCGCGGGCTGCACGACATTGAGATTGCTACTCGGAGTACTCGACGTCGCGGCCGACTGGTACCGGTTCCCGAGCGTGGTCTGCTGTAACTGCAGGGCTGCATAATTTGTTGCCGCATTGACCTCGGCTGCCTGCGCGGCGGCGATTGCGGCCGGGGTCGCCGCTGGCAGAGTGCTCAGTGTTGCTACCAATGCTTGCGCCGTGTTGAGGGTCTGGTTCGCTTTAGCGGCGGCAGCGGCCGCCGCGGTGTATTGCTTGAGCAACCCGGCCGCGGTCTGGTCGCTGGTAGCGACATTTGTTGCTGCGATGAGGGCCGCGCCGACCGTGTCTGACGCCTTCATCGCGAGCTGGGGGTCCGCTGACTGCGCCTCGATGCTCACGACGCTGGAGTTCGGCACGGGTGATGCAGACAATCCGACGATCTCGGAAGCGCGTGTGCCGAGTGCCAACTTCAGCGCCGATTGGTCCTGCGCGAGGCTGACGTAACGGGCGTAGTCGGCGGCCAACTCCTGCGCAGCCAACGCGAATCCTGGGATCGCATACGAGGAGAGACCTTGTGCGCCGATGGCCAGCCGTGTCTCGGCCGTATAGACCGGAGCCTTCGCAGCGCCCGCGCCGATGCCCAACGCGAGTCCGAGAGTCGAAAGGACGAGTGCCATAGGCCAGTACCGGACGACGGCCCGCAGAGGTCGCGTGTCTTCGGGCGCAGTGTCAAGGTCGCTCACGCGAAAATCTCCCATCGGCTTGCTCCGAGCGTAGCTCAGCACCCGAGGGTGTGTGGCCGAGACGAGAAATTCGTCCGCCCCCCAACCCAACTTCTCCAATCGTCGGTCGTCGTGCCCGGTTGGACCTTAGGCTGATCTACTCCGACCCAGCGGCCGGAGCACGCGGGTAGCGACGCCAGACGGGGGCAAGAACATGAGGGTGTCGACGTCGGGGCAGCGTCCCGGTCTGGTCACCTGCGCCATCGACGGCGTCGACTTCGATGTCCTTGACGAAGCCCAGGCGATCCGCCGCATCGTTGGCGAATTGACGGCCGGTCGTGGGGGCTTCGTCATCACCCCGAACGTGGATATCCTCCGGCAGCTGAGGCGTCCGGCACACCGCGATCTGGCTCAGGCGGCCGACCTCGTCCTTGCCGATGGCATGCCTGTTGTGTGGGCGAGTCGGTTGCTGCGATGTCCGCTGCCAGCACGCGTCGCTGGCTCATCCCTGATCTTCACGCTGTCGCGTGCCGCGGCCGATGTGGACGTGGCAATTTATCTGCTCGGCGGAGTCGAGGGCGCCGCCGAGCGCGCAGCCGCACGCCTGTTCGCTGACGGTGTACGGGTTGCTGGCTGGATGTGTCCGCCGTTCGGATTCGAACGCGACGCTCGCCAGCTCGAGATCATCAACCACGCCCTCGCCGACGCGAGACCGGGCATTGTCTACGTCGGGCTCGGCTTCCCCAAGCAAGAGCGCCTCATCATGGCGCTCCGCGAGGCGTTTCCCGACGTGTGGTTCATCGGCTGCGGCGGAAGCATCGCCTTTGCGGCCGGTGACATCGACCGGGCGCCGTCCGGGCTTCAAAGGCTCGGTCTCGAATGGGTGCACCGGTTGGCGATGGAACCAAAGCGGCTAGCCCGCCGCTACCTCATCGACGACGTGCCCTACGCAATCGCGCTGCTGCTGCGTGCCGGCATCGGTGGCTTTCGGCGCGGTAGCCCGCCCGACGTACGCGTGTCAACGCGTTGATGTGTCCCGTTGCCAGACGCCGGCGGCCTTCCGTCTGGCTTTCCACCGCGCCGTCACAGTGACAGCGATGTAAACGCCGGCCGCCGGCACGATGCGCGGATCCGCGCGGATCACTTTGGCCAACGCGGAGATCGTCGTTCGGGTGCTCGCCGCGTGGGTGTCGGCCGAGAGTGCGGCGAGTTGTCGGTTGCCATAGGCCGTTCTCGTACGAATAGCGAGGAGGCCGCGCAGCGTTTTCGGCGTCTGGACGTCGACGAAATGCGAGTCGAGAATGATGCGCTCGTGCATGCCAAACAGCCGCTGGACGAACAGGTCGTCAGCAGTAACGGCAGGGAATTCGTCGAATCTGGCGCGACCGGAAGCGGACAGCCCGTAGACCCCGTGGCCGATCAAGGCGTTGTCTATGTACGGCAGTCTTTCGTACACCCGATGGAAGGCTCGGACGGTCCACGGGCGCCCATCAAGTACGAAGCGGATCGTCGGCGAGGCCACCCGTGCATCGGGAACAGCGAGGGCGTGCGCTAGCGCACGCAACGTCTCGGCGCTCAACATCACATCGGCATCGACGTAGATTCGGGGGAATGCGCTGGCGCGTTCGTCGCCGGCGTTGAGGGCTGCGGATTTCGACGCCACAGCGATGTCGAGCGTGGTGACCGCAGACACCGACTTGGCGAGTTCGACGGTCCGGTCCGTGCATCCATTGGGAACGACGATGATCTGCGCCTCCCCGTGGTCCAGTCCGGGCACGAAACTCTCGAGCAGGCGCATAATCACGGTCTCTTCGTTATGCGCTGGGATGATCACCGAAAATTGCGGCGCCGGGCTCTCGTCGTCCGTCACGCAGCCATTATGTCGCAGGCCGGAATCGGCCGAAACGCAAACCCGTCAAATGCACAGCAAAGCATTGTCCGATCGCGAAAACATCGCGCTGCGTGCACCTCTCGACGAAGGACCAGGGGAGGACTTTTCCGAAAGTCGCGCTAGGGTGTCCGGACTGTGTGAGAACCCGAACCGTCCCGCGTTTGGTCAACCGATGGCCGCGCGGTGAGAGGACACCTGTCCCGGCGCTCAAGTAGCGCTCCTGGAAGCCAGCGGATCGCGCGAGGTCCCCGGCCCCCACGAAGGGAAGCCGATGTCGAAGCACAGAGCATTCGCGTCCCCTCCCCGACACGCCGCCGCACCGTCGACCCGGCGAGGTCACACGACTCATCGAGCGCCCGTGACGCCGACCGGCGCCAGGACTGTCCGCCTGGGCGTGCTTGCCAGTCTCCTGCTTGCGCTTGCCTTCCCCGTTGTCGGGGCGGCTGGCTTGACGCTCCCGTGGTCGCATTCGAGCCCGCATGTGACCGCAACCCAAAGTCGGCCGCTAGAGCCGCGACGCTCCGGAGAATCGCCGCGACCCGCCGACCGCGGGAGCCGGCCCTCCCCACCTGCATCGTTGCTCAGCGAAGCCGAGTCCTTGGCGGCCGCCGCTTCCTCGCCGCCACCTGGGTCAGCTCTGAGTTCGCCGCTGCTCGGCGCGGTGGTCGCGGGCGCGGCCCGGCTCCTGCAGATC
>DATCFU010000109.1:0-2742 GCA_036509315.1 Acidothermaceae bacterium
CGATCATCTGCTTGATATGTGGGTGATCTTCATGGACATTCCGACGGGCCGTGGTGGCTCGTCGTTCGTGAAGATGGGGAGCTCGCATGGCTGTCGTAGATCCGACTGTTACCAGCTCTGAGGGTGCTGGCGGCCTGCCGCTGGTTGGTCTTGGGGTGCCGCTGCTGGATGAGTATTTGGAGTTCGTCGCGGGCCGATGCCGACCGAACACAGTGTTGGCGACGGCGTTCGACTTGAAGGTGTTCTTCAGCCTCGTCGCGAAGACACCGGGTGAGGTAACTGCGGCCGACGTGCTGGGTTTCATCACCGCGCAGCGCACCGGGGGCGACGGCCGGCAGTTGCGGTCGGTCGGCACGGATGCCGGTGTTTCGTCGCGGACGGTGCGGCGCCGATTGTCGAGTGTTTCAGGCCTGTTCGGTTATCTGCATGCCCGTGGTGACATCGCATCCAATCCGGTGCCGCGCGGGTTGCCGACGCGTCGTGAACTCCAACGCCCACGCCAGGGAGTGCCGCTGGTCCGCACCTCGCGAACGTTGCCGAAGATCCTGGCGCCGGCCGAGGTGGATGCGCTGCTGGGTGCGACGCGCACACATCGGGATCGGGCGATGTTGTTGGCGATGGCCTTGGGCGGGTTGCGCCGCTGTGAGGTACTCGGTCTTCGGTTGCAGGATCTAAGCGTTGGGCAGCGGCGGGTGTTCATCGTCGACGGCAAGGGCGGCCATCAGCGGTTGGTGCCGATCTCGAGCCGGTTCTTCGCCGCGGTCGGTGCTTACCTTGATACCGAACGGCCGGCTACTTGTGGCACGGACGCGTTGTTCGTGGTGCTCAAAGGCGCCCGTCGCGGGCAGCCACTTTCTGCTTATGGTGTCGATGAAATCCTCGAAGGTGCGCGCCGTCGGGCCGGGCTCGCGCACGCAACCTGCCATCAGTTGCGGCACACCTGTTTGACGCGGCTGCGCGAAGCGGGGATGGCGTTGGAGGCTGTTCAAGCCCAAGCCGGTCACGCGTCGATCGAGTCGACCCGGATCTACCTTCATCTAGCCGATGACTGGCTCGCCAGCCAGTACCGGCGGGCCGCCGAAGCGATCGACGCCCAGGTCTTCGCCGAGCATCCGGTCGCTGCGCACACGTCGGCGAGCCAGCCGGTGAGCTCGCGGTGAGCGGGCCGCTGCGGCTGCCGAGCTGGGACGAGCTGGTCGAGCAGCGGCCGGTGATGGTGGCCACCATGCGCGACTATCTGACCCAGATCGACGTCACCCTTCGACCCCGCTCGGTCGGCAACGCCGACCAGGCGCTGCGCAGCTTCGCTGCGTTCCTGGCCGACACCGCGCCCGATGTTGTCACCGTCGCTGCCATCAGCCGACGTCACATCGAGGGTTACAAGCCGTGGCTGGCCGCCCGCCCGGGGCAGAAAGTGCCGCGGCTAACGGCCTCGACGATCGCGCACCGGCTCGGCACCTTGCGGATGTTCTTCATCCGCATCGACGAATGGGGCTGGGCGGATGCACCCGGCCGGGTCCCGATCGTGGCCGGGGACCTGCCACGCCAAGACCACCCGCTGCCCAAAGCCCTCGACGACGCGGCCGCGGCGAAGTTCCTGCGCGCCGCGACCGGTCAACGCCGCCTGCTGGTCCGCGTCGTTTGCGAAGTGCTGATCCGCACCGGGCTTCGGGTCAGCGAACTGATCGGCTTGCAAGCTGATGCGATCGTGCAAATCGGTGCCGGGCATTGGCTGCACGTCCCGGTCGGGAAACTGCGCGACGACCGTTACCTGCCGCTGCACCCGCACCTGGTCGACCTGATCGGCGACTACCGCACCCGTTACGTGTCAGCGAGCAATCCGTTGTTGCTGCCCAGGGAAAACGGGAAACCGATGGACCGGCACGGCGTCACCCGCTACCTGAACAAAGCCGCGACCGACGCCGGCATCGGCCACGTCCACCCCCACCAGATGCGCCACACGTTGGCGACCCAGGCGATCAACCGCGGGATGAGCCTGGAGGCCATCGCGGCGATGCTCGGCCACCACAGCATGGACATGACCTTGCGTTACGCGAAGATCGCGAACCGCACCGTCGCCGATGAGTACTTCGCGGTCACCGAGAAAGTCGAAGCCCTCTACGGACAGCAAACCTCGCTGCCCGCAGACACTCTCGGGGCGAACATGGCCCGGCTGCGACGCGAGCATTTCCGGCTGCTCGGCAACGGCTACTGCGCACGACCACCCGAGCTGGACTGCACCTTCGAAGCCGTCTGCGAGAACTGCACATTCTTCCAAACCAGCATCGCCTTCCGGCCGACCCTGCAAGCCCAACACGACGACGCCGCAGCGAAAAACCAGACCGGTCGCCAGCAGCTGTTCAGCCGACTTCTCACTGACATCCGCACGGACGCGTCATGACCGGCCAACCGCTGCGCCCCGTCGCCGACGACGAACTACCGGCGCCGCGCACCGACGAACACAGCGCACTGATCGTGCGTGACGCCATCGACGACCTCGCCACGCTCCGCACGCCCTACTGGCTCGGCGACACCGCCGTCCACCTGCACGCCCTGGCCAGCCTCATCGCCCAAGCACAACAAATGCTCCCCGGCGCGATCGCCACCGCCCGCGAACAAGAACTCAGCTGGACCCAGATCGGCCAACTTCTCAACGTCAGCCCACGAACAGCAGCGCACCGATACCGAAACAATCAACGATCAACTTGACGACGATCACCCACATAATGCCGATGAGCGGAT
>DATCFU010000110.1:0-11111 GCA_036509315.1 Acidothermaceae bacterium
GACTGCCGCGACCTCCGCTTGGACGATGTCGGCCGCGGCTGGTCCGCCCGCCGTCATGGCTTTCTTCGAGAAGCGGCCTGACACACCGCGGGAAACAACGTGTCGCTGGACGAACGCGAGCACCGAATCGGTGAGAAGTGCGAGTAGCGCGACGAGCACGCCGCCACCGATCATTTGGGGAAAATCTTGCTGGGCGAGTCCGTCGTAGATGAACCTGCCGAGGCCGCCGAGAGGCAAGTAGGACGCGATGGTGGCGGTGGCGATGACTTGCAGCGACGCGCTGCGCAACCCCGAGAAGATCAGCGGCAGGCTGTTCGGAAGTTCGACCTGCAGGAGCACCTGGGGCCCGGTCATGCCCATCGCGGACGCCGCATCGCGCACGACGCCGTCGACGTTCTGCACGCCTGCGTAGGTGTTCGACAGGATCGGCGGAATCGCGATCAGCACGAGCACGATCTCGGTCGGGATGAGGTAGCCAAAATCGGTGCGGCCGTGGAAGTCTGGCGCGATCATCACCGTCAACAAAATCAGCACGCCGACGGTCGGTAACGCGCGCAGCGTGTTGGCTGCGCTGACGAGGAACGGGAGCCGGCCCGTGTGGCCGATGAACAGGCCGAGTGGCAGGGCGATGGCGAGCGCGATCGCGACGGCGACGAACGAATAGGTGATGTGAGCTTGTATTTGGGTGCCGATGGAGGTCATGCCGTTGCCGCCGCGCCAGTGTGCCGCAGTGGTGAGCCAGCCGAAGACGTTGCCGATCATCGGCCCTGCACCGCCCTGCGCCACGGCGTCAGCAGCCTGTTCGCAGTGACGATCACGCCGTCGAACGCGAGCGCGAGCGCGACGCATAGCACGATGCCGAGCACGATCGGCGGGTAGTACGCAGTGGGCGTCGACAGCTGAAAACCGGTGGTGAAGAGCTGGCCGAGGTTGGCGAGACCGATCGTTCCGGCGACCGCGACGATGCTGACGTTCGACACGGTCGCGACGCGAAGCCCCGCAGCGATAACCGGGACGGCGATGGGCAGCTCAACCTTGAACAGTCGCTGGAGCGGACCGAACCCCATTGCTGTCGCTGCTTGCAGCACATCTTCGGGCACCGAGCTGAGACCGTCGGCAACCACGCGCACGAGTAGCGCCACGGAGTAGATCGTCAGTGCGATCGGTACCTGGATCGGGTTGAGAGCCTTCAGGCCGAGCAGCGGCGGGATGATCACGAACAGCGCGATCGACGGGATCGTATAAAGCAGACCCATGACCGACAGCATCGGCGGGTAGATCCACTTGTATCGGCTGGCCACCCAGCCGAGCGGCAACGCGATGACGAGGCCGATCACGACGGGTAGCGCCGAGAGCCACACGTGATCCCACAGCCAGCTGAGGTCTTGGTGGCGATGCGCATTGAAGTAAGCCCAGAAGTGCCAAGGGGACGACGAGGCGGCACCCGACGTCGATGCGGTGATCATCGGGGAGTCGCCCCCGCGCCCTGCACGGGGGCCTGCAACGGGGACGCCGGCACGGGTGCGGCTTGCTGATGCGCAACCTGCTGTTGCTCGAGGAGCCGGACGACGTTCGCGGCCGTGATCGTTCCAGCGAACCGGCGCGCGTCGTCAACGATGACCCCACGACCCGTCGGTGACGACAAAGCGGCGTCGAGCACCGAACGGAACGTGCCGTTCACCGACGCGACAGTGCCGCCGCGGTGCAGCAACGGTGGTGTGATTTGCAGCGAGGCCCGGGTGGCGTCGTCGCCGACAGCGAGCCAACCCTGCGGCCAGCCATGGTCGTCGACGACAAGTACCCAGCCATCGCGCGCAACCGCAGCGGCTGCACTGACGTCGGACCCCATGAACACGGTGGTTTCGGGATCGAGATGCAGCCCGGGAACGGGCTCGAACCCAAGGGCTCGGTAACCGCGGTCTCGACCGACGAAGCCGGCCACGAAATCGTCGACCGGATTGGAGAGCAGGTCGGCCGGCGTCGCCAGTTGCGCGAGCTTGCCACCGACGCGCATCACGGCAACCTGATCGCCAAGCTTGATCGCTTCGTCGATGTCGTGTGTGACGAACACGATCGTCTTGCTGAGCTCGCTCTGCAGTCGCAGAAACTCGTTTTGCAGTTGCTCGCGCACGACGGGGTCGACCGCGCTGAATGGCTCGTCCATCAACATCACTGGCGGGTCGGCGGCCAATGCGCGGGCGACACCGACTCGCTGTTGCTGGCCGCCCGACAGCTGCGCGGGATACCGCTTCGCGAAACTCGCAGGCAGGCCCACCCGCTCGAGTAGCTCGAGCGCTTTCGCGCGCGCCTCTCGTCTGTTCTGCCCGAGGAGCAGCGGGACGGTCGCCACGTTGTCGACGATCGTTCGGTGCGGGAACAGGCCGGCGTGCTGGATGACGTAACCGATGCCGCGCCGCAGCTCGGTGGGGGACGTCGTCGAGTGGTCGCGGTCGTCGATCCAGATGCGGCCACTCGTCGGCTCGATCATCCGGTTGATCATTCGCACGCTGGTCGTCTTGCCGCACCCCGAAGGCCCAACGAGCACAGTGATCTTGCCGGACGGCGCAGTGAGGCTGAGGTCGTCGACCGCGACGGTGCCGTCGGGATACGTCTTCGTCACAGAATCGAAGCGGATCATCGCGAGACCACCCTGTCTGTGGAGCGGGCACTGTCTGTGGAGCGGGCACCGTCTGTGGAGCGAGCACCGTCTGTTTTCGCCACCGGGCGCGGCGGCGCGTCGAGTTGGGCTGCCAGCGCGTCGGCTTCGGCGCTGACGATCTGGCCGTACGCGTGCATGGTGTCGTCGTCGATCCGGTAGGTGGGGCCGAGCAGGCTCAACGCGCCGGCGATGCCACCAGGTCGACGGATCGGCGCGACGATCGCGGTCACGTCGGGTTCGGCGCGGTCGCGTTGGGCGACATACCCATGTGGGCCGACCTCACCCCGCAATGCGTCGCCTACTGCGAGATCCGCGCAGGGGACCGCTTTCCCCACCCAGCTCGTGTGCCGCACGGCATGGGTGCCCTCGACCATGGCGATGTAGATGGCGGTATCGGCGGGGCCGGCGATGCTGAGGTAGGCCGATTCGCCGGTCGCCGCGACGATCCGCTTGAGCGCTGGCTCGGCCATCGCGACCAAAGCCTGTCGCCCGAGCGCGGTCGCGCCGAGCTGGACGAGGCGGGGACCCGCCCGAAACGACCCGTCGGCACCGCGTGCGACGAAGCCGGATCCCTCGAGGGTGCGGAGCAGCCGAAGCGCCGTGCTGGCAGGCAATCCGGCCCGCCGTGCGCAGTCGGACAGCATGATCGGATCCTCGTCACAGACGACTGCGAGGAGGCCCAGCGCGCGATCAACCGTGCGAGTGGACGACATTGCCGCAGCCACGCTGGGGCCCCTTTTCCTATCGGCTAAGTATGCATTCCCTATTTCACTTACCGCAAATCGACTGCCAGACAATGGCAGCCTTACATAGGGGTGTGACAGTTTTCCAGCCGGATTCCTTACGGTTTGGAATCGTTGCGAGGGCGACCTCGAACCCGGCGCTGCTGGCACAATGTCGCCGTGCCGCCGCCACCCACATTTAGGGCTGCCACGTCCGACGATGTGGCGCTGGTAGTTGATCTTGTTGAGTCCGCTTACCGAGGCGAGACCAGCAAGGCTGGTTGGACCACGGAGGCCGAGCTGCTCGGCGGGCAGCGCACCGATCCCGAGGCGATTGCGGCGGTCGTCTCCTCGGCCGATAGCCGCTTGCTCCTTGCCAGCGACGAGCACGGCGCGGTCATCGCCTGTTGCGCAATCGAGCAACGCCGCGGCGGCCGCTCCTACTTCGGCACATTCGCCGTCCGACCTGGTTTGCAAGGTGGTGGCGTCGGCAAGCAGGTTCTGGCCGAGGCTGAGCGGGTGGCGCGTGACGAGTGGGCCTGCGACGTGATCGAGATGACGGTGATCGGTCAGCGCGAGGATCTCATTGCCTGGTACGGCAGGCGCGGCTACGTAGCCACTGGTGAGATGCGTCCTTTCCCTTACGGGGACGAGAGATTCGGCCTACCGAAACGCGAGGATCTCTACTTCGTGGTCCTCGCTAAATCGCTCGTCTGACGGCGTTGCGCCGCGCGTGCAGGCGTCCTCCTTGAGACAGTGTCGTCGCGATGGAAATTCGCCGTGCACTTGCCGATGACGCGTTGGGCGTCGCGACTGTTCACGTGCGCTCGTGGCAGGGCGCCTACAGGGGGTTGTTGCCAGACGTGTACCTGGATCAACTCGACGTCGACGCGCGGCGTGCCGGGTGGGCGGCGATGATCGCGGAAGCCGACTGGCCGCGCACCGGCACGCTTGTCGCGACAGAGGCCAACGGCAACGTGGTCGGTTTCGCGCACGTCGGGCCCGCGCGCGACGAGGACCTCGATCCGTTGGTCGTCGGCGAACTCGCCTCGATCTATCTGCTACCCCAGGTGTGGGGGAGCGGCGTCGGCCGGCGATTGATGCTTGCGGCGGTGAATGTGCTGCGCGACGCGGGTTTCGGTGCGGCGATCTTGTGGGTGCTCGACGGAAATGATCGCGCACAGCGTTTCTACGAGATTGGCGGCTGGCAACTCGATGGCGCCGCCAAGGACATCGTCATCGCAGAGACGCCGCTCGCTGAAGTCCGTTACCGATTGGTCCTCTAGCGATGCTTGGTCTCGTGGCGATGCAGGAATGGCGGCAAGCTCACGTGAGTGTGCGGCGAAGTCTCGAACTCGCCCATGAAGCGCTGCGCTCGGGTGGTCTGCCCGTCGGCGCGGTGATCCTCGACGCGTCAGGGGACATCATCGCGCAAGGGCGCAAACACGCCTATGACCCGCCGGCTGGCGACGATCCGTTGCAGGACACGCCAATTGCCCACGCGGAGATGAATGCGTTGGCCGGGATCACTACGAAGACCGACTTGTCGGTGTGCACGTTGTGGAGCACCCACCGCCCGTGCATCATGTGCGCGGCAGCGACCGCCTTTACCGGCGTCGGCGAGGTCCGCTTTCTCGCCCCTGATCCATCTGATGAGGACAGCGCCGACCCAGTGGGTGTCGATAGCCGCTGGATGGTGCTCGCGAATGTCATGTTCCTCGAGGGTGTCCGCCGCTACTCAGGGCCAAGCGCACCAATGATCTGCCGGGCCCGCGTGCGGGAGCCTGAGACGACTGACCTGCTCAGCAATGTCGGGCCAGCTTTGTTCGGCTCACCCAGGCTTGAACACGGCTTGGAGCAGGCCTGGCCGCTGATCGAGGCGGCTGCGCAGGCGCGTGCCGACCGCCGCCGAGGCTAGCGGCGGTCACCGAGTCAGCCCGCGTGCACCCTGGGTTGTCGCATACTGGGTCGGATGTCTTGCCCACGTGCCACTGTCCCGTTGGCGGTGGCTGGGCTCCTCGCGCTCCTCGTCAGCGCTTGCACCACCTCACCCGGATCGAAGGCTGATCAGTCACCTACCGAATCGAGCGCGATCCCCGGAGGCGTGAGCAGCCCCCAGCAGTTCAGCCTTCCGGCTTCAAGCCCTGGCTCCGCGCCGCCCGCGTCCAGTCCGGCGTCGAGCGCGGGGCCGGACTCGAGCCCGCCCGTCTCCGCGCCGCCGGTCTCGAGCCCGCCGCCCACGGTCGCCTCGGGCGTCCACGGCACGGTCGTGGTGGGGGGTGCGACGCCTGCGCGGATGTCGATATCGGTCAGCCAGGCCCTCTTCACGTCAGCGCCGACAGTCGTCGTGGCGTCGCCGACCGAGGCGGCGGACGTCGCCAGCGGCGCCGCAGAGGCGCAGCAACTCGACGTCCCGCTGCTACTACTGGATCACGACGGCGCGGCACCGGCTAATGCCACGCCGACACCTGCATTGTTCGCAGCGGAACTTACTCGTTTAGGGACCAGCACCGTCGTCGCGGTCGGTAATAGCGCGGCCGATGTCAGC
Source organism: Acidothermaceae bacterium (assembly GCA_036509315.1). GTDB lineage: Bacteria > Actinomycetota > Actinomycetes > Acidothermales > Acidothermaceae > PALSA-607. Next base: position 5,930 of record DATCFU010000110.1, read on the forward strand.
GCAGCTGCGCCGTCAGTCAGCGTGGTTGCGACGGCGACGCAGACGCAGGCGGCGACGTCGAGTGACGGCGACGACCTTACGGTTCTCGTGTCGAAGGGGGTCGACCCGGCGTCCGACGCAGTCGCGACGATGGCGTCGGCGAGTGCGCAGGCGGCACGGGCGACCGTCGTGTCGGTGCAAGGCGCCGACCCGCGTCGCGATCTCACCGCGATCGCTGCATTGGCTGCTCATCCACCGCACAACGTGCTCGCCGTCGGCACCCAATTTGGCACGGCCGTAACTGTGGCCGCTCGCGTCGCCGTCGCAAGTACCGGCACGCAATTGCCGGGCGGCGGTCAGATCTTCTTTCCTGGACGTCGATTGGTTGCTCTGTATGGACATCCGGGCGGCGCCGCACTCGGTGTCCTGGGTGCGCAGGACCTGCCATCGAGCATCGCGCGCGTCAAGCAGCTCGCTGCTGTCTACGCACCGATGAGCACCGTGCCTGTCGTTCCGACATTTGAAATCATTGCGACTGTTGCGCAAGCAGCCGCAGGCAGCGACGGCAACTACTCGGGGGAGTCGAGCGTTGCGTCGCTGCTTCCGTGGGTGCAGGCCGCGACCGCCGCAGGGTTGTACGTCGTGCTCGACCTGCAACCCGGCAGCGCCAACGTGCTGTCGCAAGCAAAGCTGTACACGTCGTTGCTGGCGATGCCAGACGTCGGGCTAGCGATCGATCCGGAGTGGGCGCTGGCGCAAGGTGAGCACCCGCTCGGGCAGATCGGCAGCCTCACAAGTGCCCAGATCAACGCGGTCGGTGCGTGGCTTGAGCAGCTCACGGCGTCGAAGCACTTACCACAAAAGTTGCTGGTGCTGCACCAGTTCAGGCTCTCGATGATTGGTGACGAGGCCGCGTTGAAGACCAACTACAACGACCTCGCGGTGCTGATTCATATGGACGGTGAGGGCGGCACGCCGAGCAAGATCGCGACCTGGAACGCCGTCACGCATGCGGCGCCGAAGGGCGTGCCGTTTGGGTGGAAGAACTTCTACAAGGAAGACCATCCGACCATGACGCCCGAGCAGACCATGGCGCAAAAGCCGACCCCTGTCATGGTTTCCTATCAGTAGAAGTTCCCGACAGAGCGGCGACCTCGGATGACGATCAGTGAGAAGGAACCGGTGCGCGACGCCGATCCTTCCGTGCCGCGCGCCTCGGGCATCGATCCAGTGCGCATGGCGATCGCGCTCGAGGTTTTCGAGGAACTCGACGAACTCCCGATCGACCATCCACAGGCCATCGAGGTGCGCCGGGCGACCGCGCGGCTCTACAAGACGGTCAAACAGCGCAACCGTAAGGAGAAACGAGCAGCCACCGTCGCTGCGGACGAAGCGGTGACCGCCGCAACCGCGACCGGAGCTCCGGGGCGCATCGATGACGAGACGCAGGGCTTGGCGCTCACGACCACGACGACCGCACCCACCGTCGGCACTTTGGGCAAGGCGCGCGCGTGCTACATCTGCAAAGAGCGATACCACGACGTCGATGCCTTCTATCACCAGCTGTGTCCGACGTGCGCTGCGTTGAATCGCAGCCGCCGTGACGCCCGCACCGACCTGACCGGTCGTCGCGCGTTGCTGACCGGCGGGCGTGCAAAGATCGGCATGTACATCGCGTTGCGCCTGTTGCGCGATGGTGCGCACACGACGATCACCACTCGTTTCCCCACGGACGCGGTGCGCCGCTTCACAGATATGCATGACAGCTCGCAGTGGTTGCATCGCTTGAGCATCGTGGGCGTCGACCTGCGTGATCCTTCGCAGGTGGTCGAACTTGCCGACGCAGTTGCCGCACAGGGGCCGCTCGACATCCTAATCAATAATGCGGCGCAGACAGTGCGCCGGACGCCCGGCGCTTACGCGCAGCTCATAGCCGCGGAGAGCGCGCCGCTACCGGGTGGTCCGCGTCCGGAGTTGATCGAACTTGGATACTCCGTGGGTGCCGCGCCTGCCGCGATCGGTGCACATCACGGGACTCACGAGTTGACGCCGCACGCGTTGACTGCCCTCGCCTTGACCAGCGGTTCAGCGTCCCTCGAGCGGGTGGCGGAACAGACCGCAATCGACGCCGGCGGTTTGGTGCCCGACCTCGATGCGGTCAACAGCTGGACGCGGCGCGTACACGAGGTCGACCCCGTCGAATTGCTCGAAGTGCAACTGTGCAACGCGATCGCGCCATTCGTGCTGGTGAGCCGGTTGCGCGCATCGATGGCGGCGGCGACCGCGCGCCGTAAGTATGTCGTGAACGTGTCTGCCATGGAAGGTCAGTTCGGCCGCATCTACAAGGGCGCCGGGCACCCGCATACGAACATGGCAAAGGCTGCCGTGAACATGCTGACGCGTACAAGTGCACGCGATCTGTACGCCGAGGGCATCTTGATGACCAGCGTCGACACCGGGTGGATAACCGATGAGCGGCCGCATCCCACCAAGGCGCGACTCGCCAACGAGGGATTCCACGCACCGCTCGATCTCGTCGATGGCGCGGCGCGCGTGTACGACCCGATCGTGCAGGGCGAGCAAGGTGTCGATCTCTACGATTGCTTCCTCAAGGACTACGCGAAGTCGGCCTGGTAGCAGGAGGTGGTCGAGGCTATGCGTCCGACGCTGTTCGAGTTCGCTGGTGGTGAGCCGGCATTTCTCGCGTTGGCCAACGCTCATCACGTGCTTTGTCTTGCAGATCCCGAGCTTAACCACCCGTTCTCGCACCCCGGCGGAAATCCGCAGCACATCGAGCGGCTGGCTGCGTACTGGGCGGAGGTCATGGGCGGGCCGCCCACCTACTCCCAGTCGTGCGGCGATCAATCGTCTTTGCAGCAGCTGCACGCAGGTAACGGCGACATGACCGACCTCGGACGCCGATTCGTCGCCTGCTTCGTGCAAGCGGCCGACGACGCCGGGTTGCCCGATGACCCCGCCTTTCGTGCCGCCCTCCGTGCGTACATGGAATGGGCGGTCAGGGACGTGCTCGTCTACTCGCCGCAGGGCGCGCAGGTACCGACCGGACTACCGATGCCGCACTGGTCGTGGGACGGCTTGCAGACCGACCTTTAGCCGCGAGCCGCGACGAGACTACCCACGGGGTCTCGCCGTCACCTTCGGTCCCTCTCCGGCTACACCGCCGGATGGCCGGGCTGCTGTGTTAGCTGGCTTGTCGGCGTTGGGCGAGGACGCTGATCACATACGGGCGGTTGAGTCGTTGTCCGTCCCATTGGGGGGTGGCGGCGTCGGCGGCGAGATGCGCGTGTTCGTCTTCAAGAGGCCCGCTGTCTGGAGTGGGCGAGGTTCGAGGTGGTGCGCTGAGGTTGCGGCCGTCGGCGCTGACGAAGCGGAACTTCCCGGCGCCGGCGGGCAGGATCTCGAACGCTCCGGCGTGATGGGCGACGTGGTGACGTTCACACAAGGCAGGCCGTCGCACGAATCGTGTGTCGCCGGGCGTGTTTGGGGGTTCTGTTTGAAGGGGTAGTCGCCCGGGTTTAGCCGAGCCCTCGCTGCAGCTTGAGCATGTTGTGCGCGGTGCAGATGAGACGCCATTCGCTGTTGACCGCTGGAAGGCTGCGGAGGCTGAATCGCCGGTAGCCGAGGTTGGCTTTGATGTTGCCGAACACGGGTTCGATCGTTGATCCGCGTTTCTTGTACCGCTCGGCGTTGGGTTCCTCGGCCAGCTTGGCGTCCATCACGGCTCGTGCGATTGTCGGGTCGATGGCTTCGCCTCGCACGTGGGCGAGCATGGTATTTACGCGGCTGTTGGAGACCGTGAGCTGGTCTGCGGCTGCGCGTTTGGAGATCTCACCTCGGGCCAGTTGTTCGATCACCGGCAGCCACTCCGCGGGTCCGGGTTCGGCGGAGCGGGTGATCCGTTGCCCTTCTTGCCCGAAGTACCGCTTGGTCATGTCTCGCACCCACGTGTAGGAGACGCCGAGGATCTCCCCTGCTTTGCGTTGGGACAGTTCCCCGCGGTTGACCTTCGCCAACACGGCGAGCTTGTCGTCGTCGGGCTTGTCGGCCTTACGCCACGGGCTTTTCCGCGTCGCGATCAATACCTCAGCGCCGACATCGGTCGTGCTGTTGACGGCACTCCAGTAACCGGCGTCAGCTAGCAGCACACCCACCCCGCTGTCATAGCCGGCGTCGAGGAGGTTCTCAGTCACCGCGTTGGCCATCGGCACGAACTGGGCCTGATCATTGGTCGTCGCCGTGACCTCGGCCGCGACCACGATCTGCTCCACCGTCGCGGCAGCTTGCGCGTTATAGCCCTGCAGCACACCCTTCGAAGCCTGCGCGATGACCCGCGAGTGCGGATCGGTGATGTTCGCGCGCCGCACTTGAGCCCGCCGCGCGGCGTCGGCTTTCGGCTTCGGTCCAGTCAGCTTGCGACCAAGAGCTGCTTCCTTCTCCGCCCGTTCAGCTACCCGTGACTCAAAGTCGCGGCTGGTTTGCCGATCCAGCTCACCCAACGCTGCGCGGATCCGCTCCCGACGGTCACGCCCACCCGCCCATTCAGCAGGAAGCTCATCGCCGCGACGATCCCCGAACAACTCGTCCTCAGCGACATCGATCTGCTCAGCCTCATCGAGAATTTCGGCCGCCAGCTTCTCGAGGTCCTCACGGTTGCGATTCGCGAAGAACGACGCGTTGGCCGCGATCTTCGTGCCGTCGATCGCCACCACACCGGCATCGACCAAACCAGCCCTGACACACAAAGCCAAGACCTGCCCGAACAACCCGGCAATCGCGCCTTGGTGCCGGCGCCGGAACCTGGCCAGCGTCGCATGATCGGGCACCTGATTAACCGCCAACACCCGATAGGCAACATCCTCGCTCAGCCGCCGCTCAATGCGTCGCGATGACCGCTCTGCCGTGCAATAGGCGTAGAGCAACACCGACAGCATCATCGCCGGGTCATACACCGCCCCACCACGACCATCCAGGCGATGCGCCGTCAAGAACGGCCGCACATCCAACTCAGCGACCACATCCAAGACGAAGAACGCCAAATGATCCGCAGGAAGCCAATCCCGCACCGAGACCGGCATCAACAGCAGCTGATCCACATCTCCACAGCGCATATTCACGGCCATGCCAAATTCTCGCGCGACGCCCCCTCAACGCGTCGGCGACACGCGATTCGTGCGACAGCCTG
>DATCFU010000111.1:0-4357 GCA_036509315.1 Acidothermaceae bacterium
GCCGACCGCCATGGCTTCCAGCAACACGATGCCGAAGCTCTCGCCCCCGATGTTGGGTGCAACGTAGACATCGACGGACGCAAGCATCCGCGCCTTGTCGGCGTCGCTGACTTGACCAAGCAGGTGAACGCGGTCGAAGACGTCCGGCGGCAGCGCGTCTCGCACGTCGTCTGGGTCGCCTGGTCCAGCGATCAGCAGCCGCAGGCCCGGACGGACCGCGGCCAGCTTTTCGAACGCGGCAAGCAGAATCGGCAACCCTTTGCGTGCCTCCTCGAAACGGCCGAGGAATCCCAGCGCGCCGCCCTCGCCCGGCCACCCGGGAAAGGGCTCGACACCGGCAAAGGCCGCCATCGACACGCCATTGGGAATCATCACGGCGTCGCCCCCCAGATGCTCAACCAACGTGCGTCGCGCGGCCTGCGAGACAGCGATGCGGGCGCTGATCTTCTCCAGTGCGGTCTGCAGAATGGGGTACGCAGCGGCAAGCGTGCGGGCCCGTTGCACCGACGTGTGGAACGTCGCTACCAACGGGCCGTCGAACGACCAGGTGGCCAGCAACGACAAGCTCGGCGTGGTGGGCTCGTGAACGTGCACGACATCGAAGTCGCCCTCGCGCAGCCACCGGCGAACGCGCCTCGCGGACAACGGGCCGAAAGCCATCCGCGCTACCGCTCCGTTGTAGGGCACCGGCACAGCACGGCCCGTTGACACGATGTAGGGCGGCAGCGCGGCGTCGTCGTCAGCTGGCGTGATGACTGACACGTCGTGTCCGAGCCCAATCAGGGCGAGGGCGAGGTCGTGAACGTGCGCCTGCACGCCCCCAGGAACGTCCCAGGTGTAAGGGCAGACCAGGCCGACTTTCACCCGCGGGCCTGCACGTCGGCCAGCCACATCGGCTGGAGCATGTGCCAGTCCTGCGGGTGTGCAGCGATCCCTTCGGCGAATCGATCGGCCAGGGTTTGTGTCATCGCGGCTATCTTGGCCCGCTTGTCACCTTCGGTGGGCGGCTTTATCTCCTCGCGCATCCAGCCGCACCAGGTGCCGCCTGGGCCACCCTCGTCGCTGAACCAAAGACATGCCGGAAGCAAAGCAGCGCCGGTCGCTAGCGCAAGGGATGCCGGCCCGGCCGGCATCATCGCCGGCTCACCGAAGAACGACACCTCGATGCCGCCATCTCCGAACTCGCGGTCCGCCACCAGACATAGCGTCTTGCCGGCCCGCAACCGGGCGAGTAGCAGGGCGAACGTCGTGCGGCCTCCCCCGGTCAGCGGCAATACCTCCATGCCGACCCGCTCCCGCGCTTCGACGAACCTGTCGAACAACTCTTCTGGCTTCAACCGCTCGGCCACGGTGGTGAACGGATACCCCCTCAAGACCAGCCACGCTCCTGCGTGGTCCCAGTTCCCGGAGTGTGGCAGGGCCAACACGACGCCTCGACCGTCTGCAAGCGCCTCGGCCAGGAACTCCTCACCCTCAAAAAGCATCCGGCCGAGTATCCGCTCGCGGGGGAAGGCGGGAAGCCTGAAGAACTCCAGCCAGTATCGGCCGTAGGAACGCATCGCCCGACGGGTCAACGCGGACAACTCGGGCGCCGGCATGGTGGCGTCGACCACCCGTCGCAGGTTCCGCTCGAGTTGATCGACGCTACGACCGTGGCGTCGCCAGATCACGTCCGCGATCACTCGAAAGATCGGCCGAAGCAATCCTTCGGGCAGAATCCGGGCGAGTGTTGCGCCGGCCATAAAGCCAGGCGTCTGCCATCGATCACGGCGAGAGACCTGCGAGTCGGTCACGAATCCTGCGCGGGGGTGATCGCGTTCGCTTGCCGGTAGACCACAGCGAAGCGCTGGCAGACCGTCACCGCGCTCGCCGCGGCGAGCAGCCACAGCCCGATGGCTTGGATGAACGGAATGCCTAGTCCGCTCAGGCCAGTCGCGACGAGGATGACGATCGTGCGCTCGGTGCGCTCGGCGACGCCAACGTCGGCGCGAAGTCCAAGACCCTCAGCGCGCGCCCGCGTATACGAGACCAGGTTGCCCGCGATCAAGCAGAAGATGCACAAGCCGAGCAGCACCGGCTGGCCATCGCGGGCGAACCACCAGATCAAGCCGGCGAAGACCGCGGAGTCCGCGAGCCGGTCCAGGCTGGAGTCAAGGAAGGCGCCCCACGGGCCGGTGATGCCGCGAGCTCTGGCGAGTGCACCGTCCACGAGATCTGACAGTACGAAGATCGTGATCGCGAAGGATCCCCAGAAGAGCCAGCCGCGCGGGTAGCAAATGAGCGCAGAGGTGCACACCCCCAGCGCGCCGAACGCCGTGACCATGTTGGGGCTGACTCCGGCGCGCGCCAGCGCCTGGCCGAGCGGACCGAGCACGCGCTGCAGCGGAATCCGCGCACGCTTGAGCATGTCCGTCCGTTTCGCCGTCCACCGAGAGGTGCTGGGCTGACCCGGCCATCGTAGCGAGGAGCGTGCAATCACCCGCCCGCCACGCCCGAGCGGCAGGCCCGGCGCGGCCTGGCGGTGTCAGTGCACAGGCTCACCTCGCCAACCTCTTGTGGCAACGAATCCGCAGGTACAGAGTCGAGTCCTCAACCTCAATGCTGAGGAGGCGTGACCCATGTCAGACAAGGCGACTGGTCCCGCAGGAGCCGCCGGCACAGCACCGACGGCCGACCAGCCAAGCAAAATCCGCAACGTCGTTCTGGTCGGCCACTCCGGAGCCGGGAAGACCACGCTCGTCGAGGCCCTTCTCGTCGCGACCGGCACGATCCCACGAGCCGGTCGGGTCGAGGACGGCACCACGACGACCGACTTCGAAGACGCCGAGGTGCGTCATCAGAGGTCGGTCTCGCTTGCGCTGGCGCCGGTCGAACACGATGGCATAAAGATCAACCTGCTCGACGCGCCCGGGTACGCCGACTTCGTCGGAGACTTGCGGGCCGGCCTGCGCGCCGCCGACGCCGCTCTCTTCGTCATGTCAGCGGTTGACGGCATCGACGGCTCGACCCGGATGCTGTGGGAGGAATGCGCGCAGGTCGGCATGCCACGTGCGGTCGTCATCACGAAACTCGACTCGCCGCGAGCCGACTTCGAAGCGGTCGTTGGCGCATGCCAGGCGACCTTTGGCAGCGGCGTCTTGCCGTTGTACGTGCCCGTCCAATCAGCCGACGGCGCGATGACCGGATTGCTTGGCTTGCTCAGCCGCCAGGTCGGCGATTACAGCAGCGGACGGCGAGAGGTGCGGTCTGCGAACGCCTCGGAACTCGAGGCGATCGGCGGCACCCGCGACGAGTTGCTCGAAGGGATCATTGCCGAGAGCGAAGACGAGACCTTGATGGATCGCTACCTCGCGGGCGAGGACATCGATGTGAAGATCGTGATCGAGGACCTCGAAAAGGCCGTCGCCCGTGGGTCTTTCTACCCAGTGCTTGGTGTGTGCGGCACGACCGGCATCGGCAGCGCGGAAATGCTCGAATTGCTCGCGCACGCATTTCCGTCGCCACTCGAGCACCCGTTGCCGCCGGTAATGCCGCTCTACGGTTCGAAGGTCACATCGCTGACCTGCGATCCGTCTGGGCCATTGGCCGCCGAGGTCGTGAAGACGACGACGGACCCCTATGTCGGGCGGGTGTCTTTGGTTCGCGTGTTCTCCGGAACGCTGCGCCCTGACACGGTCGTGCATGTGTCGGGCCATGGGATGGCTGACCGCGGTCACGAAGACCACGACGTCGACGAACGCGTGGGTACCCTGAGCTCGCCTCTTGGCAAAACACACCGACCGGTCACGCAATGCATAGCCGGCGACATCTGTGCGATCGGGAAGCTCGCGCGCGCAGAGACCTCGGACACCTTGTCGGACAAGGAACACGCGCTACTTCTGAGCCCGTGGGATATGCCGGAGCCGTTGTTGCCGGTTGCCGTACGGGCAAAGTCGAAGTCTGACGAAGACAAGCTTTCACAAGGACTCGGTCGGCTCGCAGCCGAAGATCCGACCTTGCGACTCGAGATGAACTCAGAGACCCACCAGCTGGTGTTGTGGTGCATCGGCGAAGCGCATGCCGAAGTTCTGCTCGACAGGCTGAAGAACAAGTACGGCGTCGAGGTCGAGCAGGTGCCACTTCGGGTGCCCATGCGCGAGACGTTCGGCTCGAAGGTGGTCGCGCACGGGCGTCACGTGAAGCAGTCCGGCGGCCACGGTCAGTTCGGCGTCTGCGACATCGAGATCGAACCGCTTCCCCAAGGCACCGGCTTCGAGTTCATCGACAAGGTATTCGGCGGCGCGGTGCCGCGACAGTTCATCCCGTCCGTCGAAAAGGGTGTGCGCGCGCAGATGGAGCGAGGCGTTGCCGCCGGCTA
>DATCFU010000112.1:0-3937 GCA_036509315.1 Acidothermaceae bacterium
TTTCGCGCGGGTAACGTGATGGTTGGCGGGTCCGGGAAGTGACTTCTCCGAAGCGTCGATATCGGGGTTTGAGTCGACCGCGCTGGAGCTTGTAGTCGCCCCCGAGTGTCCTCCCGGACCTGCCTTACTCGGCCGGATCGCATCGGCGAGCAACTGCCGGTAAACGACGTCGGACAGTCGCCGTTTCAAACAGCGCATGGCTTCCATCGATGTCTTGCCGGCGGCTTTCTTGGGGTCGTAATACGCGCGTCCCTCTGTTTGGCTGCGCAACTGGACGACAGCCATGATGTGCAACACCCGGTTGATCTGCCGGTTCCCACCCCGCGATAGCCGATGCCGCACGTGGTCACCGGATGAGGCGTCGATGGGTGCGGTGCCGGTCCAGGACCCGAAGTGCGCACGGGTCGGGAAGCGGGTGATGTCCCCCACCTCCACCAGCAGCCGCGCCGCACCGGAGGGTCCGATGCCATGCAGCTGCGTGAGCGTGGTACCGGTTGCGGCGAGCAGTTCTTTGAGTTCTTTGTCGGCGGCCTTCGTGCGCTCGTAGATCCGCTCGAGATCGGCGATCAGTTCGGCGGCGACCCGCCGCCGGGTCTTCCCCGCGGTGTCGCGGGGGCGGACTTTCCCCAGCAATGCCTTGGCTTGCGCCGCGGACAATGACGTTTTCGCACCGCCAGGGATCAGCTCGAGCAGCAACCGGTGCAGCTGGGAAACCATCCTGGTGTGGTCATCACCCAACGACCGGCGACGATCCACCAGCAGCCGCAGCACAGCGAGCTGCTCGTTGTTGACGACGGGCCGCAGGCCACTCATCCGGGTCCCGACCAGCGCGACCGAATGCGCATCGGTGGCATCGGTTTTGCGGCCCTGGCCGGTGGCGAACACCCGGACCCGGGCGGACATCTTCGGTGGCACATCCACCACCAGCTCACCATCGGCGAGCAGCCGCTCGGCGATGTGTTTACCGATCCCGTTGCAGCCCTCGATCGCCCACGTCCGCTGCTCGAACTGGCGACCGAACTTCACCATTGCCTGGTAGCCGGCGACGTCGGTGGCATACCGGCCGCCACCAAGAATCGTCTCCTCGCCGTCCATCACTTCGATCGTCGCTGACCGTTTGTGCGGGTCCATCCCGATCACCACACCAGCACCCATCCCAATCTCCTCAACATCGAAACCAATCACCGGTTTTGAGCTGGGAGGGCACCGCTTCTTCGAGCAGAGCAAACCCTTCTTGAGCCTCTCCCGCTCGTTGGAGCGACGTCCGGCTCGCGCAGGCCAAATGAGAGCCACACGACAAGCGTGGGCAGCCGCGTTGAGAACGACGAGCCGGACGCCTAGACCAAACCCTGCCAGGCCCGGCCTACCCGAAAGTTATAAGAAGCCGCTGTGATGCGCATTCACGTGGCCGCAGAGAGGGTGCGATCCGCGGTGCGCGTTTGTTTGATCATCGAGGGTGGTAAAGCCCCGCCATGACAGCATCGCCATGACCGACGCCCAACCGGCGCGCCGCCCAATCGGCGTCCTCGGCGATCCCTACGGCCCACGATCTCGTCGTCTGATGTACGCCAGTGGGGCGACGGTTCTCGTCGCATGCGCCGTCGCCGCCATCCAGTTCGGCCACTGGCGCTGGTGGCTATTCGCCTGGGGCGTGCTCATCGGGCTGATGTCCGCAACGATCTATGAACTGTTGCTGAGGCTGCTCCCGGCGCTGGTACACGCCACTGTCGACCAGAGGGCCCAGGCCCAACCGCGCATTACCCAGATGAAACGCGCCGTCTACCCGCTCCTAGTCAACCTCGGCGTTGCTTTCGGTGTCCTCGCGAGCGGCTTAGCCAGCCCGTGGCCAGACATCTTGCTGACCGCCGGTGTCATCGTGTTCCAACTAGTGGTGCCCGCGGCATTGCTGCCGCTGCTTCGACGGCGCGCACAAAGCATGAACAATCCCTGACCCGAACGCGCACATTTGCCGCGACGTGCATGGGAGGCGCTCGACCAAACAAGCCCTGGCCGGCGCCCTGCCTCGATGGGTACAGGTCGCTCGAGTTCCCTACTTCCCCAGACAACCCGTAGCGGCAGCGGCTGACACTGACGACAATCAGCTTGACGCAAGCCGTCGTCGGGCCAGTGGTGCGAGCCAACAGTGGAGATAACCATGGCGTTCGGGAGCGGCAAAAAAGTCGAAGAGCTCGAGGCTGAGGTTGAGCGCCTCACTGGGTGGATCGCGCACCTCCAGGGCACCGAAGCGCTGACGCTACAAGCCGAGATCGGTGCCGCGCGCACCGAACTCGCAGGGCTGCAGGCCGAGGTCGCAGCCGCGGAGCGAGCGGCCGCGCAGGCGGTGTTTGAGGAACATGCGGCGCGTGCGGAGCTCGCCCATGATCTGGACGAAGCCAGCATGCAGGAAGCGGGTTTCTACACGTTCAACCACCCACTTGCCGACGCGGTGGCGTACAAAGGCGCACTGGTAAATGTGCAAGGACGGATGAAAGCGATGATCCGAGCCGGCCACGCCGTTGAGGGCTCCACCACATGGACGGTGAACAACTCCGCCGCGCAGGGTCGCAAGATGGTCAAGGACACCTCGACGCTGATGCTGCGCGCATACAACGCCGAAGCTGACAGCCTCGTCCGCGCGCTTCGGCCGCACACGCTGGTAAGCACGAAGACGCGGTTGGATAAGTCGGCGATGGCGATCGAGCGCCTTGGCAAGACCATGAGCATCCGGATTGCGCCCGGCTACCACCGGCTGCGGTTCGAAGAACTGGAACTGACCGCCGACTACCAGGTGCGCAAGCAACAGGAGAAGGAAGCCGAACGAGACCGCCGGGCACAGCTGCGCGATCAGGCCGAGGCGGCGGCGGAGATGGCTGCTGCGTTGGACAAGCTTCGCAAAGAACAAGAGCATTACCGGAACCTGCTCGGGAAACTCGATCCGAGCACTGACCCGGATGCGGTGGCGAAAGCTCAGGCGAAACTGGATGAGATCGGCGCCTCAATTTCTGGCGTAGAACAACGTGCGGCGAACATTCGCACCGGGCACGTATACGTGATCTCCAACGTCGGAGCGTTCGGACCGAATATGGTGAAGATCGGCATGACCCGGCGTCTCGATCCGATGGACCGGGTCGCCGAGCTCGGCGACGCAAGCGTCCCGTTCCGGTTCGACGTTCACGCGATGGTCTTCCACGAAGACGCGGTCTCACTGGAGACCCACCTTCACCAAGCGCTCGCGGACCGCAAGGTCAACCGCATCAACGCCCGCCGCGAATTCTTCTACGCCACCCCCAGCGAAGTACGCGACATCTTCTCCAGGGTCGCCGGAGCACAACTCGTCGAATACCGCGACACCGCCGACGCACTCGAATGGCGAGCTTCCGGGTCTATCACCCACGAAACCCAAGGCCCGGCGAGCAACGCCGACGCTGCCCTCGACGCGCTCTCCGACGCGACAAGTGAAGCCTACGAACCGGTAACGGCCCACAGCGATGACGAGCAACAACCAGCCACCCACGTAGATGACGACATCAGCGACGAACTGGACGACTTAGGAACGGAAGACGCCGCCCCGACCGCGAGCCCGACCGTCGAGACGCCCCCGGAAATCTCTGCGCCCGCCACCCCTGCGGTGCAACAGAATGTGCCACAGCCGATTCCCGCTCAGTGGTATGTCGACCCCAACGACGCGACGCAATGGCGCTTCTGGGACGGTCACCAATGGACGAACAACGTCAGTCCGCGCGCCTAAGGTTGCGCTCTTCCGATTCCAGTCGAGTCGACAGACCAACGACCGCATCTGCCGCTGACACGGTCGTTCGACCGCAGCACGATCGTGCCGCGACGACACGCGCGCAGCGCTACTGATATTCGGATCTGGCCGTTGCAGTGCGCTCCGAAATAGGCTCCGAGATATGACAGCTTCTTATGACACCGTCAT
>DATCFU010000113.1:0-2794 GCA_036509315.1 Acidothermaceae bacterium
TGGCCCCGCTGCTGCACAGCCGGCACCCGTATCGATGCGCGACCCCGGAACGATCGTGATCCCGCAGTCGACCGGCACCGGGCCAGCAGGTGTGCCGACCGGCTTCCCGCAGACCCCGCAGGGTGCGCTCGCCCAGCTCGCGGCGCTGGATCAAGCGGCGATGCAAACGACCAGCATGAGTGGCGTTCGCGCGGTTATCGCTGGCTGGGCTGCGCCTAGCGGACCGACGCCACAAAACTGGTCCGGGGTCACCGCGATGGCGGCCTTCTTAACAGCGGCCGGGCTGTCTGGTGGCGGCTCGCCGCAACTGGCTCTGGTCGTCACCCCGCTGATGGGCCAGATCAAGGGAAGCATCGGCGCGGGCGTTGCAGTTGTATGCGTGGACTTCGAATTTGACGCGACCCTCGCCCAGACCGGCCGGGTCGCGGACGCCGACTGCCAGAAGATGGTGTGGCAGCAAACCCGTTGGGTGATCGGGCCTGGCGCGGAGGCTGCGCCAGGCCCCTCGGTGTGGCCGGACACCGATACCGCGTTCGCCGCCGGCTACAAGGACTTGCGCCGTGGGTAACGCGCCGACGTTGGCGCGGGCGATCGACATTAATCCGCTGAACTGGTTGGGGGACACGGCCAGCGCCGCTGCCACCGATGCGTGGACGTCGGCGATGACAGCGTTGTGGTCATGTGGCGTGTGGATCTTGCAGCTCGCCTTCAAGGTCATCGACGCTTTCACCACACCCGACTTGTCGAGTACCGGCCCGCTGGCCCAGGTGTTGCCGTACACGTTCTACCTCGGCGCCGCGACCGCAGGACTCATTGGGTTCCTCCAGCTGGGCGCGGCGTTGTTTCGCCGAGAAGGAAAGTCGGTGGCTCGGGTATTCATCGGGATCGGCCAATTCGCGTTGGTGTGGATCGGCTACATAGGCATCGCAGCCTTGTTGGTGACTGCTGCTGCCGGATTGACCCGCGGTCTGCTGAACGGCTTACTTCACGTGAACAGCTTTGCGGCGGTGTCGGTAACCGACTCCTGGCCCCGACAAGCCGGTGACGCTGCGGTGGCCACTGCACTCGGGTTGTGCACAGTGTTCCTGATCTTCCCCGCCGCGATCGGCTACATCTTGATCATGCTGGTGCGTGAAGCGGCTCTGATGTTGTTAGTCGCCACCTCGCCGATCTCGGCCGCCGGGCTCCTGTCCGATGCCACCCGGACCTGGTTTTGGAAAACGCTTCGTTGGTTCATCGTCTCGCTACTCATTGCACCTATGGCGGCGCTGGTCTTGGGCCTCGGAGTCAAGATCTCCCAGGGCGTCATCGCAGGCGACGGTGATCAAACCGCGGCCGCGGTCGGGATGGCGGTGGTCGGCTGCGTGCTGGTGCTCATCGGTGCTGTCAGCCCTTTGGTGTTGTTCCGGCTGTTTGCGTTCGTCGATCCCGGCACGCCGTCGGGGGCCTCCATGCGGCAGGCGTTCGACACTGCGGGCGGCGCTAGCGGACTTCTCGGCGGTGGCGCGATGGCGGGTGGAGGACAGCACGGCTCGGGCGCATCGGTCAGGCAGTCCGGCGCGGGCCAGTCGCAAGGTGAGGCAACGGCAGCTACCGCGACGACGGGCAGGTTCGCTGGCGTGTTCGGCACTGCCGGTCAGGCATTTCAGAAGGGCCAATCAATCGCCGCGTCGATCGCGACGAAAACGACCGCGATCAGCGCCGACGTCCTCGCGTCCGCCGGTGTCGGCCATCAAGCCCCGTACTACGGCCAAGACGCCGCTCTGCGAAACGGCGACTCCGGCAGCCGACCGGCGCCGGGCGAACGAGGCCACCAGCCGCCTCCGGCTAGCGACGGGGACTCCGGGGCGACGGGCCAAACCCCGCCGTCATCTGAGCCGCCGACACCAGGTGCACCCACGCCCGGTGGCACAAGTCCGTCCGCCGGCGGCGCAAGTGAGGCCGCAGGCGGGGCTGCGATCGCCGCTGATGCCGCACCGATTCTGCTGGTCTGAGGAAGTGACATGAATACGGAGCTCGGAGCGGCTACGCGCTACAGCGACTACTCCAAGGACGTCACCGGCTGGTTCCTGGGACTAACCGGCGCGCAGCTGACAGTGATCGTGCTCGGTGGCCTGCCGTTACTGGCAGCTATCAACGCCCGCGACTGGTGGCTGTTCCTCGGCTACCTACCGGCCTGGGCATCGCTCGCAGCCGTCGTCGCTATTCGGATCGGCGGCCGCTCGGCCGCGCACTGGTTCAGCGACCTTGCCCTATTCGCAGTCGGAGGCATCATGGGTTGGACGAAGTGGCAGTCGAACGCGGCCGCGGGGATCGCGCGCGACCTGAGCGAGGCAGATCTGCCAGGAGTGTTGGCCGGTGTCCGCACCCACGATGGTCCTCCGTTCGGGCAGCTGCTCACTCGACCAGCCATCGTGCAAGACCACGCCAGGCGCACCTGGGCCGCGGTTGCGCGCGTCGTCCATCCGGGCATCGGCCTGGCCGAACAGCACGATCGGGATCGGATGGCGGCCGGGCTTGCGGAGCTGCAGGAGATCGCCGCACGCGCGCAGCTCATCGACATGATCGCGCTCCAAGTACGCACGGTGCCCGACGACGGCGCCGAACGCGACGCGTGGGTCACCAGCCACACCCGCGCAGGTGCGCACTCTTTGCCTCTGCGGGTCAACGCGCTGTTGACGAGTGTGCTGACACCCGCTGCCGTGCGCAGCGAAGCGTTCGTCACCGTCGTCGTCCGCGAAGACACAATCTCGCGAGCGGCGAAGGAATCCGGCGGCGGCGTCGATGGGCGCGC
>DATCFU010000114.1:0-2276 GCA_036509315.1 Acidothermaceae bacterium
GCGGTCACATCATCACCGCGCCCGCGCCTGACCGCGTCGGCGACAAGACGCGCTACGGCGCGAGCTTCATCGCGCACCTGGTCGTGAGCAAGTGCGCGCACTCGATCCCTCAGTACCGACTCGAGAAGGAGTATCGAAACCTCGGCATCCCGATGTCACGAAGCACCATGTGCTCGCTGCTTCATCGCGCCGCCGCCGAGCTCCGACCGATCTACAGCGCAGCGCTCGCGCTCGTGGCCGACTCCCCCGACGTGCACGCGGACGAGACGAGCGTGCGGCAGCAAGATCGCAAGCAGCGCTCCGGGTGCATATCCGCGTCGGGCATGATCACGCCGCATCCGCCGCATCCTTCACGACGTTCGTGTAGCTGAGGTGCAGTTCGCGGTGGAGTGCCTCGAAGCGTTGCGACAGGAGGGCCGCTCGAAACGTCATGACGGTCTGTCCGCCGTGCTGCGAGAAGCGGGCGCCTGCACGCTTCATCCGGGTTCCAACGATCGTCTTGGCGGCCGCCTCGGTGATGCCCGTTCCGATGGGGTAGTTCCGCCGCGTCGCCTCGGCGTACTTCATTCTGCCAAGATCGTTCTGGTTCGCGATGTATCCAATCGCGGCCTCGGTCTCCTTGCGGCGGCCTGCACCCTCGACTCGCGCAAGCCGGGCGCGCATCGAGCGCAGGACGGTCGCCGCGCCGTCATCGCGTTCCTTGATGGTCTCGCGCCAGGTGGCGGCGAGGATCCTCGCGTCGGGAGAGTCCGTCCCTTCGATCGCGTCGGCGGCCTTCTGGATGTACTCGGCGGCGTGAAACGCATCGACCAGATCCATGGTGTGGCCGGAGAAGACCTTCGGCAGTCGCTTCTTGATCCTTGCGAGGGATGTCCACTGCGGTGCAGCCCCGTCGCTCGCGAAGACGACGTTCAGGTCGCTCCGCTCCTGAATGACGGCGAGCAGTTCCTTCTCGAGGGTGTCCACGGTCGTGACCTTCCCCGCCTCAGGCATGCGCGCGACGTACGTCGTCTTCAGCCGCCTGCCCTCGACGTCGAAGAACGCGAGCGTGGCGACCGACGCCTCGTGCCAGGACCGACCCATGGTGCTGTCGGTCGAGGCCGGGGCGACGCTGCCCACGACACCGTATCGCTGCTCGTGCCGTGGTGGGTCCGGAGAGTCGGTCTTGCGACCGCGTGGCCGGGCGTACTCGCCGTCCTGCGGAACCATGACGCCGTCGAGTGCAGCCTGCACGGTCACGGTTCCGTCCGGAATCACGTCTTGCTCGCGCAGTGCAGGCTCGATGATGGCTCGGCGCTGCTCGTATCGTGCGGCGATGGCCCGCGGAATCCGGCTGAACGTCGACTTGCTCACGGTCGCGAGGCCCACCTCGCCGAGGAAGTCGGACGCGTCCTCCTCGGTCATGACCGCGACGCCACGAGTCAGCACGCGCGCCATCACCGGCGTGTACGCCCCCTCTACGATGCCAAGGCGAAGGTCCATCGGGATGGCTACACGCCCGCGACCCGATTGCTGGTAGGTCCCTCGCTCGACCTCCACCGGGCCGAAGAGGCTCTGGTAGACAGACTTCTGAGGCCGCCGATTCCCCCAACGCTGACCGTCGATATCGACCTCCGGAGCCGACGTGTCCGCCCGCGTCATCGCGTCCGACAGCATCTCCCGGCCGACAGCCTTCAGGTGCTCCAGGATCTCGCGTTCGACTCGCTCCAGGTCCACATCGCCAGCCTTCATCTTCCGGAGTTCTCCCCGAAATGCAGCAAGCTCTCGTTCGGCCGCAGTCTCGACGCGCTCGTTGGTCATCCAACCGCTGTCGCCCGACCCAATCCGCCGCGCAACCGAAGACGCTCACGCCCGGCGTCGATTCCGCTCACACGATCAATGGACGCCCAGGCTGGATCTCGACCCAGACCGATAGATAACTGAGAAGGCCATATGCCGTCTCGTTTTGAATGCCGACGGCGTGCTCGAACTGACCGTCGTTGCCACTGGGATAGTCCCCGGGGCCGCTGCAGTTCTGCCAGCAGTCGTGCTCGTATGAGCTCTCGCTGCCATTCGGGTGTCGGCGCGACGCCGCCGCTAGCCGAAACGCGCTCACGCCACCTGCAGCCTGTATCTCGGCCACCGAAGGTCTCATCGCCGGCACCGTCCCTCCCGGGCAGGCCCTTGCGCTTCCATTCTCGTCGGCTTCTCCCGTAAAGGTCACACGCGGTGCGTTGGCAGGTGCAACGCTCGGCAGCGGCGGCGGGAGGGGCGGAGGGGAACCGAAGTCGACCGCT
>DATCFU010000115.1:0-26750 GCA_036509315.1 Acidothermaceae bacterium
CCTGGTCGAGCGCGCCGATGAGATTTCGAAGCCGGGAAAGATCACCGATCAGATCATTCAGGCGATCCGAAACGCGGATGTTGTAGTCGCCGACATCACCGGGAACAACCCGAACGTCATGTGGGAGCTCGGCTTCGCCCACGCCCTCGAGAAGATGCCCGTAATTCTCAATCAGGCGATCGCCGAGGCCCCGTTCGATCTCCATGACTGGAGACAGGTCGTGTACAGCCGGACGCCGGTCGACAGCGACGAACTCAAAATCGCTACGCACATCCGCGAAGCGCTGGTCCCGGCGGCCGGACAGCTCCCAGCGTTCCTCAATGGCTCGTAAGCGCGGGTTGTCAGGTCGCTGTCGACACTGTCAACGTTGTTGACATAGTAGAAACTGTCAGCTAGTCTCACTGTCATGCCAACTACAGCAACCAGCAGCCTTGCAATAGCCCGGTTCATGCGCACACTGAGTGCGGCCGCGCTAGATCTCGCCCGCGAACTTGAGTCGGGTGACGCAGATGGGGCACATCATCTGAACATCGAGGACGCCGACCTGGGTTCGCTCCAGCTATCGGTCGCACGTCTCTTGGCAAACGCCGACACGAGCCACGGAGTCTCACCGCGCGAACTTGCAAGTGCGATGGATAGGCCCGACGAGCCCAATGTGCGGAGTGCCCTTAATCGTCTAGGGGAGCGTGGGCTGGCAGAGCTGGTGCCAGGGATTGCGACCCAGCGGTGGCGTCTGACGGCTCCCTACCGTGCGAGCTAACCGGAAGCTAGACCCGGTCCCAAGGCCGACGCATTGGCACGCCGGCGGACTTGAGCTCCTTCCAGATCGTTGACGCGTCGCAACCAAAATGGTTGCCTAGACGAGCCAGCGACCATCCTTGCTGGTATAGGTTTCGCGCTCCCTCGATGTCCGATTGCGGCAATCCGAGCTGCCGAATCGGTATCCCAAGCTGGCGGAGGCTCGCTGCGATCGTGTGACGATGCACCCCGAACTCTCGTGCTAGCTGTTTCATTGATGCACCAGCTGTGTACGCCCTTGCCACTGCCACGACCTCGGGACTAGTCAGCCGATGCTGGTGTTGCCTCGCTGCCGGTAGGCCCACGGCCGGGGCGTCCGATTTGATGAGATCGACGGTGTAACCGAACAGACGGTGGATACTCTGGCGTGACCTCGAACTAGATCCCGTCAGGACCACCCTCAGCTCCACCCAGCACGAACCATTCCGGTGCCGCGTCCTCGACGGCCGGGCCAGCGCCCCTTCTCTCGAGTGAAGGAATTCGGCGCGTTTCTGCGATGGAACCCTGCAGATTACTTCACTCGGCGGTGCTCAGCGCCGCGACCAGCTGACCAGCCACAATGTGATCGTGCCAACGCCGTCGGGTGCATTGGAGCGGCGTCTCGGCCTCGGTGATGCCGTAGTCATTGGCCTTGGCTCAATGATCGGTGCCGGAGTGTTCGCGGCTTTTGCGCCAGCGGCGAAGGCTGCTGGAGCCGGTTTGCTGATCGGCCTGGGAGTTGCGGCGATCGTGGCGTACTGCAACGCGACCTCCTCGGCCAGGCTTGCTGCGCTCTACCCAGAGTCGGGCGGCACGTACGTCTACGGCCGTCGTCGGCTCGGTGACTTCTGGGGCTATGAGGCCGGCTGGGCGTTCGTCGTCGGAAAGACGGCAAGCTGCGCGGCGATGGCGTTGACGTTCGCGTCCTACGCCGCGCCCTCGCATGTGAGAGCGGTCGGTGTGCTTGCTGTCGTTGCGCTCACGGCCGTGAACTACTTCGGTGTGCAGCGGTCGGCATGGCTGACCAGGCTCATCGTCAGCTTCACGCTGCTCACCTTGGCCGTTGTGGTCATCGCTTGCTTTGCGGGCGGCCAAGCTACAAGCCACCACCTCACGCCGTTTCCGGGTACAGGTGTGCGCGGTGTATTGCAGGCGGGCGGGCTGTTGTTCTTCGCGTTTGCGGGCTACGCCCGCATCGCCACCCTCGGCGAGGAGGTCCGCGACCCGGCGCGCACGATTCCGAAAGCGGTCACGATCGCCCTGCTCATCACACTCGTCGTCTACGCGGTCGTCGGCGTATCGGCACTGATGGCTGTGGGACAAGCGGTCTTGCCGCAACGGCAGCACCCCTTCACGCGGCAGTCGATGCCGGCCGGCTGCACGCGGGCGCCCCGGTCGTGCAGATCGGCGGCGCAATCGCGGCGCTCGGTTCGCTTCTTGCCCTCATTCTCGGTGTGTCCCGCACGACGTTGGCGATGTCGCGAGACGGAAACTTGCCGACGCCGTTAGCTGTCGTGCATCCGCGTTACGGAGTGCCGCACCGCGCAGAGTTGGCGGTCGGCGCAGTCGTCGTCGTCCTGGTGGCGACCATCGATCTGCGGGGAGCGATTGGTTTCTCTTCCTTCGGCGTGCTCGCGTACTACGCGATCGCCAATGCGAGCGCAATGACGTTGACGCGCGAAGAGCATCGGCCGCCCCGCTGGCTACCCGTGCTCGGGCTGCTCGGTTGCGTCGTCCTAGCAGTCAGCCTGCCGCTCGTGTCGACGCTTACGGGCACGGGTGTGCTCCTGCTCGGAGCATTCGTGTTCGCTGGTCGACGCCAAATTCGAGCGCGACGTGAAAGCTAGAACCGGTCACAAGCCGCTAACGGACGCGTGCGCGAGTGCGAGTCGACCTTGAGCTAGGCCCTCGATATCGCGCACACCGGCTTGGCTCAGCGCGAGTCTCGCCGCGTTTACCTCGTCGGTGAGGTCGTCGACCTCGTAGCTGTACGGGTCGCGGCATTCGGCCTCAGTGAGGGCGGCCGATGCGACGCGCCAACGACGCAGCAGGGCGTTCACGTCGAGTGTCATGTTCATCCCCGTCCTTCCGTGCTCGGCCAAGTTCCCCACCCACACCGTTCCGTCACGCACAACGCACCACGACAATCATCGGTTCCACGCGTAACGGACTGCGAAACCTCAGGCGAAGCTCAAGCGAACTCTCGGAGCTGTTTGGGGTCGAAACGTTGGGGTATCCGTGGCGAGGACCGGCGACCATGCCGGCACGGATGCCACCCACCCTGGAGAGTGCTCGCCATGTCTACCGATGCCATCGTCGTCCTCAAAGACGACCACAAGGCAGTCAAGAAACTGTTCAGGGCCTTCGAAAAAGCAGCGAAGAGCGGCACTCCGCAAACGCGGGGTGCTCTAGTGACCCAGATCATCGCCGAGTTGACTCGGCATACGTACATCGAGAACGAGGTTATGTACCCCGAGGTCCGCAATCTGCTCCCCGACCTCGAGGACGACGTACTCGAAAGCTACGAGGAACATCACGTCGCGGACGTCCTGTGCCTCGAGCTCTCGCAGATGTCTCCCGCCGACGAGCACTTCATCGCGAAGACCACTGTGCTGATCGAGAACGTCGAACACCACGTCGAGGAAGAAGAGACCGACTGGTTTCCGAAGGTGCGCGAAGGACTGTCCAGAACGCAGCTCAACGAGATCGGCGTCCGCCTTCTCGAACTCAAGAAGACCGCGCCGACCAACCCGAGCGCCCCCAAGGCGAAGAAGAGTGCGCACGACGCAGTTACTGCGTGAGGCCAAACGGCGGTCCGCTCACGGCACTGCGGGCGGGCTGTCGAACGGCCCGAGCTGGGGAATGCGGGCTGGATCGGCCGAGTCGTTGCCGATCTCTGGCTCGTTGCCCCTGTAAGCCGGCGATACGTAAATCGTGCCGCCTGGGCAGGCGCCCTGGTACTGCGCCCACGGCACGGATGTCGCTTGGGTGCTGCCAGGAAGAGTCACCGCCCACGAACCAGCGGCGAAACATTGTGCGCCGTAGCCGCTGCCGGGGCTGCCAAAAATGTCCAGCGCTGCGGCGCCGGTTTCACCTGGCTGCAGCACGACGCGAGTGACCGCGACTTCGAATCCTGCACCGGTGAACGTCGAATACTGCACCTTGGTATCAAGCCCCGGAGTGCGGATCGTTGGCCAGCCCATGAGCGAGCAAGGCTGCGACCCAATGTTGCGGAAGACGATCGCGACAGTTTCGCCTTCCGCACCAGCGATGGCGTTCGATGGGTTTGTGACCTGCAGGTTCGCGGCATCGCAGACAGCCACTGCAGGCGTTGGCGACGGAGTCGCCGTTGAGGCGACGGCGACAGGGCTGGACGGCGCAGCTTGGGCTGACGATGTGGCGGTGGCGGAAGGGGACGGCGGTGTAGTTGCGCTCGTCAATGAGGCTGCAGGTGCGACGCTTGCCGGCGCGGTTGCGCCTGAGAACAGCGCGACAGCTGCCCACACGGCACCGCCCGCGACTGCCACGGCGGCCAGCGAAGCGGCCGTGACGGCTAGTGCCCGTTGCACGCGTTGCTCGATCTGTTCGATCCGTTGCCGCACCGGTCGACGTCCATCTTGGAGTCATTCCAGGGCGAGCAATACAGGCATACAGTCGGAGCATGAGAAAGCCGCTGAAGTGCTGGATCGGGTTGCATGCCTGGCACGTCTACCAGGACCAAACTGTCGACGAGCTCGATACCAAACTGCTCGAGTGCACGCGCTGCGGCAAGCGCTCGTCGAAGTCGTCGAACGTGGCTGCCCGCATCGGATGGCCTGGGCACACAGGCTCGTAGTTCACGGCTACCGTCAAGAGAATCGCGCCAATCTTCCCCGTCCGCGACGTGCGCTCTCCTTGGAATACTACGGACGTCCTGGCTTTGTAACGCGAGAGTATGAACACGGTGGCTACGGCTTCGTTACGCGCGACGGCAGCACGAAGGGGTCCTCATTGATCCCGACGGCAAATCAAACGCAGGCCCGACGTGGTCGAGATGCTTCCGCGCTCGAGAATCCATCGGGGCGAGAAGTCGAGCGCTTTCCGAGGCGTTATCGCCGGTTACCACAACAGCGTGGCCGCGCACCGGGTCGATGCCGTCGGTAAACGAGTAGCCACGGCGCAGGATTTGGATCCCGTTGTTCGACTTGCGGCTGGCCAGCCTGATGTGCGCGTCGACTGGGATCACCGGGTCGTCTTCGGATTGTGACTGCGGATTTTGGTGGACGGCAGGGCGCGGGCATGGTTGATGAAACGACGCGCGTCGTTGCGGCGTCGGTGATGGGGTTGCTGGCTACGGTGTCGCGCGGGAGACCGCCGCTGCCGATGGTGCTGCGGCGACGACTTGTGCGGCGATCGACGGTTCGTGCACGGACCCGGACGCCGGTGTGGCGGACGGCGACGCTGCGGGCGCCAGTTGTCGGCGTCCCGCCTGCCGCCGTTTTGCTGGCCAAAGGGTGAGCACCAACATCGGCACTACGTACGCGAGGTAGGCGGCAACCTCGATCCAGACCGGATAGACCTGGAGGCCGAGCACGCCGGTAAGTACAGCCGACAATGCGGTGCCGGGATGAATCAGCCATGACAGGTCGAATGCCTGTACCTGTCCGACGTTCAGCCACCCGGCCGCGTTCGCGGTATGAACCGCGGTCATGACGAGTCCGGCTGCGACGACGACCAACACCACACCTGTTGCCCGGAAGAACCGCGACAAGTTGATGCGGACGCCGCCACGATAGATGCCATAGCCCAGTGCCACCGCGACCGCGACGCCGAGCACTGCACCGGTTGCGCTTGCTGGAGCGTTCCCGCTGGCGCGAAACGTGGCCAGCAAGAACACGGCAGTTTCGAAGCCCTCGCGCAGCACGGCAAGGAACGCCATCACGACCAGCGCGCGGGCCGAACCTTGTACCAGCGCCGCCGCTGCTGCGCCTTCAAGTTGCCCCTTCAGGTCGCGCGAGTGCTTGCGCATCCACAAGACCATGTACGTGACCATCGCGACCGCCAACAGGCCGACGACGGTCTCGAGTCCCTCTTGCTGGCGTTGCGGGAGGTCAGTTGTGGCGACCTGCAATCCGACGCCGACCGCGAAGCAGATCGCGACAGCGACGCCGACCCCGATCCACACCTGGCGCAGCGCGTCGCGGCGACCCTGCCGGCCGAGGAACGCGGCAACGATCCCGACGATCAGCGACGCCTCGAGGCCTTCACGCAGCCCGATGACAAAGGTCGGAAGCACGCCGCCTCCATGCCTAGATTTGGGTAGCGTTACCTAACTAAGGGAACCCTAACCCACGGCGCTGACGACGTGCAAGGGCGGCGGCGGCCGCTGCGGTCCGGTCAGCCGAGAGCCTCAAGGGCGTTGGTCCCCAACGCGTGCTCTTACGCGCCCTAGTGCCCAACAGTCCGCCAAGTCAACGCGTGCTCTTACGCGCTGTGGTGACCAATGGTCGGACGGCGTTGGGCGGGTCCGGGCCGGGCGGACGGCGGGGGCTGGGGTCAGCGGTGGGAGTGCCAGTTGTGCATCGCGGCCTCCAGTTGCGTCTGATCGAGTGCCGGAACGCTGATCGTGCGCCGCGGCAACGACTCGGCCAGCATCCCGTCGAGCATGAAGTCGAGGTATCGGCGCCACAGGTCCGCAGATACGGGCTCGGTGTAGTCGCTAATTGCACCGGTCATCCAGAGCACCATCGGGATGTCGTTGGGCTCCAGCTCGGGCCGCAAGATGCCGGCCGCCTGAGCCCGCGTGACGATCCGCAGTGCAATCGGCTGCACCCGCTGCCGAATCGCTGACACCTTGTCGATTCCGTGGTCGGTGCGCATCACCTCACGCGTGCCGCGATCGTGCGCTTGGAGGGCGGCGATTCCGTACACGAACGCCTCGAAAGACTCTCGCGGATCCGGCAACGCGTCGGCGTCCAGCATCATCTGCAGAATCTTGTTCAGCCGGTCCTCGAACATTGCCGCCAGCAGCGCGTGCTTGTTCTCGAAGTGGCGGTACGCCGTCGCGACCCCGACACCTGCGTGCCGCGCGATGTCGTCGAGCGTTGCGTCGGCGCCGCGTTCGGTGAAGACCTCGTCGGCCGCGGCGATCAGCAACGCCCTGTTGCGGGCGACGTCCTTGCGAACGACGCGGGACGCCGGGTCAGTTGCAGTCACCTCGGCAGCGTAAGCCACGTCTTCGGAAACGGTGGTCACAACGGGAGCGCCTCGGCGTCCCCACTTGTCATGGAAACCTCGCTGCTCAATAGCAGACCGCAGATAACGGCGCCGACTGCGAAGATCCCGGCTGCCCACCAGAACGCGGTGACGTATCCGTGAATCGACGCATTGACCAGGACGGCCGCCGACTTGCCATGCACAGCGACGTAGCTAGCCGCAGCCGACGCGGCCAAGGTGTTGAGCAGCGCGGTGCCGATCGAGCCGCCGACTTGCTGGCCCGTCGAAACAAGTGCCGACGCAACTCCGGCGTCTTCGTGCTCCACCTCAGACGTGGCGAGTGACATCGCGCGGGAGAAGGTCATGCCCATGCCGATGCCCATGACGATCGTGCCGGGCAGGATGTGCGCAGCGTAGGACGTGTCGACACCGATGCCGCTGAACAGCACCATGCCAGCGCTCGCGATGAGCATGCCGATGCCGACTGTCCAACGAGGCCCGACCCGTGGGGTCAAGACGATTGTGGACGTGATTGACGTGGCCACGAGCGAAATCGTGAGCGGGATGAACGCGAGGCCTGACATCACAGCGCTGTAGTGCAGCGTGCCCTGCATGTAGTAGCTCAGGAATAGGAACGCACCGAACATGCCCATGCCGGCAATGAAGATCGCGAGGTACGCGCCACTGCGGTTACGGTTGGCGAGAATTCGCAGTGGTAGCAGGGGGTTTCGCGAGCGAGTCTGGATGCCGACGAACGCGAGAAGCAGCACCACGCCCGCGACGAGGAACGAAACCGTGACTGAGCTACTCCAACCGGCCGACTCGGCGTGCGAGAAGCCGTAGACCAAGCTGAACAGTCCTGCGGACACCGTCGCGACGCCCGGCATGTCGAGGCGCGGACGGTCTTCTGACGGCTGGTTGTGCAACAGAATCGTGCTGCCGATGACCGCGCCGATCGCGAAGACCAGGTTCACATACATGCACCAACGCCACGACAAGTACTCGGTCAGGACGCCGCCTAGCAGCAAGCCGACCGCGGCGCCGCCACCGGCGATTGCGCCATAGATGCCGAACGCCTTCGCGCGTTCCTTCGACTGCGTGAACGTCGTCGTAAGTAGCGCGAGTCCGGCCGGCGCGAGTATCGCTCCGAACGCCCCCTGGACCGCCCGCGCGGTGACCAGCATGCCGAAACCGTTGGCCGCCCCACCGATCGCGGAGGCCGCGGCAAAGCCGATGAGCCCGATGATGAAGACGCGCTTGCGGCCGAGCAGGTCGGCCAGTCGCCCGCTGAGCAGCAGCAGGCTGCCGAACGCGAGCGCGTACGCGGTGACCACCCATTGCCGGTCGCCGGTCGAGAAC
Source organism: Acidothermaceae bacterium (assembly GCA_036509315.1). Taxonomy (GTDB): domain Bacteria; phylum Actinomycetota; class Actinomycetes; order Acidothermales; family Acidothermaceae; genus PALSA-607. The sequence continues at coordinate 8,332 of DATCFU010000115.1, forward strand.
CCGAGCGCCGTCTGCGCCGACGGCAGCGCGATGTTCACCACGGTCGTGTCGAGCACCACCATCAACTGGGCGGTCGCCAGCACCGTGAGGATCGCCCATCGCCGCGTGTGGTGCGGATTGTCGGGCGCGCCGGTGCGGGTCGCGGACGCCGATGTGCCGGCGTGGAGGTCGGACGGCGGGGTGGTGACGATCGTCGACGCTTGAAGGGTCGAGTTCCCGGCTGCTCGTGCCAGGTCTGTGGCGCTCATGTTCTGCTCCTAAGGGAAAGGGAGGCCGTCGCTCCGTTTCATGACCGTAGCACGATCCGGAGTAGTTAGCTCCACATGGAGCGAGTGACTCCACTTTGTCGGGGCTACTCGACGCACTGCGCTTGGCGTTTGGGCTACTCACACGGGCAATTGGGATGCGAAGGCGGGATGTGACGGCGGTGGCGGCGCGTTGGGATGCAACGAAGGCGACACCCACACGCAGGGACGGGACGAAAATGGTCAAGGCATTCGGCTACCGCAGCAACGGCACGGCAGACGTCCAGGAATTCCTCGAAATCGACATGCCGACCCCGCTCGCTGCCGACCTGCTGGTGCAGGTGCGCGCCGCCGGGGTGAACCCGGTCGACTGGAAAATCCGGTCCGGGGCCCATGGGGCGACGTCGGCCGAGAGTCTGCCGACCGTGTTCGGCTTCGAGGCATCGGGCGTGGTGCGTTCGGTCGGGAAGGACGTCGAAGGGTTCGCCGTCGGTGATGAGGTATTCGGCCGTGCCGCGTCCGGTTCGGGCACGTGGGCCGAATTCACGCTGCTGAGCGCGGACGGTACCGCACACAAGCCGCCCCACGTGTCGTTCAACGACGCCGCGACACTCTCGATCGCTGGCGCGACCGCCTATGACGGTGTCACCCAACTCGAACTGAAGCCCGGACAGACGTTGCTGATCAATGGCGCCAGTGCCGGAGTTGGCGTTGCCGCTGCGCAGATTGCCCGCGACCTCGACATCTTCGTGATCGGCACGGCGAGCGAAGCGAAGCGGGCACTCGTGGAGTCGTTAGGCGCGACCTTCATCGCCTATGGCGACGGGGTTGCCGATCGGGTCAGGGAGCTGATGCCCGACGGCGTTGACGCGATCCTCGACCTCGCCGGCGGAGACGGTTTCCGCGCGGTCGCCGACCTCGTGGCCGACAAGACGAAGCTGATCAGCGCGGCTGACGGGGCGACCGCAGCGGAACTTGGCGGCCACGCAATCGTGCGCGACTACGATCGCCGGATCCTCGATGTGCTGGCAGCCATGGTCGGCGACGGCGAGCTCGACCCGCACGTCGAGGACGTCGTCCCGCTCGACAAAGCGGCCGACGCGATGGCGGCCGTCGAGGGCGGTCACGCCAAGGGCAAGGTCGTCATCGAGGTCGCCTAAGAACGGGCGGATTTCCGGCGTGGGCGCCGCCTAGCTGGCCGTTCGGGATACGCCCGCTCGCTGTAGATTCGGGTTAAGACGGTGGTACATACGCGCAGGTGCGGAGCGAAGCGATGGCTCGGGTTGTGGTCCGGTACTTCGCCGCTGCGCGGGATGCAGCTGGCGTGGCGCAGGAGACGGTCGACGCTGACACGATCCAGGCGTGTCTCTCGGTCATCGAGGCGACCCGTGGGCCCGAGTTTCGGCGTGTCATGAAGGTCTGCACACTTCTTGTCGATGGGCTGCGGGCTCGAGACCTCGACCGCCAATTGCTTGGTGACGTTGAGATCGACGTGCTGCCGCCGTTTGCGGGGGGATGAGCGCGTGACAGCCTCGAGACGACCTGGCAGATGACCCCAACTCAGCTTCGTGCCTATTCCGCGGTTGTCCGCCATGGCTCGGTGAAGGCGGCGGCGGCCGAAATCGGGGTGACAGAGGCGGCCATCTCGTTGCATCTGGGGCAGCTGCGTAAAGAGCTCGACGATCAGTTGTTCACCCGCACGGCTGCCGGTCTGGCGTTTACGCCTGGCGGTCTGCGGTTGGCGAGTCGCGCGGCCGAAATGCTGGGCTTGCAAGCACAGACCATTCGCGAAGTGAATCAGGCGGGCCACGGTCGCCGTCTCATGAGGCTCGCCACGACCAGTCTTTTCGCCGAGCACGCGGCTCCGGGGCTGATCGAGTTGTTCCTCGCCCGGGCCGACGATTTTGACGTCGAACTCAGTGTGCGGCCGCCGTCGCAATTCGAGACTCTGCTCGCGTCGCGTGCGGTCGATGTGGCAATCGGTCCGCGGGCATCGAGTGGCACCAATGCGTTGGTCTGCAAGCCGTTCCTTAACTACCACGTAGTCGCGGTCGTCGGAGTCGGTCACCCCCTCGCCACGGTGGCCCCTCGACCTGCGCTATTGCGCGAGCAGACGTGGCTGCTCGGGCCATCTGCAGCGGGCGAGGACGGCGTTGTGCCGGCGATCCTTCGGCACTTCGACATTCCCGAAGAACGCCAACGAATCTTTCAAAGTCACGCAGCGGCACTGGAAGAGGCCAAGCGCAACAACGGAGTGGCGCTTGTAGTGTCGTTTGCTGTTGCGGCCGATCTCGCAAACGGGCGGTTGCTCGTCGTCAAAGGTCCTGGGCTGCAGGCCGATGGAGGTTGGGCGACGATGACGCTGCCCGAGCACGTCATCGTCCCTGCCGCCGCTGAACTCACCCGGTTTGTTTCTACGCCGCGCGCGATCCAGGCCATGATGAAGGGCTCCGGTGTGCACATCGGCCACTTCAGGCCGTCGGTGCACGTCACGCTCTGGAAGTAGCAGCCGGTCGGACACCTTGCGACCGTCGTCCTGCTCGGGCCACTGCGTCGAAAGCATCGCCGAGCGCGCGCAGGTCGTGCGCGGGCAACAAGTCATCGCAGTAGGGGAGTGCTGCTGCCATCGCGCCAACCAACGGCGCGAATCCTGTTGCGGCAACTCGCGGATTCAACCAGATCACCCGGTGCGCGCGTCGCCGCAGCCTCGCCATCGATGCTGCGAGCGCGACCGGAGGATCGCTGTCCCAACCATCGGATGCGATCACGACCACCGCGCCACGAAGAACACCGTTGTGTCGTGACCGGAGCAGGGTGTCGAGGTTCGACGCGATGCGCGTCCCGCCGAAGCGATCGACGACTCGTGCGCTCGCCTGCTCGATGGCGACGTCAACCGATCGGTGGGTCAAGACGGCTGTCAGCCGAGTCAGTGTGGTGCTGAACGCGAACACCTCGGCGTCGGCCGACAACACCGCGGCACGCATCAAATGCAGATAGGTGGTCGCGTATGCCTGCATCGATTGGCTGATATCGCACACCATGACGACCCGGCGCGGGACGTAGCGCGGCGCGCTGTGCACGACATGCACTGGCTCCCAGCCGCTGCGACGTGAGCGCACCATCGTCGCGCGCAGGTTGACGTATCGGCCGTGTGATTGCGGTTGCACTCGTCGGGTCCGTCGCGACGGCCAGTTGCGGAAGGCGGTCTCCAACCAGACGCCGAGCAACGCAAGTTGATCGGCGCGCAGTTCTTCGAAGGGCGTTTCCGCAAGACCCGCAAGATTGCTCGGCAGCCGCTCGGGTATGCCAAGCGGCGACAGCTCGTCATCGGCCACCCCAACGATGGCTGGCAGCGTGGCCCACGGCAACCCACCGCCGTCCTGACTGAGTGACCCGTCGTCGCCCGAGGCCGGGGCAAACCGGTCATCATCAGCACGCGACCGTGCAGGTGCCCGCCGCCGCGAGTGCGGGTCAAGATTGAGGCCGGCATCGTCGAACACCGCGGCAAATACGCGGTCGAATACTTCGACGTCACTGTGCCGATGGGTGAGAGTGACCCTTGCCAGCCAGTACAACGCAGAGCGGGTGGACGCCGGTTGTGCGGCAAGAGCGCGTGCGAAGGTGCTCGCGGCGGGCAGCCCGACATCGACGCCGGCCGACCGCAAGCGATCGGCGAATGCAACCGCGAACGCGGCACGGTCGACACCGCCCAGCAGAAGAGCGTGAGTTGAGGTTGTCTCGTGAGGGTCGCTGCTATCGGACGATGACATAGATGATCACGCCGATGACGACGATGCCGGCTAGCACCGGAAGCGCGCGTTTCGCTACCGCGCCACCCGCGAGATGGGTGAGGTCGACGGGCTGTGCGGGCGCCGACGGGCGAAACGCCGCCGGAGCAGCAGTCGCCGCAGGTCGGACGCCAGCGGCTTCAGGCGCGGCTTCGGTCTCGCTGGACGCAGGCTCGTTCGACGCAGTGTCACTCGATGCAGGCGCGGTCGATGCAGGCGCGGTCGATGCGGGCTCGGGCGACGCCGCGAGCAGTTCTTCTAGGGATGCCGCGAACTGACCCAGCAGTTTGCTCGACACCTCCGCGATCATCCCGCTGCCGAACTGGGCAAGCTTGCCGCTGATCTTCATGTCGGTCTCGACCATGACGGTCGTGCGTGCGGGGCCTTCGCTTTGAAGTTGCGCGGTGATGGTCGCCGAAGCATTGCCCGATCCACGCGAATCACGGCCCTTTGCATCAATGATCGCGTGGTAGGTCGCGTCATCCTTCTCGACAAAGGACGCAGTGCCGGCGAACTCGCTGATGACCGGTCCGACCTTAACCTTCACCGTCCCCAGGTACGCGTCGCCGTCGCGTCCGGTGAGCTGCGCGCCCGGCATGCACGGCGCAATCCGCTCAAGGTCGGTCAGCGCGTTCCACGCCTCGGCGATGGGGACGTTAACGCTGAACTGGTTGTCGATCTTCATCTGAACCTCGTCGTTGGCGGGTGATCATTGGGGGGTCGAGCCAGGTGAACCGGTCGCGCCTACCTCGACAAGCGCACCGATCATCGTGTCGCGATCGTCGGGTGTCTTCGCGATGGCACCGAGGGTGCTCAGCAGGGTTGCCCGGACGAGTTCGGCGGCACCGAGCGCGCTGAGCGCCGACAGCCAGTCGATGGTCTCGGCCATCCCCGGTGGCTTGTCGAGGTCAAGTGTGCGTACCCGGCCGATGAACTGGGTGGCGCTTTGTATGAGAGCTTCGTTTGCAGCAGGTACCGCACGCCGCAGGATCTCGGCGGCGCGGGTCGGCGTTGGGAAGTCGATCCAGTGGTAGAGGCACCGACGGCGTAGTGCGTCATGCAGTTCGCGGCTTCTGTTGGAGGTCAAGATGACGATCGGCGGGCGCTCCGCCGTGAACGTGCCGAGTTCGGGGATCGTGACCGACGACTCTCCGAGGAACTCGAACAGCAACGCCTCGAACTCGTCGTCAGCTCGGTCGATCTCGTCGATGAGCAGTACCGGCGGAGTCGCGCCTCGATAACGCACCGCTTGCAGGATTGGCCGTTCAAGCAGGAATGCCTCGGTGAACAGATCGGCGTCCGAGATGGTTTCTGCGCTCGCCTCCGCGAGTCGAATCGCGAGCAGTTGCCGTTGGTAGTTCCACTCGTACAACGCTTCGCCGACTGTGAGCCCTTCGTAACACTGAAGCCTGATCAGCGGGACGTCGAGTGCTCGGGCTAGTGCCTTGGCTGCCGTGGTCTTGCCGACCCCTGGCTCGCCCTCGAGGAGCAGCGGTCGGCCGAGTGCGAGCGCGAGATAGAGCGCGGTCGCCAAGCCGTCGTCGACGAGGTAGTCGATCTCGTCGAGGCGACGTTGGATGTCGGCGGCATCGCTGATGGGGGCGACTATGGGGACACCCCACTTGATGCGAGTAGCGCCTCGTAGTCGGCCCACGTGTCGACGTCGATCGGAACCGAGGTCTCCACCGCGACCTCTTTGACGGAGTACCGGCCTGACTCGAGAACCTTCCACACGGCCTTGTCACCGTGCAACGCGCCGAGATCTTCGAACACGGAGCGAGCAAACCAGAATGGGTGGCCGCGGCCGTCGGCATATCGACACACCGCTACTTGCGACGTCCCGCCTTCGTCGATCAGCCGGCGTACTGTCCGGGCCGAGACACCGGGCTGGTCGCCCAGCATCAACACGAGGCCATCGCTTGCGCTGTCGACGTGCGCGACTGCGGCACTGATCGATGACCCGCAACCGGTGCTGAAATCGGGGTTGTCAACGACTTCGGCATTGCCGAGATCAACAGCCGCCCGCACCTGCGCAGCAGCGCCGCCCACGGTGACGAGCAGCTGATCAAAGGAGCATTGGCGCGCGACGTCAAGCGTTGCGCCGAGCAACGTGGTGCCGCGAAACGGGAGTAGCTGTTTCGGTTGACCGAGTCGATTCGACGAGCCCGCTGCAAGAACCAGACCGGTGACAATCACGACTCAGGCCTGTCCGACCTGGGCCGCGTAGCGATCCCGGCAACCCTGGCTGCAGAACCAGTAGTCAACGCCATCGGCACGCAAGTGGGCTGTCGTCGGCAGCACGACAACTGTCATTCCGCAGATCGGATCGAGGGCGGTCGCCGGTGCATCGATCGGCTCGGCGTCGCCCGCGACCACGCCGTCGACGCGAATGGCCGCCACGATTCCGGCAACGATGGAGAGCCCAATCTCGGCCGCAGTCCTCGCGCCGATCTCGACTCCGACGGGCGTATGGATCCGGGCGCGTTCGGGCGGCGTGAGATTCATCGCGTCGAGTACGGACTCGCCGCGAACCCGACTCGCGACGAGCCCGATAAAGCCGACGCCCGCATCCAATGCGGCGCGGATGCATTCCGGCTCGTCATGTCCGTGTGTCGAGACGATGACCGCGATCGCACCTTCGGGTACCCGCCCCGGCAACGATCGGCCGACCGCGAATCCGACCGTCTCGGCAAGTGCAGCGACTGCTTCCGCGACCGGGGTATCGCCGACGACCTCAATGACTGCTGTCGGCAGGTGCGGCTCGAGGAAGATCTCCAACGCCCCTCCCGACAGACATGGATTGATCGTCAACTGCGCACCAGGCGTCTCGGGGAACACCGCGCTGTCGTCGGGAAGTACCCGCAGCAGCATGGCCTCGCCGTCACGCAAGGTGGTGAATGCGGCGGTGCGCACCGACTCTTTCGCGCAGTGACCACCGACGAACCCTTCGATGGTCCCGTCGCTCAGGATGATTGCGCTGTCACCTGGTCGTGCGGACGTCGGTGACTGGGCGCGCACAACTGTCGCACGCACGAACGGCTGGCGGCTCGCGACGAGCTCGGTCGCTCGGTCGGCAAGCTGCGAGCGCATACGGGGTTCGTTCGTCACACCGGCGGCCGATGCCTTCCCTGCATGGTCTCCCAAACCCGCGATGGTGTGAGCGGCATGTCGGCGTGCCGAATGTTGAAGGGTTTCAGCGCGTCGACGACGGCGTTCACGATGGCCGGCGGCGACCCAACCGTCGCAGACTCCCCAACACCCTTGGCACCGATCGGGTGGTGTGGTGACGGCGTGACGGTGTGGCCGGTCTGCCACTCGGGTACTTCGAGCGCGGTTGGGATGAGGTAATCCATGAGCGAGCTCGAGAGGCAGTTGCCGTCTTCGTCGAACGCAATCATCTCCATGAGCGCCATGCCGACGCCGTCCGTGAGGCCGCCGTGGATCTGGCCCTCGATGATCATCGGGTTGATCCGCGTGCCACAGTCATCGACTGCGACGAAGCTGCGCACCTTTACCTGCGCGGTGCCGGGATCGATGTCGACGACACAGATGTAGGCGCCGAACGGGTACGTCAGGTTCGACGGGTTGTAGCAGATCTGTGCTTCCAGCCCGCCTTCGACGCCTTCGGGAAGGTCGCCTGCACCGTGCGCCCGCATGGCGATGGCCTGGATCGTGACCGACTTCGACGGGTCGCCCTTGACGTGGAACGAGCCCTTCTCCCATTCGAGGTCGGCGACGGAGACCTCAAGCATTCCTGATGCAATGATCTGCGCCTTGTCGCGCACCTTGCGCGCAACGAGTGCGGCCGCCGCACCCGACACCGGCGTGGAACGACTGCCGTAGGTTCCGAGGCCGAACGGTGTGTTGTCGGTGTCGCCGTTGACGACCTGAATGTCTGCTGGCGGAATGCCAATCTCTTCGGCGACGATCTGCGCGTACGTCGTCTCGTGGCCTTGGCCTTGGCTCATGCACGAGACCCGAAGTACCGCCTTGCCGGTCGGGTGGATTCGTAGCTCTGAGCCGTCAGCCATGCCGAGGCCGAGAATGTCCATGTCCTTGCGCGGACCAGCCCCCACGGCCTCGGTGAAGAACGACACGCCGATGCCCATCAGTTCGCCGCGCTCACGCTTTTCCGCTTGCTCTTTGCGCAAGTCCGCGTATCCCGCCATCTCCATCGCCAGCCGCATGGCGGGCTCGTAGTTGCCTGAGTCATAGACCCAGCCGGTCTTGGTCGTGTACGGGAACTGATCTGGCTGGATGAAGTTCTTCAGCCGCAACTCTGCGGGGTCCATCTTGAGCTCGTACGCGAGGCAGTCGACGATCCGCTCGACGAGGTAGACGGCCTCGGTGATGCGGAAGGAGCATGCGTACGCAACTCCACCAGGCGCCTTGTTCGTATACACCGCGGTCATCTTGCAAAACGCGGCTTCAAGGTCATAGCTGCCGGTGAAAACTCCGAAGAATCCTGCCGGGTACTTGATCGGAGCGGCGGTGCCGTTGAACGCACCGTGGTCGGCAAGCACGTTGGTGCGAATGGCGAGGATCTTGCCTTCCTTGGTCGCGGCGATCTCGCCGCGCATGATGTAGTCGCGCGCAAACCCTGTGCTCACGAGGTTTTCTGAGCGATCTTCCATCCATTTCACCGGCTTACCGACAACAAGCGACGCGACGATGGCGCAGACGTAGCCGGGGTAGATCGGCACCTTGTTGCCGAAGCCGCCGCCGATGTCAGGGGCAATCACCCGAATCTTGTGCTCAGGCAGGCCCGATACGAGCGCGTAGACAGTGCGGTGCGCGTGCGGTGCCTGACTCGTCGTCCAGAGGGTAAGTTTGCCTGCGACGCGCTCGTAATCGGCTACGCAGCCGCAGGTCTCCATTGGTGCCGGATGCACGCGCGGGTAGACGATGTCCTCACTGACGACGACGTCGGCCTTCGCAAAGACCGCCTCCGTTGCTGCTTCGTCACCGGTTTGCCAGTCGAAGCAATGGTTGTCTTTCTTGCCTTCGAGATCGTCGCGGATCAATGGCGCTCCGGGGGCAAGTGCCTGTCGCGCATCCATCACCGGCGTCAGGATTTCCCATTCCACTTCGATGAGTTCGAGCGCGTCGCGTGCGGCGTAGCGGTCTTCTGCGACGACGAACGCGACCTCTTGACCTTGGAACCGGGCCTTGTCCGTCACAAGGACGGCCTGCACGTCATTCGACAGCGTTGGCATCCACGCCAGGCCCTTTTCGGCCAGCATGGCTCCTGTCACGACGGCCTTGACCTTCGGGTGCGCTGCGGCCGCGGTGGTGTCGATACTCACCAAGCGGGCATGGGCCGCAGGTGCGCGCAAGATCGCGAGGTGCAACATGCCAGGGAGCTGGATGTCGTCGACGTAGTGACCCATCCCGCGAATGAAGCGAGGGTCCTCCTTGCGGAGCATGCGGCCGTAGCCGACCGGCTTCTCGTCGTTGTTGACGAATCCGGCTGGACGATCTTCGACAGCCGTCATGATGCACTCCCTGCGGTGACCGAGACGCCGGCCGCCTCGGGGGTGGCGTTTGCGGCAGCCTCAGTGGCCGCTGCCCATTTGATCGATCGCACGATCGTCGTGTAGCCGGTACACCGGCAGATCTGGCCTGAGATGGCCTCGCGGATCTCGCCGTCGGATGGGTCGGGATTTCGATCGAGCAATGCGCGTGCCGTCATCATCATGCCGGGAGTGCAGAAGCCGCATTGGAGGCCGTGGCACTCCATGAACCCTTGTTGTACCGGGTCGAGCACGCCATCTTGTTCGAGACCTTCGACCGTGCGTACCTCGTGACCGCCGGCCATGGCGGCGAGCACGGTGCACGATTTCACCGGCTCGTTATCGAGCCACACGACGCAGGTACCGCAGTTGCTGGTGTCGCAGCCCCAGTGCGTCCCGGTCAGTTGCAGTTGGTCGCGCAGGAAGTGGACCAGCAGCGTGCGGCCCTCGATTTCTTCGGTGACCGGCGTGCCGTTGACCGTCATCGACACTTGCATGTCTCAGACCTCTGTTCCGTTGATGCGGGCCACGGCGCGGCGAAGAGCCCGCCGGGTGAGCTCATTTGCGAGGTGCCGCTTGTATTCGACGCTGCCCCGAAGGTCTGTCGATGGGCTGCAGCTCTCGGCAGCGATCGCACCTGCCGCTGCGTACACGTCTTCGGAGGGCGCCTTGCCGCGCAGTGCCTCTGAAATTGCGGGAATCCCTGTGGTGTTCGGCCCGACCGCGGCGAGTCCGACGCGTGCGTCGGTGATCACGCCGTCGGTGATCCACACCGCGGCGCCGCAGGAAACCACCGCCCAGTCGCCTGCGCGCCGCTCGACTTTCTCGTATGCGCTCGAACCACCTGGCCTGATCGGAATCCGGATCTCGACGAGGATCTCGCCGTCGCCGACGGCGGTCTCGTACGGGCCGCGATAGAACTCGGCCATCGTCACGACCCGCTGGCCGGAGCTGCCCTGGATGACGCAACTCGCATCGAGGGTGGTGCAGACGGCCGAGAGGTCTTCGGACGGGTCGGCCTGGCACAGCGAGCCACCGATCGTCCCTCTGTTGCGGACCACCGGGTCGGCAATCACGCGCTCGGCGTCGCGGAAGATCGGAAACGTCACGCCTAGGGCGTCGGACTCGAGAAGTTCACGATGTCGGGTCAGAGCGCCGACCCGAATTTGCGTTGGCTCGACCGTGATGTAGCCGAGTTCGCCGCGTAGATCGTTGATGTCAATCAGATATTCGAAGTTGGCGAGCCGCAGCTTCATCATCGGCAGGAGGCTGTGGCCGCCGGCGACCAGCCGGGCGGAACTCCCTAGCCGTTCCATCAAACCGATGGCGTCCTTGACGGTGGTTGCTCGCTGGTATTCGAACGGTGCAGGTACCTGCATGGTGACTCCTCGCCTCGTCCTACCGGCAGTATCCGTGGCCAGACGGCAACGTTGTCAACGCCCACCTAAGGGAATGCTTAGGTCGCTGGACACCCGCCGAGCGCGAGCGCACGATGCGGTGGTGAAGGAGATCCTCGGCGATGTCGACCGGTGGCGCCGGCAGGGTCGGCGCGTGGCTTTGGCGCGGGTCATTGACGTCGAGGGTTCGGGTCCTCGCGAGCCGGGCGCCACGATGGCGGTGTCCGAGAACGGCGAGGTCGCGGGCTCCGTTTCGGGCGGTTGCGTCGAGGGCGCGGTGATGGAAGCCGCGCTGGACAGTCTCGCTACGGGCGATCGTGGGCTGCTCACGTTTGGATATTCCGACGCAGATGCGTTTGCTGTCGGGCTGACCTGCGGTGGCACGGTTCACCTGTACGTCGAACCCCTCGAGTGGACACCCGACGTCGAAGGCGCACTCGTCGCAGCGCTGATGGCAGACGAGCCGGTCGCACTTGCCACCATCGTCGCCGGGCGTGACGTTGGCGCAAAGTTGCTGTACCGCCCAGGCACGCCATTGATCGGTTCACTCGGGACGGCGGAACTTGACGCAGTCGTTGGCCGCGACGCAGCAGGTGAGCTTGCCGCCGGATCAAGTCGGTTGCGGCACTACGGCGGTCGCGGTGAGATCGGCCGCGACGAGGTCTCGGTCTTCATCGAGTCGTTCGTCGCACCCGCCCGCATGATCATCTTCGGCGCCGTCGATTTCACGGCGGCGCTGGTGCGGACCGCGCGGGTGATGGGCTTTCGGGTAACGGTGTGCGACGCACGTCCGGCCTTCGCGACGAACGCTCGTTTCCCGCTCGCGGACGAGGTAGTCGTCGATTGGCCCGACCGCTATCTCAAGGGCCTGACCCATGCACTTACTTCGCGTGACGCGGTCTGCGTGCTCACGCATGATTCGAAGTTCGACGTCCCGGCTATCGTCGCGGCGCTTGACACTGCCGTCGGATATCTCGGCGCGCTCGGGAGCCGGCGCACACACGTCGATCGCCTCGCCCGCCTGCGCGAGGCAGGTGTCGGTGAGGGCGCCCTCGCTCGATTGCACGCACCGATTGGGCTCGACCTCGGCGCTCGTACACCTGAAGAAACGGCGATATCAATCTGCGCCGAAATCATCTCGGTGCGGACCGGCCGCACCGATATCCGGCCCCTCACCGACACCGAACGCCCAATCCACGACGTCCTCGTCGGGACGACGGCGATGGGTGGTGTCGGGACGACGGCGATGGGTGGTGTCGGGAGGACGGCGATGGGTGACGTCGGAACGCCGACGCTTACAAGGGTAGTGTGACCGTGTCCTGCTGCCTGATTGTGATGATCGTGGGTCGGCGGCTCGCGCGGCGCGCGGTCGTGGTCGGCGCGCGGTTCCGGCGGCAAGTGCGTGCAGCGTGAGTGTCGACTGGGCGCGCGTATTGACGCGCTGGCAGACCGACGGCGTATCGGTGTTCGGTATCGCGCTCGAGGTCGCGGTGGTAGCGGCCTACTGCTACGGCGTGGCCAGGGTTCGCTCGAACGGGCGCACGTGGCCAGCATTTCGCACGTTCAGTTTCGTGCTCGGTGTCGCCTCGCTTGCACTCGTGCTGCAGTCGGGCTTTGCGGCCTATGACGACGACCTGCTCTGGGTGCACATGACACAGCACCTGGTGCTGATGATGGTGGCGGCGCCACTCTTCGCTCTGGGAGCGCCGGTACGGCTCTGCTTCGCTGCGGGATCAGGATCCGTTCGGCGCTTTGTCGCAGAGGTTCTGCACGATCCGAGCATGCGACTGGTCACCGGTACGGCAGCGGCGGTCCTGCTTCCGCTGGATTATTTTGGATCCATGGCGGTCTATTTGCTCACGCCGCTTTACCGGCTCTCAGAGGTCAACCAGGGGTTCCACGAGTTCGTGCACGTGTACTTCTTGGCCTGCGGACTCATGTTTTGGGTTCCGATGCTCGGCCAAGGTCCGGTTGCGTGGCGGCCGACCTTGCAGCTAAAGCTCGCACTCGTGAGCGCAGGAGTGCCGATCTACATTGCGATCTCGGCCGCAATGTTCGCTGAGGGCAGCTTCATGAGTCCCGCCCACAGCTTGGCTGACATTCATCGCGGCGCGGTAGCCATGCTCGTCGGCGGTGTGGTCTTGACGCTCGCGGGCGATGCGCTCGTTCTGTGGTGTGAGCGGCGGCGGACGAGCGCGATTCGCCAGCGCGCGAGCGACCGACTTGTGCTGGTGTCGACGTCGTGACTTTCCAGCCGTTGGATCAACTGGGCCGGCCGGTGCGCGACCTTCGGCTCTCGGTGACCGACAAATGCAATTTTCGCTGCATCTACTGCATGCCGCGTGAAGCGTTCGGGCCGAACCATGCGTTCCTCGCCCGTGCCGAGATTTTGACATATGAGGAATTCGCTCGCCTGGTGTCGGTTTTCGCGCAACTCGGCGTCACCAAGGTGCGACTGACTGGCGGCGAGCCGCTGCTACGCAAGGATCTCGAGACACTGATCTCAATGGTGGCCGCGGCGCCAGGAATCACCGACGTTGCGCTGACCACGAACGGCTCACTGCTCGCGACGCGGGCAGCGTCGTTACGTGCAGCTGGACTCGACCGCGTCACCGTCAGCCTCGACAGCATCGATCCAGCGATGTTCGCGGCGATGGCCGACACCCGTCTGGCGCTGGCGACAGTGCTTGACGGGATTCAAGCCGCCGTCGCCGCTGGCCTAGCGCCCGTCAAACTCAATGCAGTCATACGACGCGGTCGCAACGACGAGGGAGTACTCGAGCTTGCGGAATTCGCCCGCACGAATGGATATGTTCTGCGATTCATCGAGTACATGGATGTCGGTGACACCAACAACTGGGTACTCGACGACGTGGTTCCATCGGCGGAGGTCATCGCTCGCGTCGGTGCGGCGTTCCCGCTCGAGCCGATGCCGGGGGTCCGGCGCGGTGAAGTTGCCAAGCGCTGGCGCTATGTCGATGGTGGCGGTGAGATCGGGGTGATCTCGTCTGTCACGCAACCGTTCTGCACCGACTGCACCCGGGCGCGAGTCACGTCGACAGGTGAGTTGTTCACCTGCCTGTTTGGGTCAGGCAAGCTCGACCTGCGAGCGATGATGCGCGGGGGCGCAACGGACGACGAGCTGCGGATGGCGATTTCTAGCGTGTGGTCAGGTCGGCGCGACCGCTATTCGGAGGTGATGCGCGGTGTCGGGAGCAATGAACCGCGCGCCGAAATGTCGTACCTCGGCGGCTGATCGAGCGCGTTACTCGGGCGTGCCATCCACGCGGCCTTCAGTCACGCCGTCCACCTCGGGCATTTGCTCGACCCGGGAGTCGTGGTTCTCGTCTTCACCAGGCAGGGTGTGCACCCCCTCGACCACGCTGCCCTCTTCGGCATTCGCGATGGCGGCCTCGATGTTTGGTCCACCGCGCGTCTCATCCGGCGAGCCGAGCGTTTCGTTTTCGGCAGACATAGTGCCTCCTAAGTGGGACCGCTTCCACCAGGGTTCTCCCGCAACAAACCTCTGCTGAAACCTCAGCCGCCAGCCATCGCGCCCACGATCAAGAGCGGTTCGGCGCCGAGCGCGACGGCATCCGGTAAAGCCGCGTCGGGTGCGGCGTGCGACAGGTCTTCTTCGCACGCGAAGAAGCGCACAAACGGGCGCCGCTCATGCGTGGTTTGATGGCGCACCGTCCCGCACAGCATGGGGTAAGCGGCCTCGAGAGCGTCCAGCACGGCGCGTTGGGTGACCAGCCCCTCGACGTCCAACTGCACCTCGCCGTCGACCCGAGCGAGTGCTCGCAGATGAGCCGGGAGCACGACACGGATCACGGCAATGTCTGAACTTCGACCGAGAGCACCGCGGGAAGATCGCGAACGATCGGCGACCAGGTGTCGCCACCGCTATTTGAGCCGTAGACCTGGCCGCCGGTGGTGCCGAAGTAAACGCCGCACTCGTCGAGGGAGTCGACCGCCATCGCGTCGCGCAAGACGTTGACGTAGCAGTCGCGCTGGGGGAGACCGTTGGTGAGTGGTTCCCAGTCGTTGCCGCCGGTGCGACTGCGGTAGACCCGCAGCTGACCATCGAGTGGGAAGTGCTCGGAGTCACTCTTGATCGGAACGACGTAGATCGTCTCTGGCTCGTGGGCATGGACGTCGATCGCGAAGCCGAAGTCGGTGGGTAGGTTGTCGCCGACGTCTTGCCACGAGTCTCCGGCGTCGTCACTGCGCATGACGTCCCAGTGCTTTTGCATGAACAGGGTTTCCGGTCGCGCCGGATGCATCGCGAGGCTGTGCACGCAGTGCCCGACCTCGGCATCGCCGTCGGGGATGCCTTCTGAGTGCAGGCCCTTGTTCACCGGCTGCCACGTTTCGCCTGCGTCGTCAGTGCGAAAGACGCCAGCCGCGGAAATAGCGACGAACATTCGCTGATCGCGCGTCGGATCCAACACGATGGTGTGCAGGCACATCCCGCCCGCACCCGGTTGCCAGTCGGGGCCTGTCTTGTGCTGCCGCAGCGACGCGAGTTCGTGCCAGTTTGAGCCACCGTCCGTTGACTTGAACAGTGCCGCATCTTGCACGCCCGCGTACACGGTGTCGGGATCGGTCCGCGATGGTTCCAGATGCCAGACGCGGGTGAACTCCCAAGGTCGCTGCGTGCCGTCGTACCACTGGTGGGTGCCGACGACACCGTCATAGCTGAACTGGTTGCCCACCGGCGTCCAGCTCGCGCCACCGTCATCGGATCGCTGGATGAGCTGGCCGAACCAACCGCTGGATTGCGACGCGTAGAGCCGATTTGGATCAGCGGCGGACCCGGCGACGTGGTAGATCTCCCACCCAGGGAAGTGTGGGCCGCTCACGTCCCAGGTTGTTCGACCACCGTCCGACGTCAATACGAAGGCTCCCTTGCGGGTGCCGACCAAGACACGAACACCGCTCATCGCGACCTCCACTAGTGCCGCGTCGACGGCGGCTCGTCAGTAAGACGAATCGTAGGCAGCAAAGTCATCGGTCGAAATAGCAACGAGCTAGGGGCGGTAGGGCGGCGCGACTCCCCAGCCCCAGCGCGGCACCGGCGCGTGCAAAGTCGGCTGCGCGTCGGCTTGGGAGTTGGCGACAGCCAGCCGGGTACCCCATTCGAGATAGCCAACCAGTGCGGCACGGAACTCGGGATCGGCCGGCAGTTCCGCGTCGTCGGCGGCCTGGCTCATCGTGGTGGCAAAGCGCAACCGTTGGGCCGCAGTGATGCCGAGTCCGCGGTGGTGGGCGAGCATCCGCTCGTAGCCGCCTAACCGCTTGGTGTATTCGGCGGGGCCGCCGAATACTTCGCCCCACCACAGGCTCACGTGATCGCGGTGCTCTGCACTAACGCCGCCGGGGAAGAAGGGGCTGAGTAGCTCGTCGCCCTCGACGCGGTCGTAGAACGCGTTAATCAGCCGGCGGATCGCAGCATCGCCGCCTGCCCACTCGAACAACGTAGGCAGCGTCTCGTCGGAGGTCATGATTACATACTTACACGTGCGCGAGGCCGATGTCACCCGCGATTCGGGCGCCTTTGCGTCAGATTCCGTTGCCCGCAGCCGATCGGGTGCAGACGACAGTTGTCGTCACGGCTCCTGGAAGGCACTGCCATGGGTAGCCCAGACCCGCTAGCCAAGACTGTTACCCGGCCGCGCAGCCTGCGCCGCGAGTGGTCGCGAGCGTTCGTGATCATGCTCGTGCTCTTACTGGTGTCTGCGATCGCCGCCATCCTTGGTGTGCGCGGGCTCGTTGATCAAGTCCGGGGGACGGCACGGCAGTTGCACGTCGAGTCGGTGACGAGCGCGACGCTCACCAGTGAGGTTGTCGCGCATGAAGAAGTTGGGCACAAGTTGCTCAGCAACGAACCCGTCGACCGCCTTGCGTACGTTCAGCAGCAGCAAGAGATCTCGGCACTGTTTGACCACGCTCGATCCCTGTTTCCCGCCAACAACGGGACGCGGGCAACTGTTATCAAGGCGGCGCTGTTGTGGCAAAGCGGCCTGACGACCTACGGCTTGTGGAGCACCGAGGTCGGCAACCTGCATGGGGACCACTCGGTTGACAACCCGGTGTACGGAGCGTCGTCTGACGCTGTCGGAGGGTTGCTCGGCAGTCTGGACGGACCTTCACTCGAAGCGATGGATCGAGGACTTACCCATGCGGGCAGCCTCGAGAAGACGTTCATCATTGCGCTCGGTTGCCTCTTCGGCCTTGCGCTGGCAGCGATGGTGTACTTCCGGCGCCGTATGGTTCGGGACCTGTTGCGCCCGGTCACGACGATGCACCAAGGGGTTCTGAAGCTCCAGGCCGGCGAATATGACCACCGCATCGCCGTTGCGCGAAGCGACGAACTCGGTGAACTGGCTGGCGCCTTCAACGGCATGGCTGGCGCATTGCGCGAAAGTCACATGGCCCTGACATTGCGAGCCACCCGCGACTCGCTGACCGGGCTGCTGAATCGCGCCTCACTTACCGATTCCCTCGCTACGTCGTTTCGACCCAGCGCGGATGGCAGGATCCTGCAAGAAGGCGTGCTGTTCATCGACGTTGACGACTTCAAAGAGGTCAACGATTCAATGGGCCACCACGGAGGTGACGCGCTGCTGGTCCAACTGGCAAGTCGGCTGAACGGGTGTGTGCGTCCGCAGGATTTGGTAGCCAGGCTCGGTGGAGATGAGTTCGCCATTGTTGTGGTGGCGATAGATGCGAGTACTGCAGCGAGCAGACTTGCGGAGCGAATCCTCATCAGCTTGCACGAGCCTTTCAGCCTCAACAACACCAGCGTGGTTGTGTCGGTGAGCATTGGTGCCGCCGTTCGCCTCGCCGAAACCGCCGACGCTGCGGAACTGTTGCGCAACGCCGACTTCGCCATGTACATGGCGAAGGGTAGCGGCAAGAACCGGTTCCAACTTTTCGACGCAGCGGTGCACGATTCCCTGGTTGGGCCGTCAGACCACAAAGCTCAACAAGCGGTCTAATGCGCCGCGACCTAGTCGCCTCTCGCGAGGCGGTCGCGCCGTTCTTGTGCTTCAGCGTTTCGGCGTTCGGCGCCTCGAACGACGCGTTCGGCTTGCTCCAGCGCGGCAGCCTCGTCGCGGCGATGGCGGTCGGCGTCCGACGCCGCGTTGCTCGCCCCCTCTAATTGCTGACGTAGTTGCGCTACCCGCTCGTGCGCGGCAATTGCAGCTTGGTCGGCATCGGTCGCGCGCGACTGCGCCTCTTCGAGCGCGGCTGTTGCCGCTGCGAGAGCGCGCCCCGCCTCGACGAGGGCGTGCTCGGCCAGTTGTTGCTGCTCGTCGCGAGGCGCCTGCTGCGACTTGTCTGACTGCGACAGGGGAGTGCCCGCCCTGCGACCAATCGGAATCACGTCGGCGGTTGCTGTCCCGAACTCGGAGCCGAACCCGGTACCAAAATCCGAACTGTGTAGGGCATCGGTCAGCCGACCTAAGA
>DATCFU010000116.1:0-17358 GCA_036509315.1 Acidothermaceae bacterium
GAGAGTCAAGACACCGCCGATCACGGCACGCACCCGAAGCGAGCGCTCCGGCAGCGCGACGCCGTCGCGCATGGCAGCGATAGGTGGGATGCGGGAAGCGCGGAAAGACGGGAACCAGGCAGCAAGCAATGTGACCAGCACGCCGACGATGTAGGACGCGATCACCGTGTGCGTCTTGATGACCAGCGAACCTGCGGGCATCGACACGCCAACTGCATCGAGCAGACTCCGGACTCCCAACGCGACGAGCAGACCAAGTCCCAGACCCACGGTCGACGCGACAACGCCGACGACGCCAGCTTCCCCGAGGACCGCGCTCATGACCTGGCGCCGGCTAGCGCCGATAGCGCGGAGCAGGGCGAGCTCACGAGTGCGTTGAGCCACCAACATCGTGAAGGTGTTGAGGATGATGAAGAGCCCCACGAACAATGCCACTCCGGCGAAGATCAGCAGGAACACGTTGAAGAAGCCGAGTGCCTTGCTGATCGAATCGGACTGTTCCTTGTTTACCGCCTTGGCGGTAACAGCCTCGAAGCCCTTCGGCAGCGTTGGGGTGATCCGCGCAGCTAGCGCCTCCTGCGACACGCCGCTCGCGGCCTGCACGTCGATCTGGTTCGCGAAGCCGGGTTTGCCGGCAACCTGTGCGGCCGTTACCGGATCGAACACACTCAACACGGCACCGGCAAGGTTGCTACTGCCGCCGACAGTGACGATGCCGACGATGGTCGCCTGGATCGGGGCACCTTGCGTCTGCACGGTGACGTGGTCGCCGACCTGCAGATGGTAGGAATCGGCCGCACTCTTATCGATGGCGACCTGGCCGGGCCCGGTCGGCCCGACGCCCTGCACGAACGCAAGGCTGCCAAAGTTTGCCGGTGTCCACGACACCGCAAGTGTCGGCGGCCCCGGCGACTTCGGTTGGACGGCCTTGCCCGCTTCGGTCACGAGCAAGTCGATGCCCTGCACCTCGCCGATGGCTTGCTTGACGCCGGGAACTGCCGCGACGTTTGCGACTAAAGAGTTCGGTACGAGCGCACGCTCGCTGCTCGCACCGATATCGGTGCTTGAGAAGTCCGATTGCGCGCGGACGACGACGCTGAGGTTGACACTCGTGCGCCCGATCAGGTCGTTGAACGTCGCTTTCAAGGTATCGGTGAACACGAGAGTCCCGGCCAGAAACCCGACGCCGAGAACAACAGAAAGACCTGTGAGCAACAGCCGGACCTTGTGGGCAAAGACGTTGCGCAGGGTTGCTCGCAGCATCAGGCTTCCTGTGCTCTTGCCTCGAGGCGACTCATCCGCTCGAGCACCGCGGCTTGCGTCGGGTTGCGCATCTCGTCGATGACCTCGCCGTCGGCGAGGAACACCACACGGTCTGCGTATGACGCCGCCCACGGGTCGTGCGTGACCATGACAATCGTCTGACCCATCTCTCGCACCGAACGCTGAAGCAGCCCCAGCACCTCGGCGCTCGCGTGCGAGTCGAGGTTCCCCGTCGGTTCATCGGCAAAGATGATCGTCGGGCGCGATGCGAGTGCTCGCGCGCAGGCGACTCGTTGCTGTTGCCCACCGGAGAGCTCTGAGGGCTTGTGGTGCAAGCGGTCGCGAAGCCCAACGGCGTCAATCACCGAGTCGAGCCACTGCTTGTCGGGCTTGCGGCCGGCGATGTCCATCGGCAGCGTGATGTTCTCGATTGCCGTCAGCGTCGGGATCAGGTTGAAGGACTGGAAGATGAAGCCGATGGCTTGGCGCCGCAAGAGCGTCAACGCCTTGTCGCTCAACGTGCCGAGGTCGACGTCACCGATGATGGCGCTGCCCGAGGTCACGCTGTCGAGGCCGGCCAGACAATGCATAAGCGTCGACTTGCCCGAGCCGGACGGCCCCATGATGGCGCTGAAGTGGCCGCGCTCGAACTCGATGGTGACGTCGCGCAGTGCGGCGACCGTCGTTTCGCCCTGACCATAGATCTTGGATAGGTGCAGTGCTCGCGCGGCAGCAGCCGTAGTGATGACGTCACTCGTTGGTTGGGACATACCAGCCACGCTACCGGCGACCCGGCGCGTCGCGCTTCGGACGAAGATCACCGATCCGTGTGACAAGCGTCATGGCGGCATTAGTCGTGGCCCCTGGCTAGGGCGCGATGTCGTCGGCCTCGGTCGGTTGATCGAGCGGGACGACGGATGCGCCAACGGGCTCTGGATACGCGGGAGTGACGCCGCCGAACTCAGGGCACAGGGCCTTGTGCGCGCACCAATCGCAGAGTCGGCTGGTGTGCGGCGGAAACTCCCGCTTCTCCAACGCGCGTTCGATCGCGGACCACAACGCTCTGACTTTGCGCTCGGTAGCGAGCAGGTCAGCCTCGTCAGGGGCGTAACGCAGGATCTGCTTGTCGCCGAGGTACATCAGCTGCAGCAGCGCCGGGATAGTGCCGCTAACCCGCCACATGACCAGCGCGTAGAACTTCAGCTGAAAGAGGGCCTTGCCCTCGAACAGCTCGGACGGTGAGTTGCCGGTCTTGTAGTCGACGATGCGAGTGGCTCCGGTCGGAGCAACATCAACACGATCGACAAAACCGCGCAACCGCACGCCGTCGGCGAGTTCGGCTTCGACCAGCAACTCACGCTGTGCGGGTTCGATCCGGGTCGGATCTTCGAGCGCGAAATATGTCTCGAGCAAGACGCGTGCACTAGCGAGCCACGCGCTCACGGCGTCATCGGTACCCGCCGCGGCATCGCTCGAGCAGGCTTCGTCGGTGGATGCCTCGGCCGGAGCTTCGACACTCGCGAACAGGTCGATCAACTCTGGGCGTTCTTCGAGCAGCCGTTGCCACTCGGGCTCGAGCAGGCTGGCGGCGCGCTCGATCGTGCGTTCCGGAGCGGGACTGTCGAACAGTCGCTCGAGGACTCCGTGCACCAACGTGCCTCTAGTTGTTACGGGGCTGGATGGTTCGGGCAAGCGGTCGATGACCCGAAACCGGTAGAGCAACGGGCACGTCATGAAATCGCCCGCCCGGGACGGCGAAAGCGCCCAGGGTCGAGGCTGAGCTTGCCCCGCCGGCGTCTCCGCGCCGTCGGGCGCGACGACGATTGCGGCGTGCTCCACTGCTGTCATACCGGCAGCGTAGGCGTGCCTGGCGACAGTTCGGGTTCGGCTCGCCTACCTGTGTTTCTTCCGAGCGCGTGTGGACGGCGGGGTGGATGTCCCACCGGCCCGTAGCATCGGTAGGTGGTCGCCCCCCAAGAACCCTCCGAGCACACGCAGAACGGTCGACCTCGCGCGGCGTCTCGCGGCATCTCCTACGGGGGGCTGTTGATCGGTCGGCCATTCGGCGTCCCGATCTACATCTCCGCCAGCTGGCTGCTCTTCGTCGCCTTCATCACCGTGCAGTTCGCCCCCGTCGTCGGCAGCGCAGTCCCTGGGATAGGCGCTGCCAGATTCGTCGTCGCGGCGGCGTTCGGCGTGTTCCTCGGCGTGTCCGTGCTGGCTCACGAAGTCGCGCACTGCGTCGTCGCTCGCCGGTTTCGGATCCCTATCGAGCGCATTTCGTTGAGCTTCCTGGCTGGCCATTCGACTCTTGCCCGTGAACCGGAATCTCCGGCGCGCTCGGCGGCGGTCGCCGTCGCCGGACCGGCAACCAACCTCGTGATCGGGGCGTGCGCCTTCTTGGCCTACACCCGGCTGCCAGACGGGAGCATCGCGTTGGTGCTTGCCGCGGGGCTTGCCTGGTCGAACCTGCTGGTGGGCGTCTACAACCTGTTGCCCGGGCTGCCTCTCGACGGAGGCCAGCTGCTTCGGGCCGCGTTGTGGCGGATCACCAACAACCCGCGAACCGGAACCGTGGGCGCCGCCTGGGCAGGTCGGGTAATCGCGGTCTGTACTGGCGTACTCGGCCTCTACCTCGTGAGCACCCGGCGATCCGATGCCCAGTTCAGCGCGCTGTGGGCGATGCTGATCGCCGCGATGCTGTGGGTCAGCTCGACGCAGGTGCTGCGTCAGCAAGCCCTGCGCGACCGGCTGCCCGGTATCTCGGCTCGAGCTCTGAGCCGGAGCTCGATCTCGGTCCTAGCTGACTTGCCGCTGGCCGAGGCGGTCCGCCGTGCGCAGGAGGCCCACGCCCAAGGGATCGTCATCGTCGACGGCGAGGGGCGTCCTACCGGCGTCGTCCGGGAGGCTGCTGTCACTGCGATGCCAGCCCCTCGCCGTCCGTGGGTAAGCACTGGATCGGTAGCCCGCCACGTCTCGACCGGGGAACTGATCAACTCGTCGTGGTCGGGGGAGGAGCTGCTCGCCCGGCTCCAGCTGGCGGCCGCATCCGAGTACGTGGTCGTCGAGCCTGGGGGAGCCATCTACGGCGTACTCGCCGCCGCCGACGTCGCCAGAGCACTCTCCGGCAGCCCTGGATGACCGACGACGCGAAGCCGGTCCAGAGCATGATCAAGCGAGGGCCGTTCGAGGTGGGCGACCAGGTGCAGATCACCGACCCGAAGGGGCGCAAGCACACGGTCCTGCTCGTCGCCGGCAAGCAGTTCCACACCCACCAAGGTGCGCTCGAGCACGACGACCTGATCGGCCAGCCCGAGGGAGTCGTGGTGACCTCGACCGGCGGCACCGCGTACCTCGCGTTCCGACCGCTGCTGTCCGACTTCGTGCTGTCGATGCCGCGCGGGGCGACCGTCGTGTACCCCAAGGATGCGGCCATGATCATCGGCTACGCCGATGTATTTCCAGGCGCTCGGGTCATCGAAGCCGGCGCGGGTTCAGGGGCGCTCAGTTGCTCGCTGCTGCGTGCGGTCGGCGAAACCGGCGAAGTCCACTCTTACGAGCGGCGCGACGATTTCGCTGCGGTCGCTGCAAAAAACGTCCTGCGGTTCTTCGGCTCCGAGCATCCAGCGTGGCGTCTCACCGTCGGGGATCTGGTCGAGTCGTTGCGCGATCAGCCACTCGATCAGCCCGTCGACCGCGTTGTTCTCGACATGCTCGCGCCCTGGGAGTGCCTTGATGCCACCGCGACGGTTCTGCTGCCGGGCGGCCTGATCTGCTGCTACGTCGCCACCACCACGCAACTCTCGCGCGTCGTCGAGGCCCTGCGCACCGACGGTCGTTTCGCCGAGCCAGCGGCATGGGAGACCATGCTGCGCACCTGGCATGTGGAGGGCTTGGCCGTGCGCCCGGACCATCGGATGATCGGCCACACCGGCTTCTTGGTCAGCGCCCGGCGGCTCGCCGACGGCGTTGTCGCACCGGTGCGCCGCCGCCGTCCAACCTCGACCTCAACCGCGCTCGACGAAGTGATCGCGTCCGAGCACATCGCGGATGAGCCCGTCTAGCGCTCTAGGCGTCAGGCCCGGCGACCTCGACCCCGTCACCGGCCCGAACTACGTGGATACAGGCGCCCGGGCACTTGCGGGCGGATTCGACTACCGCGGCAAACGTGTCGGCCGGGACGTCGGATTGGGCGCCCGGCGCGGTCAGCAACTCATCGTCCGCATTCTTCACGTAGGCCAGCCCATCGACGTCCAGCTCGAAGACGTTGCGGGCCTCCTGGACGCAGATGCCGTCACCCGTACACAGATCCTGATCTATCCAGACCCGGTGTCCGACGGACGGCCCACTAGTAGTCGGCTGTGCGGTCACGTGAGAGGCACCCTTCATTCGATGGCCTCAGCTATCAGGTCCTGGCCACTCCCGACGATAACAAGTGCGTTCAAGCAGGTGGAAAAGTTCGACCGTTTTGCCGGGGTTCACGCAAGATGAGTGAACGGCGACAACGGTAGGGTCGAAGAGCAGTCCTGCAGGGAGGTGAGGCTCGTGGCTGGTCGTGAAGACTCTCACGATGGCCAGACCGGTGGCTCGCGCGCCGACGATCGCGCCGATGCCCGGCAGCTGCAAGCGCAGCTCGGACTCCTCGAAGAGGAGATCTCCATGTTGCGTCGCAAGCTGACCGAATCGCCGAGAAGCGTCCACTTGCTCGAGGAGCGGCTGGCCGACGCGCAGGCAAGTCTGGCTGGCGTCACCGGGCAAAACGAGCGCCTCGTCACCACGTTGAAGGAAGCCCGCGAGCAGATCATCGCGCTGCGCGAAGAGGTCGACCGGCTTGCTCAACCACCGTCGGGCTACGGCGTGTTTCTCGCTCGTCACGACGACGGCACCGTCGATGTCTTCACCGGTGGCCGCAAGCTGCGCGTCACTGTGAGCCCCGCCGTCGAAGGTGAGGAGCTGCGCAAGGGCCAGGAAGTCATGCTCAACGAGGCACTAAACGTCGTCCGCGCCCTGGCGTTTGAACGTCAAGGCGAAGTCGTGATGTTCAAGGAAGTCCTCGAGGACGGCGAACGCGCACTCGTCATAGGTCACAGCGACGAGGAGCGGGTGGTCATGCTGGCCGACTCGCTGCTCGACACGCCTTTGCGGGTCGGTGACTCCCTGCTGCTCGAGACGCGGTCGGGTTATGTGTACGAGCGGATTCCCAAGGCCGAGGTCGAAGAGCTCGTCCTCGAGGAAGTCCCCGACATCGACTACTCGGCGATCGGCGGCTTGTCCGCGCAAATCGAGATGATCCGCGACGCGATCGAACTTCCTTACCTGCACGCCGATCTCTTCCGTGAGCACGAACTGCGGCCCCCGAAGGGTGTGCTCCTTTACGGGCCGCCCGGCTGCGGGAAGACCTTGATCGCGAAGGCCGTGGCGAACTCTCTCGCCAAGAAGGTCGCTGAGGTCACCGGCAAGCCCGAGGGCAAGAGTTTCTTCCTCAACATCAAGGGCCCTGAGCTGCTGAACAAGTACGTCGGCGAGACCGAACGCAAGATTCGCCTCGTGTTCCAGCGTGCGCGTGAGAAGGCCAGCGACGGCAACCCCGTCATTGTCTTTTTCGACGAGATGGACTCAATCTTCCGCACCCGCGGCTCCGGCGTGAGCTCCGACGTCGAACTGACGATCGTGCCCCAGTTGCTGAGCGAGATCGACGGCGTCGAAGGGCTCGAGAACGTCATTGTCATCGGCGCCTCAAACCGCGAAGACATGATCGACCCCGCGATCCTTCGGCCTGGTCGGCTCGACGTAAAGATCAAGATCGAAAGGCCGGACGCCGAGGCCGCGCGCGACATTTTCAGCAAGTACATCAAGGCGAATCTGCCGCTGCATGCGGAAGATCTTGCAGAGAATGGCGGATCGCGCGAGGCGACGGTGCAGGCCATGATCCAGCGCACCGTCGAGCGGATGTACGACGAGACCGAAGAGAACCGGTTCCTCGAGGTCACCTACGCCAACGGCGACAAGGAGATCCTGTACTTCAAGGACTTCAACTCGGGCGCGATGATCCAAAACATCGTCGACCGCGCGAAGAAGATGGCGATTAAGGATTTCATCGAGAGCGGCAACAAGGGTCTGCGCATGCAGCACCTGATGTCGGCTTGCGTCGATGAGTTCAAGGAGAACGAGGATCTCCCGAACACGACGAACCCCGACGATTGGGCGCGGATCTCCGGCAAGAAGGGCGAGCGGATCGTTTACATCCGCACGTTGATCTCCGGGAAGCAGGGCACGGAGGCCGGCCGGTCGATCGACACGATCGCGAACACCGGCCAGTACCTGTAGGACGTCGCGCAGAACCGACCGCTACGAACAGACGAGGCCGCTCGGGCCGGCAGTGCAGGTGACAAAAACGGTCGGTGGCGTGTCGGTGATAGTTACCGTCGGCGGCGTTGCCGTGACTGTCTGAGTAACTGGCGGTGCAGTCACCGTCTTCGTTGCGGTGACAGTCGCCGTCTGCGTTTGGGTTTGAGTTTGCGTTTGCGTTTGCGTTGCGGTCACGGTGTTCGTCACCGGGGGGAGTGCGACAGTCGCCGTCGCGGTCTGCGTGATGAGCTTCACAACTCCGGCCGCGGTATGAGTAGCAGTCTCCAGGAATGTCTTGAACACGGTGGGGCCGGCCTTCGGCGGCAGCGTCACCTTTTCGGTCGCGGTCGTCGTCCGGAAGGCGGTCTGCACCACGGGCTTGCCGCTGACGAAGACGGTGCTCAGCGCTGTGACGGTCGATGTGATCAATACCGGTTGCACGGGCTCCGGCGCGAGCGCGGAGGATTCCGCCGGGTCGGGTGACGGCGACGGAGTGATGAACACGGTGCCGAGAACCTGAGGTGCGACCGAGCCGGGCCGCGTGTTCGCGGCAAGCGCCGACGTCGTGTCGCTTGACTGACGGAGGACAAGAACGATCGCCAGAAGCACGAAGAAGAGGGAAACACCCCCGCCGATAAGAGCTTCCTTGCGGCGCGAACTAGCCATGCCCATGCCCCCTTGGATCCCCAAACCGTGTCGAACTCACCCCCGGCCGCCTGCCACCTGGGGTGACCGCGACCGAGCGCGTCGGTTCGGACCGAAAATGCTGGGTCCGGGCACCTTCGCGCATTGTTGGCGGGCCCGCATCCTCCCTCAGGAGCTGGCCCCGACACGTAGACTAGTCGGGTGAGCGTGTGCCGCGTAATGGGGATTGAGACCGAGTTTGGTATTTCTGTGCCCGGGCACCCAACCGCCAACGCGATGGCGGCTTCCTCGCAGATCGTCAATGCCTACGTGCCTGGGTTCCTTCCTCGTGAGGTGGCGGCCGCGGCGCGCGACCGCAGTTCGAGCGGTCGGCGCCCCAAGTGGGACTTCGAGGAGGAGAACCCGCTTCGCGACGCCCGGGGCTTCGATCTGAATCGTGAGGTCGCCGACCCCTCGCAGCTGACCGACGAGGATCTCGGACTCGCGAACGTGATCCTCACCAACGGCGCGCGCCTGTATGTCGACCACGCGCACCCGGAGTATTCCTCACCGGAGATCACGAATCCGCTCGACGCCGTCTTGTGGGACAAGGCCGGCGAGCGGGTCATGGCGGAAGCGGCTCGGCGGGCGGCCACCGTCCCGGGCAGCTGGCCGATCCAGCTCTACAAGAACAACACTGACAACAAAGGCGCCAGTTACGGCTGCCATGAGAACTACCTCACGAAGCGCAGCACCCCGTTTACCGAAATCGTGCGGCACATGACGCCGTTCTTCGTGACTCGGCAGGTCTTTTGCGGTGCGGGCCGGGTTGGCATTGGCGCCGACGGTCGTGGCCAGGGGTTCCAGATCAGCCAGCGCGCCGACTTCTTCGAGGTCGAGGTCGGTCTCGAAACGACGCTGAAGCGGCCGATCATCAACACCCGCGACGAGCCACACTCCGACCCGGAGAAGTACCGCCGGCTGCACGTCATCATTGGCGACGCCAACATGAGCGAGATCGCGACCTATCTGAAGATGGGATCGACCGCGCTTGTGCTCGCCATGATCGAGGACGGCTTCCTGACCGACGAGTTCTCGATCGAAGGCCCGGTGGCTGCCCTGCGGGCGGTCTCGCATGACTCGACACTGAGGCACCGGGTCACGTTGCGCGACGGCCGCAAGATGACCGGTATCCAGGTGCAGATGGAATATCTGGAACAGGCCCGCAAGTACGTCGAAGATAGGTCTGGCGCCGACGCCGACGACGTCACTCGCGACGTCCTCGACCGGTGGGAGTCGGTCCTATCACGGCTGTCCGACGACCCGATGCAGTTGTCGACCGAGCTTGACTGGGTCGCCAAGCTGTCGCTTCTCGAGGGGTACCGCGATCGCGAGAACCTCAACTGGGAAGCCCACAAGCTGCAGCTCGTCGACCTGCAGTACCACGACGTGCGGGCCGATCGCGGCCTTTACAACCGGCTCGTGGCGCGGGGGAGCATGCAGACTCTGCACACCGAAGGCGGCATCGAGCGGGCGATGACGGAACCGCCGGAGGACACCCGTGCGTACTTCCGGGGCCGCTGTCTTGCCAAGTTCGGCACCGAGGTCGCCGCCGCGTCGTGGGATTCGGTGATCTTCGATCTACCCGGTCGGGATTCGCTTCAGCGCATTCCGACACTCGAGCCCTTGCGAGGTACGAAGGCGCATGTCGGCGATCTGATCGACCGATGCGCGACAGCCACCGACCTGGTCGCCGCCCTCACCGATTCCCACTGAGACATTTGCGCCGGGTACGCCGCGCCGTCGCCTGTCGCGCGACGGGTCGTCCGCCTCGAAGGCCCGCGCGCAGGTAATGTCGGCACAGCGCCGCCGGTATGCGTCATGCGTCCGGTAGCTGAGAAACCCGGAGGGGCAGATGGCCGAGAAGGACACCGGAGGTCAGCAGCGGTCCAACCGCCGCTCGACTGAGGCCGACGAGGTGGACACCGAAGAGACCGCGAGCAGCGACCTCAAGGACCGACAGGACAAGCTCAACGAGGACGTCGACTCGATCCTCGACGAGATCGACGAGGTGCTCGAGGAGAACGCCGAGGAGTTCGTTCGGTCTTACATCCAAAAGGGTGGCCAGTGACGACCGACGGTTCAGGTCGACTGCCGACCGCGTTTCACCAGACGGGGGTCGGCTCTTTCGCCGACTTCCTCGGTATGCACGCGCCCGACATGATGCCCGGCAAGCGCACCCTCGGCTCAGGCATGGTCGACGCACCGCACGGTACAACGATCGTCGCCGTCACCTACACGGGTGGCGTCGTGATGGCGGGCGACCGCCGCGCCACGATGGGCAACGTCATCGCGCAGCGCGACATCGAAAAGGTGTTCCAGGCTGACGAGCATTCATGCGTGGGCATCGCTGGCACGGCGGGTCTCGCCATCGAACTCGTGCGGCTGTTTCAGGTCGAACTCGAGCACTACGAGAAACTCCAGGGCGCGACGCTTTCCCTTGAGGGCAAGGCAAATCGGCTCTCGATGATGATCCGTGGCAACCTGCCGATGGCGATGCAGGGCCTCGCCGTCGTGCCGATGTTTGCCGGTTACGACCTGCTCGTCAGTGACCCGCAAAAGGCGGGCCGCATATTCTCGTTCGACGTCACCGGCGGCCGCTACGAGGAGCATTCGTTCCACGCCGTCGGCTCTGGCTCGATGTTCGCACGCGGAGCCCTGAAGAAGTTCTTCCGCGAAGACTTCAGTCAGCAAGACGCCGTCCGCGCATGTGTCGAGGCGCTGTACGACGCAGCCGACGACGACTCGGCGACCGGTGGTCCTGACCTCACCCGCCAGATCTACCCGGTGGTTGTCTCGTGCTCGATCGAGGGCTTCCAGCGAGTCGCCGATGACGTTTTGCACGACATGGTCGGCCGCGTGGTCGACGCCCGCATGATCCGGCCCGGCGGCCCAGCCGCGCCCCTCAGCTGATCGACTCTGACCGACTCTGACCGACTCGTGACCCCTCAAAGACAGAGACAGACCAGGAGCAGCACATGAGCGCGCCGTTCTACGTCTCGCCCGAGCAACTGATGAAGGACCGGGCCGACTACGCCCGTAAAGGCATCGCGCGCGGTCGCAGCAATGTGGTGCTCCAGTACGCCGACGGAATCTTGTTCGTTGCCGAGAACCCCTCGAAAGCTCTGCACAAGATCAGCGAGGTCTACGACCGAATCGCCTTCGCTGCAGTCGGGCGCTACAACGAGTTCGAGAATCTGCGCGTGGCCGGCGTCCGGCTTGCCGACCTGACCGGCTACACCTACGACCGCAGTGACGTCACCGCCCGAACAATCGCCAACGCCTATGCCCAAACCCTGGGTGCGATCTTCAGCGGCGCCGGGGAGAAGCCCTACGAGATCGAGATCGTCGTGGCCGAAGTCGGCGAGTCAGAGGACGACGACACGATTTACCGGCTGACCTACGACGGCTCCGTAACAGAAGAGCATGCCTTCGTGGCCATGGGCGGTCAGGCCGAGCACATCAGCGGTCTGCTGAAGGAGCGCTTCGTCGCCGATTCTTCGCTTATCGCGGCCTTGCGGCTGGCCGTCGATGTGTTGACGCAGGCGCCCGATGGTGAGATGCGGACGTTGACAGCCGGGCAACTCGAGGTCGCCGCGCTGGTCAGGTCACGTGCGCGGCGGGCATTTCGCCGGTTCGTCGGCCCCGAACTCGAGGCGCTTCTGGCGGCCAGTTCCGCCCACGAAGCCGAGCTGCCCGACGCCGATGTGGACCCTGACGTCGAGTCCTGAGCAGGCCACGGGGCCCCGGCTGGGCCAGCTGCGCGGTTACCCTGCGCGACCGGAGCAACCGTACTAAGCCACCCGCGTATTGGCACTGAGCCGCGCGCGTAATTGCACTGAGCCAGCCGCGGCGAATGTTTCCGCCGATTGGGCTCAAGTTCACTGGTCCGATTGGCCGATCACTCTCTGTGACTGGTGACAAGACAACGTGACCGGTGACAACCAACACGGTGACTGGTGGAGCTGCGGGATGTCCGTGGAAGCCACCCGGGTCTGCGAAGGAGGGTGACATGGCGTCCTGGACGAACGATGCACGGCTACACGGCTTGATGCGGGCGTACCTCGCTGCCGTGGCACGGCTGGACCTGGCACGGGAGAACGCGTCACCTCCTGAGGTCGTCGACCGGCTGGTGAACGAGAAGCGGGTCGCTGCACAGGCCTACGAAGAGGCACTTGTTGCCCGTGGCTGGCAGATCCCCGGTCTTGCAATCGGACCCATGGCGCGCGCCTCCCGCTGGTAAGTGGCGAAACGTCACCTAGGCTGCCGGGCATGGACCGGCGGATTTTCGGCCTAGAGAACGAGTACGGCGTTACTTGCACCTTCCACGGGCAGCGCCGGTTGTCTCCCGATGAAGTCGCCCGGTACCTGTTTCGGCGGGTCGTGTCGTGGGGTCGCTCCAGCAACGTCTTCCTCCGCAACGGTGCGCGGCTTTACCTCGACGTCGGCAGCCACCCCGAATACGCGACCCCCGAGTGCGACAACGTCGTCGACCTGGTGATCCACGACAAAGCCGGCGAGCGCACCCTCGAAGGCCTGCTCGTCGATGCCGAACGCCGCCTGCGCGAAGAGGGCATCGCTGGCGACATCTACCTCTTTAAGAACAACACCGACTCAGCCGGCAACTCCTACGGATGTCACGAGAACTACCTGGTCGGTCGCCAGGGCGAATTCGGCCGGCTCGCTGACGTGCTGATCCCGTTCCTCGTTACCCGCCAGATCATCTGCGGCGCAGGCAAAATCCTGGCCACGCCGCGCGGCGCGGTCTACTGCGTCAGCCAACGCGCCGAGCACATCTGGGAAGGCGTCTCGAGCGCCACAACGCGCAGCCGGCCGATCATCAACACACGTGACGAGCCTCATGCGGACGCCGAGCGCTTCCGTCGGCTGCATGTGATCGTCGGCGACTCGAACATGTCAGAGACCACAACATTGCTGAAGACCGGATCGACCGATCTCGTGCTACGCATGATCGAGGCGGGCATCGTGCTTCGCGACCTCACGCTGGAGAACCCGATCCGAGCGATCCGCGAGGTCAGTCACGATGCGACCGGGCGCCGCAAGGTCCGGCTCGCCAACGGCCGTGAAGCGAGTGCCCTGGAGATACAGGAAGAATATCTCGGCAAGGCTCGAGACTTCGTCGCGCGCCGTGGCGCGGATCCGATCGCCGCGCGGGTGCTCGACTTGTGGGAGCGCACGATCACGGCGGTCTCTACTGGCGATCTGTCCATCGTCGAGCGCGAGATCGACTGGGTCATCAAGTACCAGTTGATCGAGCGGTACCGCGCGAAGCACAACCTCCCGCTGTCGTCTCCGCGGATCGCGCAGATCGACCTCGCCTATCACGACATCAATCGCAACCGAGGCTTGTACTACCTGCTTGAACGGCGGGGGAGTGTCGACCGGGTCGCGCGCGATCTCGACATCTTCGAAGCGAAGTCGGTGCCACCGCAGACGACAAGGGCTCGGTTGCGCGGGGAGTTCATCAAGCGCGCGCAGGAGAAGCGCCGCGACTTCACGGTCGACTGGGTGCACCTGAAGTTGAACGATCAGGCCCAGCGAACCGTCCTATGCAAAGATCCGTTCCGCTCTGTTGACGACCGGGTGGAGAAGTTGATCGCGAGCATGTGACGGGTGGGGGCGTTCAGCGCGCTCTCAGATCCGCTCGCTAGCTTGCATGAGTTACTCCCGCGACTGCCCTTGGAGCTCCACCTTGATTCGCTTGATTTCCCGTCGACCGGTGACGGTCACCGTCGCCGCGCTCGCGGCCGGCGCCGTTCTGGTCGCTGGTTGTGGCTCGAAGTCGAAAAGCAGCGGCGCATCGCCGTCCGGCCCGATTCCGATCGCATCGAATGCGACCGCCAATGCCAGCGTGTCAGGCGCGTTCGGGGCCGCGCCGACGATCAAGCTGCTCACGGCGAAGCCGCCCACGGTCACCGAGGTCAGCGTCGTGACAAGAGGCACTGGCGCGGTGCTGAAGGTCGGCGACCTCGCCGTCGTCGACGACTTCGGCCGGACCTGGCGCAGCCCCGCAACTTTCCAGGACACATTCGGGGACGCCGAGCCTCCGGACACTTTGCCCGTCGGTACGGGCGCCATCCAGCTCACCGGCCTCGACCGGGCCCTCGTTGGAGTACCGGTAGGCAGTCGCGTGCTCGTCGTGCTGCCGCCGGACGCCGGGTTTGGCAACGTCGCCTCCAATCTGCCCACGGGCGTCACCAAGACCGACACCGCAGTCCTCGTCTTCGACGTGAAGGCGGCTTTCACGGGCAACGCCGGGCCTACCGGTACGGCGGTTGCGTCCGGCGGCGGAACGCTGCCGACGGTGTCGGGCGGGTTGACCACTAAGCCGGTGATCACGATCCCCAAGACCGCCGCACCGACCGCGCTCTCGGCGACGACCTTGATCCAGGGCAGCGGTGCGGTGACCGCGAGCGGCGACGAACTCGTCGTACAGTACATCGGCGAGATCTGGGCGACTGGCAAAGAGTTCGATTCGTCGTGGTCGCGCAACCAGCCCACCGGCTTCAGCATCGGGGTCGGCCAAGTCATCCCCGGATGGGACAAAGCGCTGGTCGGCGTCAAGGTCGGCAGCCGGGTGCTGCTCGTCGTCCCGCCAGCAGACGGATACGGTTCAGCAGGACAATCGGCCGCTGGCATCAGCGGCACCGACACCCTGGTCTTCGTGGTCGATATCCTCGGCGCTTTCCCCTCCTGATCACGGCGTTTCGGTACGTGAGCGCCGCGTTGCCCGCTTGACGCAGCGTTGCCTGTTTGACGCAGCGTCGCTTGCTTGACGAAAGGATCCCCGTGACCCAGCGCGAGAAGCCAGAGATCGACTTTCCGGAGGGCGACCCGCCTGCCGACCTGGTGATCGTCGACGAGATCGTCGGCGACGGTGCCGAAGCCGCGGCTGGCCACACCGTCACTGCGCATTACGTCGGCGTCGCCTTCACGACGGGTGAAGAGTTCGACAGCTCGTGGAACCGAGGCGACCCGCTGGCCTTTCCGCTCGGAGGCGGTCGCGTAATCAAGGGCTGGGACCAGGGGATTGTCGGCATGCGGGTCGGCGGCCGGCGCCGGCTGGTGATCCCGGCACACCTGGCGTATGGCGACCGTGGCGCGGGCGGGGCGATTGCACCGGGGGAGACCTTGATCTTTGTGGTCGATCTCGTCGACGTGAAGTAGCGGTCGTCGTCGATAGGTGAGCCTCGATCCGAGGGAGGCGCGCGCGCCGGATCGGGTGTGGCGGCGCGCGATGCGTTAACGTCGCGCCCATGTCTGCCCGCAAGACCGAGCGCCTGCTCAACCTCGTGATCTGCCTCCTCGCGACCCGGCGTTACCTATCCGCCGACCAGATTCGGCGCACCGTTGCGGGCTACGAAGACCTTGGTGACGAGGCGTTCAAGCGCAAGTTCGAGCGCGACAAGGAAGACCTGCGCGACCTCGGAATCCCACTCGAAACCGGCAGCGACAGCCCCTTCGACGACGAACCGGGCTACCGGATCCGCCGCGACGATTACAGCCTCCCGGACATCGCGTTCGAGCCGGCTGAGCTGGCTGTGCTCGGCGTCGCAGCCCGCACCTGGCAACACGCCAGTCTGGGCGGCCAGGCCTTCGAGGCGGTCTTGAAACTGCGCGCGGCTGGCGTCGACATCGACGATGCCGTGCCGGTGGCGATCGAGACGCGGGTTGCGACCAGCGAGCCGGCATTCGAGCCACTGCGCCGCGCCGCCACCGATCGGCGTCCGGTCAAATTCGACTACCGGACGCCGGGTGCAACCCGTCATGTCGAACCCTGGGGGCTGGTGTCGTGGCATGGTCGTTGGTACCTCGCGGCCTATGACACCGACCGCGCCGACACCCGTGTCTTTCGGCTCAGTCGGATTGTCGGGGCAGTCGAACCGGTCGGGAAGGTCGGCAGCGTCGTGGTTCCTGAGGGAACTGACATCCGGTCGATCGTCGTCGACACGAACATCACCACTGACCGGATCACCGCGACCCTGCGTGTGCGCAGCGGCGCCGCGTTCGGGCTCCGGCGCCGCGCGTCGTCCGTGCGTACGCTCGATGACGGCTGGGATCTCGTCGAGCTGTTAGTACCGGACGTCGAGCGGCTCGCCGACGAGGCGGTCGGATACGGCGCTGATGTGGTCGTCGTCGAACCCGCGGAGGCACGCGCCGCTGTCCTCGCCCGGCTACACGACGTGCTGCAGTTATAGGGGAGGGGCCGATGACCGGATCGACGGAGCAACTGCCACGCCTGCTGTCGCTGGTCCCGTACTTGCTGACCCGTCCGGGGGCCAAGATGGCCGATGTCGCGCGCACGTTCGGCGTCACTGAAGAGCAGCTCGCACGCGACCTCGAGCTTGTGTACATGTGCGGGCTGCCCGGTTATTTCCCCGGCGATCTCATCGAGGTCGACATCACCGCATCCGGTCGGATCACCGTCAGCAACGCCGACCCGATGAGCCGCCCACTGCGGCTGTCGCGCGACGAGGCGCTGCCACTGATCGTAGGCCTAAGGATGCTTGCCGACCTGCCCGGTCTGCGCGACCGCGACGCGGTCGATTCGGCGCTCGCCAAACTCGAGGACGCCGCGGGGGAGGCCGCCACGACAAGTGCGGCAATCGCCGTCGAGGTCGAGCCGGTTGGTGGCAGCGCCGAGATCCTGGCGGTGGTGCACCGCGGGCTCGCGGAGAAACGTCGACTACATCTGAGCTACTACGTGCCCGCTCGCGACGAGACAACCGAGCGCGACGTCGATCCGATGCGAGTCAGCGTGGTCGAAGGCCGCAGCTACCTCGAGGGCTGGTGCCGGTTGGCCGACGCCGTCCGGCTCTTCCGGCTCGATCGCATTACCGCGGCGACCGTGCTCGACGTCGCGGCCGACCCACCTGCCGAGGCGCTACCGCGCGACCTCGAAGCCGGGTTGTTTCAACCAGGACCAGACGACGTGCAGGTCGTGCTTGATGTCGGCCCGGCCGGTCGGTGGGTGGCCGAGTACTACCCATGCGAGTTCGTCGAGCCGCGTGCCGACGGCGGCGCCCTGATCGGCCTGCGCAC
>DATCFU010000117.1:0-4449 GCA_036509315.1 Acidothermaceae bacterium
GACCTACGCATTACGAGTGCGTTGCTCTGCCAACTGAGCTAAGGCGGCGAGCCGCCCTCGGTCAGCAGAACCGGACCGTGGGCAACCCGCAAAGTCTAACGGGTCAGCCCCGGGCACCTAAGGCACGCCGAATTTACTGGCCGCCCTTGCACGTTGTCCCCGGTGCCGGGTTCGTGAGCGATACCAGGAACGTCTTGACCACGGCGTCCACGCAGTTTGATTGCAGGAACGCCGTGTGGCCGTCGCCGTCATACGTAAGCAACGGGCCCTTCGCTTCCTTCGCCAGGGCCTGCGCCCACCGGTACGGCGTGGCGGGGTCTCGCAACGTCCCGACGACCATGATCGGCGGCGACCCCGCGAGAGCTATCGGCCCGGGAGCGAGCTCGGCAGCAACGGGCCAGTCGGCGCACGCGACATTGCCCCAGCCGATGAACTCGCCGAAGGTCGGGCCGTCGTTCTTTGCACCTGCGATCGCCGCCGCCGCGTAGGCCGAGATTGGCCCGAGGCTGGGACGGTCGACACAGTTGATGGCCATGTTCGACTCGATCAGGTTGTCGTAACTGCCGTTGGATTGCCGCCCGTCGATCTGATCCGACAACGTCAGCAGGCCGTCCGGGTTGCCTTTCATCGCAGCGGTGAGGGCAGCCGTCAGCGGCTGCCAGTCCTGCGTGGTGTAGAGCGCTGCAGCGATGCCCTGGACGGCGAGCGACAGCGTCAGCGTGCGGCCGCCTGATGCGGCAATGGGTGCCGATCGCAATGTGGCCAGCCAGGCATCCAGATGTTGTTCTGCGGTGGTCGCAGATGTTCCGACCGGACACTTCGATGACGTCGCGCAGCTCGCGATCCACGACTTCAGCGCGACCTCGAAGCCTTGAGCCTGTACGTCATCGAGCTCCACCGCCGACGCCGCCGGATCGATCGCGCCGTCCAGAACAAGTGCTCGAACGTTCTGCGGAAACAGTTGCGCGTAGATCGCGCCGAGAAACGTGCCATACGAGAAGCCCATGTACGTGAGCTTCGCTTGGCCAAGAGCAGCACGCAGCACGTCGAGGTCGCGTGCCGTGTCGACGGTGCTCACGTGCCCGAGCAACGCGCCCGATTTCGCTTTGCAGCCAGCGGCGAATTCCTTTGCCAGCTGGTCTTGTTCGGCAACCGACGACGGCGACTGTGGATCCGCTTCGAACGCGACCCACTGATCGAGCTGCGCCGAACTCAGGCAACGTATCGGCGCGCTCGCGCCAACGCCGCGCGGATCGAATGACACAACATCAAACTCGTTGCCAAGCTGAGTCCGCACAAAGCCAGCAGCGGACTGAAGGAATTGAATACCTGACGCGCCTGGCCCACCCGGATTCACCACGACCTCGCCGAGGTTGGGTTTGTGCGTGGTTAGCTCACGCGAGACGGCCAACTGGATGGTCCCCGCGGACGGGTGCGCGTAATCGATCGGAACGGTCAACGACGCGCAGTACAAGCCGCCGCACGGCTTCCACGCGAGGTGCTGCGTGTAAAACGCGGTCAGGGTTGCGGGTTCGGTGTGTGGCAGCGTAGTGGGCACCGGCGGCCCAGCAGACGAAGGTACCGAAGACGATGCGGTCGATGCGGTTGGAGGTGAACCGAGCAGGGACGGCGACGATGTTGGCGCGGATGAGCTGACCGACGGTAATGAGCTCGCGGCAATCGCCGACGACGAGCTCAGCGAAGCGCCCGGCGGCGAACTCGCAAACGCGGTCGGACCTGCGACATGCGAGGAAGTGGACGTGCACGCGGTCAAGCACAGGACCGCCCCCGTAGCAATCGCGGCCACCCACCGGGTAGGCCCGGTCACGAAGGAGGGGTGTCCGGGTAGGCCGCGTCGTACTCGATTCGCGATCCGCAGACACTGGCCTTCGGGCACGCGCAGCGCTTACCCGTCTCTGCGACCTTCACGATGACAGTCTCACTTGGGACGTTGTAACCAACCAACGTGCCGTCACCCTCGGGCGACGACACCGCCGTGCCCATCTTCGGCAGGTCCGACTTGAAGTCGGTGTACAGCGGGTGCTCGTACTTCAGGCAGCACATCAACCGCCCACACGCACCGGAGATCTTCAATGGATTCGGCGGCAGATCTTGATCCTTCGCCATCCGCACACTGACCGGTTCGAAGTCTTTCAGGAACGTCGAGCAGCAGGTATCGCGACCGCATGGGCCGATGCCACCTTGCACTCGTGCTTCATCACGCGCGCCGAGTTGTCGCAGTTCAATGCGCGCATTCAATGTGCGCGCGAGGTCGCGCACCAGCGCCCGAAAGTCGACGCGCTGTGGTGCACTGAAATAGATGACGAAGCTGTTGTCCGAGTCGAGATAGTCAACGCCGACAACCTTCATCGGCAACTCGTGCTGGCGGACAAGCCGCTTTGTCGTGACCCGCGCTTCGGCTTTGCGCGCGCGATTGCGTTCGTCACGAGCAAGATGATCGGACGTCGCGAAGCCGGCGCACACCGGAAGGCCACCGATCTCCTCCGACACGTAGGTCGGAGCCCAGATGCATTCGGCTACCTCGTCGCCCGCCGTCGTCGGGAACAGCACCTTGTCGCCGACCTTCGGCGCATGCGGTCCCGGATCGAGGTAATACAGGCGGCCATAGCGCGTGAAGCTGACCGCCATCATCATGCTCATGGCGCAACTCTAGACCGGGGTCGGGCGCCATATCGAAGCTGCGCACCAGACGGAGGCTGCGGTCCCGAGCATCCCTACGTGTTCGCCGCGAGGATCCCGTCGTTGCCAAGATCCGACTCGGTGTATCCCGCGACGGTGGTGGTCGATTTCACGTCGTCGCCGCTGCTGATCAGACCGCCAAGCCATCCATCGGAGTCCAGACTCGACACGTCCGTGATGTCGGCGACCTTTTGCGGCCCGATGAAGAGCGCGAGTCGTGTCGTCTGGCCATCAGCCAGCGTCGCACAGATCCCGGAAATCTCGAGCTCTTGTGTACCAAGCTTCGTCGGCAACGAACCTTCGTCGAGAATCGTCGGTGTTGACGACATTGTCACTGCGCCCTGATTGCGCTCGATGAACCATCGGTTGGTTTCATTCACGACGAACTCGTAGCGCACATCCGTCGTCGACTCAGGTCCGCGCCGACACACCAATCCGAAACCCGCGCCGGCCGGCGCGCCGACGGATTCGTGCGCGGTCACGTTCAGGTTGACCTGTTGCGCCGGGTCGTCGTAGGGCGCGTAGGCGAGCCAGTGCGCGGCGACGGTGCTCGTGACGGTGTAGCCGTCTGGGGCATACGTAAATACCGCGCCCTTCGGATCCGAACCGGTCGACCATCCCGATGTCGAATCAGTGAAGTCATCGGAGTAGACCTCGATGCCACTCATCGGGCTCAGAGGCGACGATGCCGTCGCGCCGTCGGACGTCGGGCCTGCGCTCGGCTGAGTCGTCGGGTTGGGCTGGTTCGCTTGGTTGGTCTGCGCCGGCGTAGTCGGCTGCGCGGCCGTCGTCGACGAGCGCGGATGCTGCGCCGCGACGGCCACGACGGCGACCACAAGCGCCACGACGATCCCGCCGATCAGCAGGTTGCGGCCATGATGTCTGGGCTGCGGCGGCGCATACAAGTAAGGGGACGGCGGTGGGTAGCCGTAAGTCGGAACCATGTAGGGGTTCGGCGGCGGAGCCGCGTAGGGGTTCGGCGGCGGAGCCGCGTAGGGGTTCGGCGACTGGGGCAGCGGCGGCTGGGCCTGCTGCGGATGCGAGGGCTGCGGCTGGGGCGGCTGCCAGGACTCGCTCATGCGGCGGCGCGCGAGGAGGAAATTCTCACTCCACCGTCGTCGGCGCGCATAACAGACTGGTTCAGGACCATTCGGCCCACGGCCACGCAGCACATACGGTTGGCCATGACCGAAGGGACCCACCATGACGCAACCCGACAGCCCAGACACGACTGCCAGCCAGCTAGCGCCTGCGCACCTGGCGCTAATCGCCAGCGTCCACTTGGGCGTGCTGATCACCATCAAGCGCGACGGTCGCCCGCAGTCCTCGAATATCAGCTATGCGTACGACCCAGCGACAGCGCTGGTGTCGATCTCGACGACCGCTCCCACGGTCAAGGTCGCGAACCTGCGTCGTGACCCGCGCGCGAACTTGCACGTTATGGCGCCCGACGGCTGGAACTGGGTAGCGGCCGAGGCCACCGCTGTCCTCTCGCCGATCGCCCAGGAACGAGATGACGCCACGGTCGAGGAGTTGGTCGCGATCTATCGCGCGGTCGCTGGTGAGCATCCGGACTGGGACGACTTCCGCCGCGCGATGGTCGAAGACCAGCGCCTCGTCGTCCGCCTTGAATTGCAACGCACCTATGGCTCAGTCCCACGCTGAGCCATAGGCGCGCCGTCCAGCAGCAGAGACTACGCCCGGTTCGCCAACGGCCAGGTCGGCACGACCGTCTTGGCGAACGTCGCG
>DATCFU010000118.1:0-5465 GCA_036509315.1 Acidothermaceae bacterium
CTCCGGCAAATCCAACGTCGTGGACGCCATTGCCTGGGTGCTCGGCGAGCAGGGGGCCAAGGCGCTGCGCGGCGGCAAGATGGAAGACGTCATCTTCGCTGGCACCGCGGGTCGGCCGCCGCTCGGTCGCGCCGAGGTGTCGCTGACGATCGACAACACCGACGGCGCCCTGCCGGTCGAGTACACCGAGGTCACGATCAGCCGGATCATGTTCCGCACCGGCGGCTCTGAGTACTCGATCAACGGCCAAAGTTGCCGGCTTCTCGACGTCCAGGAATTGCTCTCCGACTCCGGTATCGGCCGCGAGATGCACGTCATTGTCGGGCAGGGCCAGCTCGAGGCGGTGTTGCAGGCGACTCCCGAAGAGCGCCGCGGGTTTATCGAAGAGGCTGCGGGAG
The DNA here is from genome assembly GCA_036509315.1 of Acidothermaceae bacterium. Lineage (GTDB taxonomy): Bacteria > Actinomycetota > Actinomycetes > Acidothermales > Acidothermaceae > PALSA-607. The sequence goes on from DATCFU010000118.1 coordinate 399, forward strand.
TGCTAAAGCACCGCAAGCGCAAGGAAAAGGCGCTACGCAAGCTCGAGGCGATGCAAGCGAACATGACGCGCGTCCAGGACCTCACGACGGAGCTTCGTCGTCAGCTCGGCCCGCTAGGTAAACAGGCCGAAGTCGCTCGCCGAGCCGCCGTCGTCCAGGCAGATCTACGTGACTCGAAACTGCGGTTGCTTGCCGATGACCTCGTGCGATTGCGCGGCACTTTGCAGCAGGAGGTCGCCGACGAGACTGCCCTGCGGGAGCGACGCGCGCAACTCGACACCGAGCTGCACGAAGCGAAGACCCGCGAGGCTTTTCTCGAGTCGGCGATGAGTAGCGAGGCGCGCGAGCTGACCCGCGCGCAGGAGACGTGGTACCGGTTGTCGTCGCTTCGAGAGCGACTACGCGGGACGGCGAGCATCGCCGCCGAGCGGCAGCGCCACGTGCGAGCAAGCGAGGAAGAAACGCGCGAGGGACGCGACCCCGAAGAGCTCGCGAATGACGCGGCGGCGGCACGTCTCGAGCAGGAGGAGATCGCCGCCGGGCTCGAGGCCTACCGTGCCGATTTGGCCGCGGCAACAACGGCGCGAGTCGAAGCCGAGTGTGCGTACGAGGACGAACAGCATCGCCTCGCCGCAGCGGTCCGTGCGGCTGCCGACCGGCGCGAGGGCCTCGCGCGACTTGCGGGCCAGGTGGCCGCCCAACGTAGCCGCGTGAGTGCCGGCGAAGACGAGATCGGCCGACTCACGCAGGCGGTCGATGAGGCGCGCGCACGTTCGGAGCACGCACAGAGCGAGTTCCATGCGCTGGAGTCGCGGATCGCCGGTCTTGACGAGGGCGAGCTGAATCTCGACAACGACTACGAGCTCGCATCCGAGGCGCTCGCCGCTGCGGAGGCGACTCTGGAGAAGTTGCGCGACCAAGACCGCGAAGTCGAGCGGGAGCGCGCTTCACTGGTTGCGCGCGCCGAAGCACTGGAGCTCGGCCTGGCACGCAAGGACGGCACGGGCGCACTGCTCGCCGCGTCGGAGCGCATCTCTGGTCTGCTCGGTTCGGTGGCGGCAGTTGTCGATGTCGAGCGCGGCTACGAGCAAGCCGTCGCCGCTGCCCTCGGTACCGCAGCCGACGCCGTTGCAGTGTCGTCTCTCGATGACGCTATTGCGGCGCTGGGATTGCTGAAGTCTGATGACGCCGGTCGCGCCGGACTCATGATCGGTTCGGGCCCGCGTCCTGAGGTGCTCGAGACAGAGTTGCCGCAGTTGCCGCCCGGTGCGCATTGGGTGCGCGACCTTGTGCACGCGCCAGAGGAGTTGCGCCTCGCGCTCGCTGCGCTTACGTATCGCGTTGCCGTTCTCGACGATCTTGGGTCCGCGTTGACCCTCGTACGCGCGCTTCCAGACGTCCGCGTTGTTACCCGGGACGGCGACGTACTCGGTCGTGATTGGGCCTACGGCGGCTCAGCGAGCACGCCGAGCCTGCTCGAAGTTCAAGCGGCGCTCGACGACGCGCGTCGCGGGCTGGTCGACGCGACGCATCGCGCAGAGCGGCTGCGCTTCACCATCACGGGTGTCGAAGCCGAACTCGCCGACGCATCAGCGCGGGCTGCGGCCGCGCTTGCCCAACTACATGAGTCGGACGCCGCGATGGCGGCGGTTGCCGAACAGCTCGGGCATCTGGGTTCGGCTGCTCGTGCCGCACTCGCCGAAGCTGACCGGATGGCCGGGTCGATCGCGCAGGCACGCGAAGCTGGAGATCGGGATCGGGCACTGTTGACCGAACTCGAGGGCCGGCTTGTCGCCGCTGAAGCGTCGCCGGATGACGAGCCGTCAACGGAGGAACGCGATCGCCTCGCGGTTCTTGCCGCGGCGGCCCGTGATGCGGAGACTGAGGCACGGCTGACCGTCGGTACTGGCGAGGAACGAGTGCGTGCGATCGGTGCACGCGCTGCGGAGTTGGACGCCGCTGCCGCCGCTGAACGTGACGCGCGCGAACGGGCCGTTGCGCGGCGGATCCGCCGCGAGCGCGAAGCCGTGATTGCCGAGGCGGTGGCGATCGGCGCGGCCGCTGTGTTGGATCGCCTCGAGTTGTCATTGGCTGCTGCGACCACCGAACGCACACGTGCCGAACAGATGCGGACTGAGCGCGACGGTGAGCTGGTGGCGCTGCGCACGCGCGAGCGCGAGCTCATGGCCGAGATCGAGCAGCTGACCGATGTGGTGCATCGTGACGAACTTGCGCGTGCCGAGCAGCGGTTGCGTATCGAGCAACTCGAACAGCGCGCGATGGACGAGTTCGGCGTCGAGAGCGAGGCGTTGAGTTCGGAGTACGGGCCGGACTCGCTGGTGCCTGTTTTCCCTGAGCCTGACGCACCCGCTGACGCACCGATGCCCGAGCCGGTGCCGTTCGTGCGCGCCGAGCAGGAGAAGCGGGCGCGCACGGCCGAACGTGCGCTGGCGTTGTTGGGACGCGTCAACCCGTTGGCACTGGAGGAGTTCTCCGCACTCGAAGAACGGCACCGATTCCTGAGTGAGCAGCTCGAGGATCTCAAGCGCACTCGCAAGGATCTGATGGAGATCATTCGCGAGGTCGACGAGCGGGTGCAACAAGTGTTCGCGGCGGCGTACGCCGACACCGAGCGGGAGTTCGAGGGCATCTTCGCCCGGCTGTTCCCGGGTGGCGAAGGGCGGCTGGTGTTGACCGACCCCGACGACATGTTGAACACCGGCATCGACGTCGAGGCGCGGCCGCCGGGCAAGAAGGTCAAGCGCCTGTCGCTGCTGTCGGGTGGCGAGCGGTCGTTGACAGCGCTGGCTTTGCTGGTCGCAATCTTCAAGGCCCGACCGAGCCCGTTCTACGTCATGGACGAGGTTGAAGCGGCACTCGACGACACGAACCTGCGTCGCATGCTGAGCATCTTCGAAGAACTGCGCGAGTCAAGTCAGCTGATCATCATCACGCACCAAAAGCCGACGATGGAGGTCGCCGACGCGCTCTACGGCGTCTCGATGCGAGGCGACGGTGTCACGACCGTGATCAGTCAGCGACTGCGCGAGCCCACTCCTGCGTAGTCGGTGGTGGCGCGGTCGAGTTTCTGATCGGCCTCGATCAGTTTCGCCGCCTCAGTTGCCGTTCGATGTGCCCAGGCGTTCGTAGTGACGATGCCGAGCACGAACACCGCAACTCCGCAGCCGGTCATGATGTCCCAGCCAAGGTGACTCGCCGACGAGAAGCCGTCGGCGAAAGAGCCTTTGATCCGCGACGTGACCACCGCACCCAGGACGGCGACGCCGAGCGCCGCGCCGGTCTGCCGGCTGGTTGACGCGATCGCCGCGGCAACTCCTGCCTGTGATCGTGGCATGCCCGAGGCGGCCGAGTTGGTGATCGGGGCGTTGAGGATGCCGAAGCCAAAGCCGAATATGGCGTAGGCAACGATCAGAGACCAGATCGCGGTGTGGTCCGTCACCTGCGACAGCATGAGGCCACACACGGCGATGCCGACTCCAGCCAACACCAGCGGCATCCGAGGACCGCGAGCAGCGACGATGCGCCCCGAGATGGGCGAGAAAACCGCTGCCATGAAAGCCATCGGAAGGGTGAGCAAACCCGCGTGCAGCGGCGAGAAGTGGCGCACGGACTGTAGGTAGAGCGTGTTGAGGAACAAGAACCCACCCAAGGCGGCGAAGCCACAGACGGCCGTCACAATCGCGCCCGTGAAGGGCACGCTGTTGAAGAAGCGGATGTCGAGCAGCGGCTCGTCGCGGTGCCGTTCGTAAATCACAAGGCAAGGGACAGCGGCGACGACGGTCGCGAACGAGGCCAGAATGCCGGCGGCGGCCCACCCGAGGCGCGGGCCTTCGATGATTCCGAAGGTTAGGCCGGCAAGGCTGATCATCACGAGTACTTGGCCGACGGGATCGAGCCGCCGCGCTCGTGCAGCTTTCGACTCCGGTACGAATAGCGCCGTCAGGATGAACGCCGCGACGCCGATCGGAACGTTGAGCCAGAAAATCGATCGCCAGCCAATGGTGTCAACCAGTGCGCCTCCGACGACCGGGCCGAGTGCGAGGCTGAGTCCGACGACGCCGCCCCAGACGCCGATCGCCTTTGCGCGTTCCTTCGGGTCGGCGAAGGTGTTGATGATGATGGACATCGCCACCGGGTTCAGCATCGAGCCGCCGACAGCCTGCACAACGCGGAAGATGATCAGCGTCTTCGTGTCGGGGGCAGTGCTGCATAGTAAGGAGCCGGCGGTGAAGATGACGAGTCCGGTCATGAAGACTCGCTTGCGGCCGATGCGGTCGCCCATGGATGCCGACAGCATGAGCAGGCTCGCGATCGCCAGCGTATAAGCGTCGATCGTCCACTGCAGGCCATCGAACGCAGTGCCCAAGTCCCTTTGGATCGAAGGCAGCGCGACGTTCACGATCGTGACGTCGATGCCGACGATGAACAGGCTGAGACAACAGATGGCAAGCACGGAGAATCGACGGCGTCGATCAAGCATGGGGACCGGCCTTTCTCCGAACGGGTGCATTGTGCGCGGGCGCTCTCAGATGCTCGACAACCCCCGCGAGAGTGCGAAGGTCGGCGGCTGACAGTGCAGTGAGGGCGCGCGGTGGTTTGTCGGCGACGGACATCGCGGCGTCCAGCGTCCGGCGTCCAGCGGGAGTGAGCTCGACGAGCTTGGCGCGGGTGTTCGTCGGATGCGGGGTTCGCGCGACGAGTCCCGCCTTCTCCAGGCTGTTGACGGCGACGGTCGCGGCAGGGGCGTCGACAGTCATCGAGTCTGCGAGTGCGGCAAGTGTCAGCGGCCCGGCACCTATGCGCTTCAAGGCGCGGATCTGGTTGAACGGAAGGCCGGTAAGCCGGCAGGCCTCGCGCCGCCAGTCCGTCCTGCTGTCCATCACGAGGGAGACCAGCGCGTCCCACACGTCGTCCGCATTCGTCTTCACACGATCATTGTGCGACTACAACCGTTGTGAGTCAACAACTGTCCGCCATTGAAGAGGTCGTCGGTGCGGCACAGCGGATGTTGACCGGCTAACGATCGAGTCGCGAGTCGTTCGCCGC
>DATCFU010000119.1:0-14484 GCA_036509315.1 Acidothermaceae bacterium
CCACCGTTCGCCCGCCGCGTTGTCGGCGGCACGGTAGCCGCGTCGGTGCTCGGACCCGGGCGCGATCACCCCTCGCTCGTTCAGGTCGCTCGTCACAGCCTTGAGTGTCTCCCCGGCAGTTAGTCGCTTCACGACCTCGCGCACGATCGCTGCCTCGTCCTCGTCGATCTCGTGACCTGTCGTCACGGCGTTGCCGCGGTCGTCGAGGGTTGTGAGTCGGTGCCACCCGTAGCCGAGGCCACCGGACGGGCGTCCTTCGGTGGCGCGTTGCTCGGAGGCTCGGGCGACCCTCTCGGACTTGATCGCCGACTCTGCGGTGTCGAACTCGCCGAGGATGCCTGCGAGCATTCGGCCCGATGCGCTCGAGAGGTCGAGGTCGGGGCCTGAGACTGCGACGATGCCGACCTTGGCGTCCGCGAGTCGCTCGATTGCTATGGCGCGTTCCTTCCGCGACCGCCACAAGCGGCTCGTCTGGTAGACGACGATGCGGTCGATGAGGCGGTCGTCCACTGCGGCCATGAGGGCCTCGTACCCGGGGCGCCGAACGCCTGAGAATGCGCTGATGTCGTTGTCGGTGAACTCTGACACCGTCTCCCAGCCGCGGGCCTGCGCGAGGGCTCTTGCGTCTTCGAGTTGGCGGGCGACTCCGCGTGCTTCCCCTGCGGTGTCCTCGCTGATGCGAGCGTAGATCGCTGCTCTGAGCGTCTTGCGTGTCTCGGTCATAGTATTACCCTACCATGCGACTCACTATTCCCTGGCGGGCCTGGAAATACGCGCAAGAACGTCGCCGACTTCACCTCATTGATGGACGACCTCGAGGCGAAGGTGTTCGGCGTCTTCCCCGACGCGACGTGGGTCTATCCAGGTCATGGCGGCGATACCACACTCGGCGCCGAGCGTCCGCACCTAGGCGAGTGGCGCGAACGCGGCTGGTAACGGCATTGCACTTGATAGGCCTACTTTTCTGGCAGTTCCCAACGGCTAGCGAGCCTCGCGGTGGCGCGACGAGCAAACTCCTTGGCGCCGGCGAAGTAGACGACGGCGACACCGGTGAACAGGATCGCCAGGGCAAGGTGCAAGGGCTTCGGCTGAACGATCTCAGCGATCCAGTAGAACGCCGCTACAACCGCCCAGATCGCGCCACCAAGCCGGTACCACTGAGGCGTGCGCCGTTCTGGCATCGCCACAGATTACAACCCAGCATCCGGAATCCGACTGAGCATCAGGATCTCCGCCGGCGCGGAGTAGCTTGGCTACAAGAGAGGTGGCCAAGCAAATGGTCGTGTGGGTGTGGGTCATCATCGCAGCCGTCGTACTCGGAGTCGGACTGCTGCTGCGATCGATGGACCGCCGGTCACGCCGGGAGGGCCACGTCTTGCGCGGCTCATCGAAGATCTCTACCTCGGTGCGTGATCAGAACATTGACGCGCGGGTGATCGACGGGACTTACGGCATGGTCATACCGCCAAAATCTCCCCGGCCGAAATAGGTGGCCCGCTCGCAGGCTTAGAGCGGCTCTAGCAACGCCTCGTTCCAGGCGTGTATGTGCCACTTGGCGACAAGACCGTTCAGCACGAACGGATCGGTTGCCGCAAACTCCTCGGCTGCTTCGCGAGTCGTAAACACCGCGAGGGCACCCTCGTGGTCCGCGTACGGACCAATCAGCAGGAGCGTGCCCTGGTCACGGAAGGGCGCCCACCGAGCGCGGTGCGCGGGGAAGTGCGCGCGCAGTTCTTCGATGTCGAGGTCTTGGGGCGATTCGTAAACGAGGAGGTACTTCACGACGTCCCTAGTCGTCCGGATGCATCGCGCGCCAGCGCTCGCCCTGCGACTTGATCACCGGCGCCTGAAGGGCCTTGTTCAGTTGCTGCGTCGACCACGCACGGCCAAGCTCGACCGCCTTCTTGGCGGCCTTCCGAGGCGTGGGGTGACTGCTGGCCTTCGTCGCAGCAGCAGCAAGAGCCGCCACAAACAGATACTTCACCGCGCGACCCGTGATGCTCCTGCGACCGCGATCGGCACTCATGCGACGCTCCTAATGATGACCGGCGAGCAACCTGTGGGCACGTGGCGACCCGACGATATCGACGGAACGGCGATTTCAACAGGATTTGTTGCCGCAGCCGCCGCAGATGGCCGGCTGATCAGCGGACCCCGGCGGCCTCCATGCCGCGCAGTTCCTTCTTGAGCTCATGGATCTCGTCGCGCAGTCGCGCCGCCAGCTCAAAGTGCAGCTCTGTCGCGGCGGTATGCATCTGCTCGGTGAGCTGGGCGATGAGCTCGCCCAGCTCCTCGCGCGGCATCCCGGCGAGCTCACGGGCGTGCGCTCCGGCACCTCGAGACGACAGCCCGGGCACCGGGGACTTGCCCCGGCTCATCTGCCGGCCGCCGCCGCCGATGAGAGCCTGCGTATCGACGTCCTCGCGAACGATCGAGTCGAGGATGTCGGCGATCTTCTTGCGCAACGGCTGCGGGTCGATGCCGCGTTCGAGGTTGTAAGCGACCTGCTTGGCACGGCGCCGGTTCGTCTCGTCGATCGCGTGCGCCATAGACGGCGTCACGGTGTCGGCGTACATGTGCACCTGACCCGAGACGTTGCGCGCCGCCCGACCGATGGTCTGGATCAGCGAGGTGCCCGAGCGCAGGAACCCCTCCTTGTCAGCGTCGAGGATCGAGACCAGGGATACCTCTGGCAGGTCGAGACCTTCGCGCAGGAGGTTGATGCCGACAAGAACGTCGAACTCACCGAGTCGAAGCTCCCGCAGTAACTCGACGCGACGCAGGGTGTCGACCTCGCTGTGCAGGTAGCGCACCCGGATGCCGAGTTCAAGCAAGTAGTCGGTGAGGTCTTCGGACATCTTCTTCGTCAACGTCGTGACGAGCACCCGCTCGTGGCGCTCAGCACGCAACCGGATCTCGTGCACCAAATCGTCGATCTGGCCCTTGCTTGGCTTCACCACGATCTCGGGATCGATGAGACCGGTGGGCCGGATCACCTGCTCGACGACGTCACCCTGGACACGGCCCAACTCGTACGGGCCTGGAGTGGCGGAGAGGTAGACCGTCTGGCCGATGCGGTCGACGAACTCCTCCCAGCGAAGGGGCCGGTTGTCCATCGCGCTCGGCAATCGGAAGCCGTGCTCGACAAGATTGCGTTTGCGCGACATGTCTCCCTCGTACATGCCGCCGATCTGCGGCACGGTGACATGCGACTCGTCGATGACAAGGAGGAAGTCTTCGGGGAAGTAATCAAGCAACGTGTTTGGCGCGGTGCCAGCAGCGCGGCCGTCGATGTGGCGGCTGTAGTTCTCGATACCTGAACAGCTACCGACTTGCCGCATCATCTCGAGGTCGTACGTCGTGCGCATGCGCAGCCGTTGCGACTCAAGTAACTTGCCTTGCTTCTCCAGTTCGGCGAGGCGTCCTTCAAGCTCTGCCTCGATGCCGGCGATTGCTCGTTCCATCCGCTCCGGACCGGCGACGTAGTGCGATGCCGGGAACACATACAACTCTTTGTCTTCGGTGACCAACTCACCGGTCAATGGATGGAGCGTCGACAGTCGCTCGATCGTGTCGCCGAACATCTCGATGCGCACGGCAAGCTCTTCGTATTGAGGAATGATCTCGATCGTGTCGCCACGGACCCGGAACGTGCCGCGGGTGAACGCGACGTCGTTGCGGGTGTACTGGATCTCCACCAGCTTGCGGAGCAGCTTGTCGCGCTCGATCTCTTGGCCGACCTTGAGCCTGACCATGCGGTCGACGTACTCCTGCGGCGTGCCGAGGCCGTAGATGCATGAAACGCTCGCCACTACGACGACGTCGCGACGCGTCAGCAGGCTGTTCGTCGCCGAGTGCCGCAACCGCTCGACCTCGTCGTTGATCGACGAGTCTTTCTCGATGTAGGTATCGGTCTGCGGGATGTAAGCCTCGGGCTGGTAGTAGTCGTAGTAGCTCACGAAGTACTCGACCGCGTTGTTCGGGAGCATCTCGCGCAGCTCGTTCGCCAGCTGGGCCGCCAGGGTCTTGTTCGGAGCCATGACCAGGGTCGGCCGCTGGAGGCGCTCAACCAGCCATGCCGTCGTGGCCGACTTACCTGTGCCGGTGGCGCCGAGTAGGACGGCATCGCGGTCGCCGCGCTTGATCCGCGCCTCGAGATCGGCGATCGCGGTCGGCTGGTCGCCGGACGGCGTGAAGTCGCTGACAACCTGCAGCGGTGCCACGCTGCGCACAAGATCGGTGACGGGTCTCACGCAGACCAAGGTACGTGGTCGCTCCGACAGTTTCCTCCGCGCCGGAAATAGGTGGAAGCAGGACCTGTTGTCGACCTCCCAAGGGGCGCTCGAGACGGGTGTGACAAGCGCGCACAAGTGGTGCCACAGTGGCCAAAGATTCTCGCAGAATTCGCTTCCCAGTAGGGGGATTCTCCCCTAACGTTTTGTCTCGCAAGAAGTGATCCGCCGCTCCCGGGCAACTGGGAAGGTGTCGCAGCTGGCTTCGGTCGGCGGTGACGGGCGGGGAGCCACTTGCAATGTGACCCCCTGGGCTTCGGCTCGGGGGGTCACGTAATTCCGCCCCTTATTGATGGCCGCGATGCGCGAGCAGGGCTGCCCAAAGCCGCGCAACCTCAACCTGTAGTTCGGGCAGCGTCCCGTAGTTGTCGATGACCCACCAGGCGATCGCGGCGCGCTCTTCATCTGAGGCCTGGGCCGCGATTCGGGCACGTGCGTCGCTGTCTGACATCCCGCGTGACGAAAGCACTCGATCCAACCGCGCACTGAGCGACGCCTGTACCGCCACGACGACGTCGTACTCCCCTGCCAAGCCCGTCTCCGCCAACAGCGGAACCGCATTCACGACGATCGCATCAGGTGCCGCCGCGGCGATCCTGCGGCGCGTTTCGGCTCGCACCAGCGGATGCGTGATCGCCTCCAGGCGGCGACGTTCACCTGCGTCAGCAAACACGATGCTCGCCAGCCGCCGCCGATCGAGGCCACCGTCGCTTGCGACAACGCCAGGACCAAACGCTGCGACCACTGCATCGAACCCAGGGGTTCCTGGCAGCACGACATCGCGCGCGACCATGTCGGCATCGATACCGACGGCGCCCAAGGCAACGAGTTCGTCGAGGACCGCACTTTTGCCCGAACCGAGCCCTCCGGTCAGGCCGACCGTCAGTATCGGCACTGCCTGCTCACGCGGACCCGCCCGCGGACGGCGACGCCGATCCGGAAGCAGCGGCCCCGAACCGCAGCATCGCGGCCGCAATCGCCTCAAGTGCGGCCGGCGCCTTGTCGGACGTCAGCAAGGTCGGCGAGAGTTCGACCACGATGGTCCTGGCGAGGTCACTCATGACCAGCTCGCTCAACGTCGGACCGATCAGCACGAACGCTCGCTTCCCGCTGACGCTCACGTTCGATACCGCCGCGTTCGTCGCGTCAGCCTCGATGGTCGTCTGCACGCGTCCCGCTGCCGTCGACGCGTCGATGTAGGTGATGTACGAAACCTGCACGAGCGGGACCGGGGTCGGGCTAGCCGCCGGCTTCGGGCTAGCGGTCGGCTTTGCACTCGCCGTCGGCTTCGCGCCAGCTGTCGGTGTCGGCGTGGAAGCCGTCGGCGCCACGGACGGAGCGCCGGGCGCCGACCCATACGTGCACGTCACTCGACCGGTGCGCCCTGACTGCGGAACCGGCGCAGCTTTCAGATAGTTGACCTGCCCGAGGATGCCGAATCCGAGAATGCCCTCAAGCGTTCCGAGTGGGAGCAGCTGCGAACAGCCGGCGGGCAAAACCGGGGTGGACGGCGAGGCGCTGACGGGAGCGGAGGTGCTCGCCAGGGCGACGGTCGGCGTCGGCGCCACCGTCGGTGCTGCGCTGCTGCTGCTCTGGCTGACCACCGGCGTCGGAATAATCGGCTTTGCCTTGGAGGTGCAGCCGGTGGCGGCAACTGCGATCGCAAGGCCGGCGAGACAAGCAACAGCGCGCCAGCTCCGGACTCCCATGGCGGCAGGCTAATCCTTGGGAGGCTCCAAAAACGGCGGACCCCGCCGAAGCGCGGCCCGCCGATTTCGAATGGACTGGTCCCAAAGTGCTGGGGCCGGCCGCCAGTCAGCTGGCGATCAGCTCTCGCCGCTCGTCAGCTTGCGACGCAATTCCTCGAGTTGCGCATCGGAGGCGAGGCTGCCCGCGGGTGCGTCAGGATCGACGTCCGGGCTCGTGCCGTCGGCCGCCGCATCAGCGGTCGACGAGCTTGACGATGTCGTGGAAGTGGATGAGCTCGACGAAGTCGCGCCCTCCTCGGTGCCGGCCGCTGCTTCGGCCTTCTGGGCCTCCACAATCTGGCTCTGGTGAGCCTCGAAACGCGCCCGCGCCTCGGCGTACTGGCGCTCCCACTCGGCCTGCTTCTCTTCGTGCCCCGGCAACCATTCATTGGTCTCGGAGTCGAAGCCCTCGGGATAGATGTAGTTGCCCTCGGCGTCGTAGTTCGCCGCCATCCCGTAGAGGGTCGGGTCAAAGTGGCTGTCAGTGACAGCACTGTCGCCGCTGCTCTCGTTGGCCTGCTTCAGCGACAAGCTGATGCGCCGGCGCTCGAGGTCGATGTCGATGACCTTGACGAAGATCTCGTCACCCACCTGCACGACCTGCTCGGGAATCTCGACATGCCGCTCGGCGAGCTCGGAGATGTGCACGAGGCCTTCGATGCCCTCTTCGACGCGCACGAACGCACCGAAGGGAACCAGCTTGGTGACCTTGCCTGGCACGACCTGGCCGATCGCGTGGGTACGCGCGAAGGCCTGCCACGGGTCTTCCTGAGTCGACTTCAGTGACAGCGAGACGCGCTCGCGGTCCATGTCGACGTCGAGCACCTCGACGGTGACCTCATTGCCGACCTCGACGACCTCGCTCGGGTGGTCGATGTGCTTCCACGACAGTTCGGACACGTGGACCAGACCATCGACGCCACCGAGGTCAACGAACGCACCAAAGTTGACGATCGAGCTGACGACGCCGTTGCGGATCTGGCCCTTCTTCAACGTCGTCAGGAAAGTCTGGCGAACCTCGGACTGGGTCTGCTCGAGCCAGGCGCGACGCGAGAGCACGACGTTGTTGCGGTTCTTGTCGAGCTCGATGATCTTCGCCTCGAGCTCACGACCGACGTAGGGCTGCAGGTCACGCACGCGACGCATCTCGACGAGGGACGCCGGCAAGAAGCCGCGCAGGCCGATGTCGAGGATCAGGCCGCCCTTGACGACCTCGATGACGGTGCCGGTGACGATGTCGTCGTTTTCCTTGATCTGCTCGATCGTGCCCCAGGCGCGCTCGTACTGCGCACGCTTCTTAGACAGGATCAGCCGACCCTCCTTGTCCTCCTTCTGGAGAACGAGAGCCTCGATGTGGTCGCCCACTTTGACGATGTCGTTGGGGTCGACGTCGTGCTTGATCGACAGCTCGCGAGAGGGGATGACGCCCTCGGTCTTGTAGCCGATGTCGAGCAAGACTTCGTCGCGGTCGACCTTCACGATCGTGCCGTCGACAATGTCGCCGTCGTTGAAGTACTTGATCGTCTCATCGATCGCGGCGAGGAAATCCTCGGAGGATCCGATGTCGTTTACCGCCACCTGAGGTGACACGTGAGGGGCGGCGCCGAGGACGGTCTCGGGTCGTACGTAGGTGCTGCTGGTCATAAGGGGGTGGACTCCGGTCGCGGACAACAGGTTGGCAGGCGCGCACGGGCCCGTCGTTTCAGCCGCGAACGGCGGCCACACTGCGTCTAAAGGTCTTAAGCGCGGGAGGGGTTACCGAAGCCGACCGAAGCGATCGCGAACCTGCTCCATACCGAGGTACACGCAGGCCCACACGCGCTTCCCACTTTACGTGGCACGCTGTGAACCGGTCAATCCGGGCCCCCCGCGCCCAACCGCGGCGTCGTGATCACGCAGAGAGGGGCAGGTGTGAGCGCGTCAGATAGCCCATTCCCGCATGATCACCGGGAAAGCACAACGGCTGAGGTCGGACGGCGAGAGGTGGGCGCCGAGGAGACGGTGCGGGCCAACCGGCGCTGGTGGGATGCCGCGGCGGACGCGTACCAGTCCGAGCACGGCGAGTTCCTCGGCGGGCGCAACGCAACCCGGTTCATCTGGGGTCCTGAAGGCCTCGACGAATCCGATGCCCACCTGCTCGCTCCGGTCGCCGACCTGGCTGGGCGCCGGGTACTCGAGGTCGGCTGCGGTGCGGCTCAATGCTCCGGTTGGTTGGCTACCCACGGCGCGCTAGCCATCGCGATCGACCTGTCGATGCGCCAACTTACGCACGCGGCAGCACACCCCGGCGTCCGACTTATTCAGGCTGACGCATACGCGCTGCCGCTTGCAGATTCCAGCGTCGACCTCGCATGCAGCGCCTACGGCGCGCTTCCATTCGTGGCCAGTTCCGCCGACGTGCTACGCGAGGTATTCCGGGTGCTACGTCCGGGCGGCCGCTTCGTCTTCTCGGTGACCCACCCGATCCGCTGGGCGCTGCCGGACGATCCAGGGCCTGGGGGTCTCACGATCAGTTCGTCGTACTTCGACCGCACGCCCTATGTCGAAGCGGACGTCGATGGGTGGGCTACCTACGTTGAGCACCACAGAACGCTCGGCGACCGCGTGCGCGACATCGTCGGCGCCGGGTTCGAACTGACCGATCTTGTCGAGCCGGGGTGGCCAGACACCAACCTGCGCACATGGGGCGGCTGGTCACCGCTGCGTGGTCGGCTCATTCCGGGCACCGCGATCTTCGTCTGTGACAAACCCGGCGGCTAGCCAAGGAGCTGACTGCCGCCGGGTCCCACTGAACGCCGAACGAATCAGACGTGGAGAAACTCAGCTGGACGGGGACGCCAACGCGGACAGTTCTGCTAGCGCCGACGCTTCGGCTGCGGACGCCTGCGCCTGCGCCGACGCGGCATTGCCCGCACCAGTGTCGATGCCGCAGGTGTTCTTCAGGTAGGCGTCGACGTTTTGCTCCGCCTGCTGGACAGCCGGCGCCTCGAGCGGCGCCTCAACGCTGGGGTCGACCTTGGTGAAGTCGTAATTGACCTTCGCGAGCGCGGCGTAGAACTGGTCGAGAGCGCCAAACAAGGTGACCAGGTCACCCTTGATGGCGCCTGGCGCCGACGAGAGCACACCGGCCTTGATGCTCTGGTACTCCTGCACGCTCGCCTTGATCGAGTCAATACCGGTGCCGCTTGTAGCAGCCTGGGCGACGCTGTTGTTGACCTCGGCGGCAACCTGCTGACAGAACTTGCCGCCACCGGTGGCGACCACCTTCGACGGGAGTGCCACGGTCGGCGAAGCGGCTGCTGGCCCAGCGGCACTCGTCGCCGCAGCTGCCGGCGGCGTTGATCCCGTGGACGTTGCGGCCGTCTTCTTCGATGAGCAGCCGGCAAGCAGGCCGACTATCGCGAGCGCAGCGAGTCCGGCGGTACCAAGACGTTGCAACGATGTGGTCCTGCTCACGAGCGTCTCCCCAGATAGATGGATCAAGTACCTGCGACCGGTCAGCGGACGACCACTCAGGAAGAGACGTAGGCCCGCCGCTTGATACATCCAGACTCCGAAGATCCCCGGGATGTGGACGGCAAAGAAGATACCGGCGGTGCAATCGGCGGACCAAGCTGAAGGAGCCCTGAGGGGCCAGAGCAATGAAACCGTTATGAGATGTGCGGCTTAGTGTCCCGCCTCGTCCCAGTTCAACCCCACCCCGACCGAGACATCGAGCGGTGCCTTCAGCGGGTAGGCGGCCGCCATTTCACGTCGGACCAGCCCCTCGACGTCCGCCCGTTCGCCGTTCGCAATCTCGAACACCAGCTCGTCATGGACCTGCAGCAGCATCCGAGACTTCAACTGCGCATCGCGCAGCGCCCGGTCGACGTTGAGCATCGCCACCTTGATGATGTCGGCGGCGCTCCCCTGGATCGGGGCGTTCAACGCCATGCGCTCGGCCATCTCACGACGCTGCCTGTTGTCGCTGTTCAAATCTGGCAGGTAGCGCCGACGGCCGAGAATCGTCTCGGTGTAGCCCTCCTGGCGAGCCCGCTCAACGACGCGGCTCAGGTAGTCGCGCACCCCGCCGAACCGCTCGAAATACTCGTCCATCAGGCCGCGCGCCTCGTCGGCGCCGATGCCGAGCTGCTGCGACAACCCATACGCAGAGAGCCCATAGGCGAGGCCATAGTTCATGGCTTTAACCCGGTTTCGAAGCACGCCGTCGACCTGTTCGAGTGGCACCCCGAAGACACTTGCCGCCGTGGTGGCGTGGAAATCGAACCCCGAGCTGAACGCCTCGACAAGCGCGTCGTCACCCGATAGGTCAGCCATGATGCGCATCTCGATCTGGCTGTAGTCGGCAGTCATCAGCGATTCGAAGCCCGCACCAACCACAAATGCCTGCCGAATCCGTCGACCCTCGGCGGTGCGGATCGGGATGTTCTGCAGATTCGGGTCGGTCGACGACAACCGACCGGTGGCCGCGACCAGCTGGTTGAACGTGGTGTGCACCCTGCCGTGGTCGTCGATCATCGGGATCAGGGAATCGACCACGGTTTTCAATCGCGACACGTCGCGGTGGTGCAGCAGGTGCTCGAGCAGCGGGTGTTCGGTTTGCACCAACAAACTCTGCAGAGCGTCGGCGTCGGTCGTGTATCCGGTCTTGATGCGCTTGGTCTTCGGCAGGCCGAGTTCGTCGAACAGGATCTGCTGCAGTTGCTTAGGAGAGCCGAGATTGAACTCGCGCCCAACGACAGCGAACGCTGCTTGCTCGGCGACCTTGACCGAAGCGCCGAGCTCGCTCGACAGGTCGGCAAGCACATCGAGGTCGGTGGCAATGCCGACCTGCTCAAGACCTGCCAGCACCCCGATCAAGGGCAACTCGACGTCGGTCAGCAAGGTCGCGGCGCCGCGCTCGCCAAGGTCGCCGTCGAGGGCGGTCGCGAGATCGAGCACGGCACGGGCACGCACGATCTGGTTGACCGCGTTGCCGTCTTCGTCGAGGCCGTCGAGTGAGAGCTGCGCAGCCTCGACCGGGCCACCGGAGCTGTCAGCGCGCAGCTCGCGATGCAAGTAGCGCAACGCCAAATCGCCGAGATCGAAGGACCGTTGACCCGGCAACGCGAGGTAAGCGGCGAGCGCGGTGTCACTGCTGAGGCCGGCGAGCGGCCACCCGTGGGCCGCCAGCGCGAGAATCGGCCCCTTGGCGTCATGCAACGCCTTCGGTTGATCGGGATCGGCGAACCACGCCGCCAGCGCGCGGTCGTCGGCCTCGGTCAGCTGGGTCGGATCGACATAGGCGCCGGTGCCATCGGGAGCGGCCAGCGCCAGGCCTGTGACGACGCCTGTGCCGCGCCCCCAGCTACCGGCAACGGAAACTCCGAGCCGCACCCCTGGGGCACTGTGTTCGGTGAGCCAGGCAGCGACCTCGTCGGGGCCAAGCTGGCCGCCCTCAACAGTGAATCCGGCGTCGGCTTCGGGCTCCGGCGCGGACAACGTTGCGTAGAGCCGCTCGCGCAAGACCCGGAACTGCAGCGAGTCGAAGACGCGGTGCACTGCTTCGCGATCCCATTGGCCCAGGTTCAGATCGTGCGGGCCGACCGGGAGCGGTACGTCGCGGATCAGCTCCGTCAGCTGCCGGTTGCGCAGCACCGAGGAGAGGTGGTCGCGCAACAGGCCGCCGGCTTTGCCGGGGACTTCGTCGACCCGATCGACGAGGGACGTCAACGATCCAAAATCGCGCACCCACTTCGCCGCGGTCTTCTCCCCGACGCCAGGAATGTTCGGCAGATTGTCGCTCGGGTCGCCACGCAATGCGGCGAAATCTGCGTACTGGCCGGGCGTGAGGCCATATCGCTCTTCGACAGCCGCGGGGGTCATGCGTGCCATGTCGGAGACGCCCTTGCGCGGGTAGAGCACGGTGACCTGCGCGGTCACGAGCTGGAAGACGTCGCGGTCACCGGAGCAGATCAGGACGTCGAGACCGTCGGCCTCGGCCTGCGTAGCCAACGTGGCGATCACGTCGTCGGCCTCAAAGCCCTCGGCGGTGATGACCTGAATCGCTAGCGCCTCGAGGACTTCCTGGATCAGGCTGATCTGACCCTTGAATGCATCAGGGGTTGACGTTCGGTTCGCTTTGTACTCAGGGAACGTTTCAGTACGAAAACTCTGCCGCGAGATGTCGAAAGCGACGCCGACATGAGTGGGTTTCTCATCGCGCAAGACATTGATCAACATCGACGTGAAGCCGTAGACCGCGTTCGTCGGCTGCCCAGTAGTAGTCGAGAAATTCTCGACAGGCAAGGCAAAGAAGGCCCGGTACGCGACAGAGTGCCCGTCGATGAGCAGCAGGCGTGGTCGGTCACCCGGCTTCATCGCGACGACGGCGGTGGCAGGGGGCGCGGCGGGCGATGCAGAAGCGTTGGGCACCCTGTGATCCTAGGCACCGCCAGAGACAGGCCCGGAGAGGCAGAGCCATCGCGCCGTCATCCCGGTCGGGCAGGCAGGTCAGGCGTCGTTCGGCTGCTCGGCTACCGCGGACGCGATCGCCATGCGGCGTAGCGCAGCGCGCATCCCGGCCCGCTGGCTAAGCGGTCGCCGGCCGGTCGGATGGTCGTGCGCAGCGGGACCGTGGTCGAGGGTCGCGATCCGTCGCCGCAGGGCGGACGCCGGAGCGACCCGGCGTACCGACAGCGGCGCGAGACCGAGCTGGGCATAAAACCTGTTCGCCTCACGTGACATCGGCGACACGCTGACAGTGACCTGCTCCGCACCGATGTCCTCGGCGTAGCACGCTGCCGCACCCATGAGAGCGCGGCCGACGCCGCGACGGCGAAAGCCCTCGGCCACCACCGTGTACTCGACCTGGACGCACGCGGCTTCGTTGAGTGCACCCAGCGGCACCGTCGTCAGCATCGCCATGCCAACGGGCTCATCGCCGAGGAAGGCCAACAGGATGCGACCGCTCGGACGGCTCAGAAGTCGATGGACACGCGCCTCGATCGTGCGGTCATCGGGGAGACTCGCGTGCCTACTGTTCAAGGCACCGCATCGCTTGAGCTCGTCCCACAGCACCACGAGGTCGGCGACATCGGACGCGCCCGCTGCTCGCACCGTGATGTGAGATCGGCTCATCCTGTGCTCCTCAGTGCGACCTCTCGGGTCGCCTCGAGTTCACTCCCCCGGGTTTGCAAGTGCTGTGCCTCAAAGCGTGGCCGAACCGTGATCAAACTGTTCCTCAAACGGCATCGGCGGAACGCCACCTGCTGTTTACCCGGAGATCGGGAGCGTACCGAGGAATCGCGGGGATGTGCAGCCCTGCAGAGAAGAAAGATCAACCACCGAGCCGAGAACGGCGTGTCTGCGCTTTTCACCGCAGTCACGACAAGTAGCCCAAGCTACCGCCGCTCGCTGCCGACGCTTTCAGCGGTTTGATGTGAGTTGTCTCAATCAACAATCACCCTCCGAGAACGAGCCATTACGGTTCGTGTTCACCAGCTGAATCGGCGCAGGAAAAATTTCTCACCAGCACCACCGACACCAGTCCGCTGCGGCCGCACCGTTGCCCGCGCGAGGTTTCTGGGGCGAATCGCAAGGATGTTTTGCCGTGACCCTCACGACCTCGGTACGGTGTCTCCCGACGAGCCCGGGTGCCCAGTAGAGAACGTCCAAGACCGGGGAAGGCTTGGACGGCGCCAACAGTGCCCGGGCTCGCTCTGTGCCGAGCAGAGCAGCGCTACAGACCGCAGAGCAGCGCTACAGACCGACCGGCGGGATCGACGTCCGGATCGACGCAATGATCGAGAGCCCCAACAACACACCGCCGACGATGCCTGCCGGGGACAACCTGTCGCCGAGCAATGCGATCGCCAGCAGCGTGCCCGTGAGCGGTTCGAGCAACGCGATCACTGTCGCATTCGATGCGGTCACCGAGCGCAGCCCGCGAAAGAACAGTTCATAGGCGATCGCCGTCGGCACCACTGCCAGGAAGACAAGGAGGCCGACGGTGTCGAGCGACGGCGTGAACCCCAGCCCGGTGGTCGGGGCCGTCACGACCGCCAGGATGATCCCGCCCAACAGGAACCCGTAGCCGGTCACCGTGCGCTGGTCGACGGCGACCAGGGGACGGCGTCCAAGCAGCGTGAACGCCGCGAAGGTCGCACCCGACAGCGCTGCGAGTCCGGCCCCGGCCAGCAGCCGTCCTGGATCCGATCGGTTCGCTGGCAAGCCAACGAGCAACGCCAGGCCAGTGAGCGCGACCAGCACGACGATCCCAGCCTGCCGCGGGGGCCAGCGTCGCTGCGCGAGCGCCTCGTACACCAGCACCCACACTGGCGACGACCCGATGGCCACGAGCGTCGCGAGGCTGACCGACGACAGGGCCACCGCGCTGAAGAAGGCACCTTGGTAGATCGCCGCGAGCCCCGCCACACTCGCGATCCGTTGCCACGCAGTACGGA
>DATCFU010000120.1:0-14115 GCA_036509315.1 Acidothermaceae bacterium
GACGATCGCGGCCTGCGTGTATTGCGCAATCATGTGCCCCGAGTCGACGCCCGGATCAACGGCGAGGAATGCCGGCAGTCCGTGCGAGCGCGCGACATCGAGCAGCCGATCGCTGCGGCGCTCAGACATCGACGCGAGGTCGGCCGCCGCGATAGCAAGAAAGTCGAGTACGTAGCCGAGTGGTGCGCCGTGGAAGTTCCCGTTCGACTCGACCCGGCCGTCGGGCAGCACGACGGGATTGTCGATCGCGCTGGCCAGCTCGCGGCCCGCAACGGTCAACGCATGCGCAACAGTGTCGCGAAACGCTCCGGCAACCTGCGGAGCACAGCGAAGCGAATAGGCATCCTGAACCAGCGTGCAGTCGACGCGATGCGACTCGACGATCGGCGACCCCGCTAGCAAAGCTCGAAGGTTCGTTGCCGACGCAGCCTGGCCGGGATGTGGTCGCAGCGCCTGCAGGTCGGCCGCGAAGACCGCATCGGTACCAAGGATCGCTTCAACGCTCATAGCCGCCGCAATATCAGCGCTCTTCGCCAACATCGAGAGGTCATGACAAGCCAGCAGCAACATGCCGAGCATGCCGTCGGTGCCATTGATCAGCGCGAGACCCTCCTTCGCGCTCAGCACGACTGGCTCGATGCCGGCAGCAGGCAACGCCACGGAGGCGGGCAGCAATGTGCCGGAAGCGTCGCGGACCGAGCCCTCGCCCATCAATGCCAGTGCGCAGTGCGCAAGTGGTGCCAGGTCGCCGGAACACCCAAGCGACCCGAACTCATGCACCACCGGCGTAATGCCTGCATTCAGCACCGCGGCGTAGCCCTCCACGATCAAAGGCCGGACGCCGGTGCGACCGGTCGCCAATGTCGCGAGGCGTAGCAGCATCATCGCCCGCACAACCTCGCGCTCGACCTCTGCGCCACTACCGGCCGCATGCGAGCGAACGAGGGAGCGCTGCAACTGCGCACGCAGGTCAGGCGCGATGTGCCTCGTGGCCAGTGCGCCGAATCCGGTGGAGACGCCGTACACGGGCTCGCCGGACTCCGCCAGCGCCTCGATGTGAGCCCGTGACGCCGCAACTCGCGCAAGCGTCGAAGCGCTCACCGAGATCTCCGCGCCGTCGCGGGCGACGGCAACCACCTGAGCTGGTTCGAGCGGCTGCTGCCCGACTTCAACGACCGTCACTTCACGCGTCTGCGTCATGGGGGACAGTCTGCCGCGCTCGCACCGGGTTGAGCCCTCGGGTGGCCGGACGCCGGCAGGTCCATCCGGCCACCCGAGACTCTCACCAGCTAGTCGCTAGTGGTTCGCTCGTACTCGTTGACAGTGTTCGTTGAACACTTTCTCGTTTACGTCCAGATCCAGTCGCGCATGATTGATCACCTCCCTCGCAAGGGCAGGGCAAGTGCTAACAAGATCACTTGTGAGCGATCGACCTCATTCTGTCCGGATTCTTAACCCGGACAGCGGTGACACGACGGGTCAGACCCCGTAAAGTCCGCAGCGCAGGGCCGCCCGATTCCCTGCCTGCTGGGGCCTGCTGGGCGTGATGTCACCACTGCATGACGAAGGGCAGGAAGCTTCGAGTGACGCGGCATAGGCGCTGGCGCGCTTGGAGCGTGTGGCAACTGCCCTTGCTAGCCGGCTTCGTCGCCCTAGCCGGCATCGCCGGCTACTTCGCGGCGCTGGCGGCGGCGGTGTGGGAATTGGTCCACGGCGCCCCGCTGCATGCTCCCGCCTATAACCAGCTCGCAGTTGCCGCCACGTTCGCTCTCGCGGCGGTAGTTAGTGCTGAGGTCTCGATGCGGTTTGCCTGGCCACGCGCTCGCCAGGACCGCGTATCGAGGGACCTCATGGCGGTCTGGCTATTGCCCATCGCGCTGCTGCTACCGCCCGCGTACGTGATGGTCACGGTGGTCGTCCTACGCGCCTATGTGTACGCCCGGGTATGGCGCGGACAGCTACTCAAATGGGCGTACAGCACCGCCGCCCTCGGGCTGGCCTACGGTGGCGCGTCGCTGGTGCACCGGCTCGTTCTCCACGCAACGATGGACACCAACGTCACGGCGAGCCAGTTCACCAGGGGCGGCATCGCCGCCGTTTCGTTGGCGCTCGCCATCCTTACCTACTGGGTCGTGAATGCTGTCCTGATCGCCGCCATCGTCGTCATGACAGCTGGCCCAGCGGCGCTGCGCAGCTTCCTCCAAGACCGCGAAGGCCTGGTCGTCGACGCCGTCGCGGCGTGCCTCGGGACCTTGGCGGCCGTCTTGTGGGCAACCGAACCGATGCTCGCCGTGCTGTTGCTGCCGCCCGTGCTGTTGCTCGAGCACCAGCTTTTCAGCGGACTTCGGCAGGCCGTGCGCACCGACCTACTGACCGATGTCGCCAATCCCCAGTACTGGCGTGAGGTCGCAGGTCGTGAAGTCGAACGAGCAGCGGCGAGCCACGACCACCTGGCAATCTTGATGATCGACGTCGACCACTTCAAGTCCGTCAACGACCAGCACGGCCACCTCGCCGGCGATGAAGTGCTGGCTGCAGTTGCCCGCACCATTGCGCAAGCTCTACGGCCCCGCGACCTCGTCGGTCGCCTCGGTGGCGAGGAGTTCGGCGCCGTGTTGTCCGGGCTCAACCTGCTCGACGCGGAAGGCGCTGCCGAGCGGCTGCGCACCCAGGTTCGTGACATCCGAGTCCGCGCCGACAGCGGTGCGTGGATCAGCGTCACCGTATCGGTCGGCGTCAGCGAGCTGTCGGTGACGGGCGGCGATCTGCACACGCTCCTCGACGCAGCCGACACCGCGCTCTACATCGCGAAGGCAGCCGGCCGCAACTGCGTACGGGTCGCGTCGCCTCAACCCGGCGTGGTGATCGACCTCTCGGCGGCTCCTGTACAGGAGCCGAGCTCTTAGGCCTCGTCCTCTGTTGAGCCCTGAACTCCTGCGTGCGCCGCGGGAATGCTGCCGAGCCGACCCGCCTGATAGTCCTCGAACGCCTGCATAACCTCAGCCTTGGTGTTCATCACGAACGGGCCGTACATCGCGACTGGCTCCCTGATCGGCTGGCCACCGAGGATCAAGACGTCCATCGTGGGGCTGCGGGTCTCCTGCGTCTGATCAGCGGCGATGGTGATCGTGTCGCCATCGCCGAACACCGCGAGCTGACCCATCGAGATCGGACGGCGGGCTGCGCCGACCGACCCGCGGCCGGCCAAGGTGTAGACGAGCGCGTTGTAATCGGGCTGCCACGGCAGCGTCAGTGCCGCTCCAGGCGACAGCGTCGCGTGCACCAAAGCGATCGGTGTGTGCGTGACGCCAGGGCCTGGGTGACCCGCGACCTTTCCGGCAATCACTCGCAGCAACACCCCGCCGTCCGGCGAAGCAAGTAGCGACACTTCGCTCGCGCGGATGTCCTGGTACCGCGGCGCCGCGAACTTCATCGCCTTCGGCAGGTTGACCCACAGCTGAAAGCCGTGGAACAAACCGCCGCTCGCGACGAGGTGCTCAGGCGGTGTCTCGATGTGCAGAATCCCTGCGCCCGCGGTCATCCATTGCGTGTCGCCGTTGGTGATCAGGCCGCCGCCACCGTTGGAGTCGTGGTGTTCGAAGAGCCCGTCGATCATGTAAGTAACGGTCTCGAAGCCGCGATGAGGATGCCACGGCGTGCCCTTGGGCTCCCCCGGCGCGTACTCGACCTCACCCATCTGGTCCATATGAATAAACGGGTCGAGCGCGCGCAGGTCGACGCCGTGGAAAGCACGGCGGACCGGAAAGCCTTCACCTTCAAGGCCGGACGGCGCGGTAGTAACCGACAGCACCGGGCGGTCCCGGTCGAGCTGGGGGTCGGTCAACGGCACCCGCGGGAGCGCCAGCGGGTTCTCAACAGTCACTGCGGGCATCGGATCCTCCTCGTTCGGCGGCAGTTCTGTCATCGGAGTAGTGCTGGGCTGCCATGTCGTCCCAACATGGTTGCACACGCAATCATTCCGAGAGCCCCAGAAGCGCTGGCAGATGCCTGGGCGGCGGATTCCCGTGGCCCAGGATCGTGTCGTGGATCTGGCGGTCCGACCATCGCGGGTGGGCTGCCCGCAGCCGGCCGACAACGTCGGTCACCTGCTGTCCCCCGATGTAGTAGGTCGACAACTGCGCACTGGTGAGGAGCGCCCGGCGCCACTTGCCGGCCGCCTCGCCCTCTTCCTGGTGGCCCCGCCCGGTCATCAGCTCCATCGCCTCCGCCTCAGTGAGGCCGTCGCAATGGACCCGAACGTCGAGCACCGCGTTGATCGTCGCCCGCAGGCGCATCTTCAGCTGCTGCATAGCAACTGGAAGGCCGCCGAATCCCTGACGCACCATCTCGGCTTCGGCATACACCGCCCAGCCCTCGACGAACGGCCCGCTCCAATACGTCTGGTGCACTCTCGTCGGCACCGGCCCGCGCCTACTGTGCGCCAGTTGCAAGACATGACCAGGCATCGCCTCGTGGATCACGAGGTTGCGCAGGTTGTGCACGTTGACCTCGCGATAAAACGACGCAACTCGCTCGGGCGGCCAATCGACCGGCGTCGGCGAAATCGCGAAGAAGGTCGTCGTTCCCGGCGGATCGAGTGGCCCGGGTGGGTCGCAATAGGCAACCGCCACCCCACGATGGATCTCGGGCATGACGATGACCTCCACCGGATCGTCGTACATAGTGATCAGATCGTGCTCGGCCACGAACGCGCTCGTCTCGGCAAGCGCGTCCTTGGCAACCGCGACGACCGTGTCGTTCGTGGGTGCGTCGAGCGCCAGCCGATCGAGCACTTCGCGCGGCGTGCCGCCGAGCTGCGCAGCCACCTGCGCGATGCAGTCTTCGAGCACCACCAACTCATCCATCGCAGCCTGCAGAACCTGCTCAGGTGTCATCTCCACGTCGAGCACCAGGCTCAGCTTGCGGGCGAACGTCTCGCGACCGAGGCGCGGGTCGCCGGCCGCACTCTCGAGCTCATTGGTCAGCCACTCGACGTGCGTGTTGAGTGCAGCTCGGGCCGCGTCGAGTGCCGGCTCGACTTCGCGTCGAAGGTCTGGCACGTCGGCGATCTCTCGGGCAATGTCGTCGACCAGCCCTAGCGTGCCGCCGAACTGAACGATCGCGGTCTCGACGTGCACCCGCGGCATGTCGTGCAGGGTTGCGCGCGCAACCTCAAGTTGCTCGGGAATCTGGCGCAGCCGCGATCCCGCACTACGCAGCCGATCGGGTAGCGGTGCATAGTCGCGCGCGAGCAGCAGGTAAAGCGCCGTACCAGGGTTGGCCGCAAGCGGGTTCCAGGTGTATTCGCCGTCTTCTTCGATGTCGAAAAGCCGGTCACGCAACCGCACGCTGAGCACCTCGGCGTCGACCCGATGGCCGATCGGCAACGCCAGGTCGTCCCATTGATGAAGTTCCACGAGGCGGGCTGCGATCGCCTTGCGCTCTTCGTCGAGAACCTCCGGATGCAGGTCGTCGAGACGACCGTCGAAGCGGTGGTCGCCGAGCGAGCTCGCCATGACTGGTTGCCGGACCAAGATGTCCTCTACCGCCGCGGCCGCGAATGCCTCGAAGGTCTGCGTTCTGACTGCATCGGTGATTTCAGGGGTGCGATTCGTCATCCCGCCACCCTAACCAGCAGCTGTCAGCTGCGGTCCTCGATCTCCCACGCATGGTCGAGGACGTGCCAAGCGATGCGGCGCGCGGCGTACCTGGGCAGCCAACCCTTGTCCGAGGCTGGCGCGCCGCCTCGAGCACCCGAGATGGCAGCGCGGATGCCGCCCCGCACGGCGGCGATCTCTTCGCGATCCTGGGGCTCCGTCTGTCGGACGCCGCTGTGCCGGACGCCGAGTTTGCGCGCGTAGGCGGCCTCAGCCGCTACGACGTGGGCAAAGGCGGCATCGCGGTCACGGCCGCCGCCGCGCGGGCCTTTGCGCAATTCCGCCGGGGCGCTCTCGACGACGTCGTCGAGCTCGGCCCACGCGGCCTCGACTAGTGCGGCGAGTCGCTTCGCCTGCGTAGCGGTGAGTGGCTCGCTGTCGAGCTGCGCCGCTGCCCCAAGGGCCCCGAAGTCGACGTGAGAGAAGGCTTTGCCGCCGGTCCAGGGAATGCGCTCGACCACCTCGAAGGTCGGCGCAGCTGCGGGGAAACGCAGGCCGGCCCGCTTCGCCACCACCGCGTAGCGGGGTGCATAGGTGGCGAGGGCGTCCAGTGCCTCCTCGTCGGTCTTCGCCCTGCGACACCAGCCCGGCCAGTCGAGCGCGCAGGCGAAGACGCGGGTGTTTCCGGCCTCGAGGTAGACGGGGACGACAGAGGCGGCCGAACCGTTGGGCATGGCGGGAGCCTGCCATGGGTAGGAGACAGTTGTGACAGATTCAGGCCCGATCGAGATACCCACCGACCGGCCAGCGCAGCGGCATCCAGTCGATCCAAAGGAGTTCGACGTACCGGTCGTCGTTCTGTCACACCGAGCTCCGGTCTCGTTCTACGAGGAGGGCGGCGCTCGGCGGGCCCGTCGTGGCGCGGGCGGCTTGGTCACGGCACTGGTCGGCCTCGCCGGTCAGCTGGGCGACGCTGTATGGGTCTGTGCGGCCACCACCGACGAAGACGCCGTGGTCGCGCGCGAGTACAAGGACACCAGCCTGCACGTATCAATGACGGCGCAGCCGAAGATCACCGAGTCTGGCACCGAGGGCAGCCTCGAGATCCGCTTAGTTGAGACGGATCCGTCGGCACATGAGGACTTCTACGGCGTCATCTCCAATCCACTGCTGTGGTTCGTCCAGCACGGTCTGTATGAACTCAGCTACTCCCCCAACATCGGGCAGCGCGAGCGCGACGCGTTCGAAGACGGCTACGTCAGCGTCAACAAGACGTTCGCCGATGCGGTTGCGCGTGAAGTCGAGCAGCGCGGTGGCCGTGCGCTGGTGATGCTGCACGACTACCACTTCTATCTGGTCGCCGACTTGGTCAGGCAACGCTGCCCCGACGTCGTCCTGTCGCACTTCGTGCACATTCCGTGGCCAGGACCCGATGCCTGGAGGGTGTTGCCACCCGACATGCGTGAGCGGCTGCTCTACGGCCTACTCGGCAACGACGTCGTGGCGTTCCACACCGAACGCTTCGCCCGCAACTTCTTGCTCTGCGCTCAGGAGTTGCTCGGTCTGACGATCGATCTCACCAAGATGACGGTGGAGGTCGGGCCACGCACGGTGACTGCCCGCACATATCCCATCTCGATCGACGTCGCGACGTTGGTCGAAACGGCCGCGAGCAAGGCGGTCCGAAACCGCCTCGACGACCTCGAGCAGTGGCTGGTCGCCGACGACGCGAAGCTGATCGTGCGGGTCGACCGCACTGATCCGTCGAAGAACATCATTCGCGGCTTTCTCGCCTTCGAGAAGTTGCTTGACGATCACCCCGAGCTCGTCGGCAAGGTGCGCTTTCTGGCTTTCCTGCAACCGAGCCGGCTCGACGTGCCCGAGTACGCGCAGTACGTCGCGGACATCGGCTCCGTTGTTGCCCGCGTCAATGCCCGGTACACCAGGCGCGGGGAGGCGCCGATCGATCTGCGGCTGCACGAAGACTTCCCGACTGCGGTCGCTGCGTACACGATCTGCGACGTGGTGATGGTCAACTCGATTGCCGACGGCATGAACCTGGTCGCCAAGGAAGCGGTCTCGGTCTCGCGACGCGATGCGGTGCTCGCGCTATCGGAGAACACCGGCGCCCACGAGGAACTGGGTGCGTTTGCGGTGACCCTCTATCCGTTCGACATTCAGCAGCAGGCCGACGCGCTCTACGAGGCCCTGATGATGCCGGCACCACGACGCCGGGAGCTGCGCGAAGCGGCCGCCGACATCGTGCGGGCCAACGACGTCGCGAAATGGCTCGCGTTTCAGCTTGCCGACCTGTCGGAGATGACCGGCCTCTGGTCCTAGCTTTGGATCCGTGCCGCAACATTCGCTCGACAGGCAACCGCCGACTGCCCCAGCGCGTCTATCAACCGTGCCGCCCGTTCGATTTCTGTTGCCCGCATTCGCCGCGAGTCTGACCCTGCTCGCGGGCTGCGCCTCGCAGGCTCAGACGGTTGCGAGACAACAGGCGCCCGCCACCCCGCCGTCCGCCTCGTCCTCGCCGCCACCTGCCGGCTACGCCTGTAGCTCCTCGGACATCTTCAGCCAGCCGGTCGGCGGGCAGGTCCGGCAGCAGGTGTCCCTCGGCGACACCACCGCGGTCCTGTCCGGAACGAGCGCCAGCGACGGCGTCGAGCCCAGTGCGCTGCGCGACGGCGTCCTGACGATCACCAGCGCCGGCCGCCCGACCGTCACTGTCCCAGTCACCGCGCCCGCCGGGACCCCCGCCGTCGACCTGTTCACCATCGACACGCAGGCACAACATTCGAATGCGGACGACGGCACTGCAGGTTCGTTGTGCCTGGGCCGGTTCAGTGACGGTGCGGCCCCGGTCGCGCTCCTGGCGCTCACGACGGGAGGCGCGCATTGCTGCTTCACGTTGCGTGCCGTTGCGTCGGTCGGTGGCACCGCAGTCGATCATGCCTTCGGTAACTACCCTCCGTGGTTTCGTCAGACCGCGAGTGGCCCACTCCTCGTGAGCGCCGACAACGCCTTCGCCTATCAGTTCGGATCGTTCGCTGGCTCGGGGCCGCCGATCCGGCTGTTCTCCTGGAGCGGTACCGCGTTCGCCGACGTGACCCGCCAGCATCTCGACCTGGTGGCCGACGACGCCCAGAACTACCTCGCGCTGTTCAACGACCCGAGCCAGCCCGAGAAGCTTGGTTCGCTCGCGGGCTACCTCGCTGATGAATGCGTGGTCGGTGATGCGGCGAGCGCGTGGAACTTCATTGACCAGCAACGCCAGCTCGGGCACCTCGTCGATCCGACTGACCCAGCCAGCGCCTTGGCTGTGGCCAGTTACGAGCCCGCACTGCGTCAGTTCGTGGTGGCGCACGGCTACTGCCCGAACGACTTGGGCGAAACCGCCTCGCAGCTCAGCTCCCCGTCCGAGTAGCGTAGTTCTGGAGGCTGCCTCCGATCGCGAGGCAGACCGAACATACGAGGAGACCGGATGAGCGGAGCCACGTCCACATCGGCGCCGAGCGGGGCAGCAGCGGCTCCGGGTGTGGGTGGGTTCACGCACAAGCAGGTCCTGGTGATCCTGACCGGCCTGATGCTCGGCATGTTCCTCGCCGCCCTCGACCAGAACATCGTGGCGACCGCGATCCGAACGATCGGCGACGACCTGCACGGCCTCTCGGTACAGGCCTGGGTGACCACCGCGTATCTGATCACGTCAACCGTGTCGACGCCCCTGTACGGGAAGCTGTCCGACCTCTACGGCCGCAAGCCATTCTTCCTCATCGCGATCACCATCTTCATCACCGGCTCCGCCGCGTGTGCGTTCTCGACCTCGATGTACATGCTGGCCGCGTTCCGCGCGTACCAGGGCCTGGGCGCCGGTGGCCTGTTCTCACTCGCCCTGGCGATCATCGGCGACATCGTGTCGCCGCGCGACCGAGCCAAGTACCAGGGTTATTTCCTCGCCGTGTTCGGTACCGCGAGCGTGCTTGGGCCAGTGCTCGGCGGCTTCTTCGCCGGCGCTAACTCGATCCTGACGATCACTGGCTGGCGCTGGGTCTTCCTCGTCAACGTGCCGATCGGCATCGTCGCGCTGTACGTCGTGTGGCGCACGCTGAACCTGCCCAACACGCATCGACCTGCGCGCATCGACTGGGTTGGCGTCGCGTCGCTCTTCGTGTGCCTCGTACCGCTGCTCGTCGTGGCCGAGCAGGGCCAAAAGTGGGGGTGGGCTTCGGGGACGTCGCTGGCGTGCTACGCGCTCGGCATTGCCGGACTCGTGCTCTTCATCCTCGCCGAGCATCGGATGGGCGACGACGCGCTGATTCCGCTGCGGTTCTTCCAGAACCGGGTGTTCAGCCTTACCTCGATCGTCGGCGTCCTCGTGGGCATGGGCTTGTTCGGCGGTATCTCAGTACTGCCGCTCTACTTGCAGATCGTGCGGGGCGTCTCGCCCACCGAATCAGGCCTCTTACTGATCCCTCTGACGGCCGGCCTGATGGTCGGCGCGATCATCTCGGGGCAGCTGATCTCGCGCACCGGAAAGTACAAGATCTTCCCCGTTGTCGGCTCGCTGCTGTGCGTCATCGCACTCGTGCTGATGTCGTTCATCGGCGCCGACACCCCGCTGTGGCAGACCGACCTCTACGGCGCGCTGTTCGGGGTCGGCATCGGCAACATCATGCAGCCGATCACCCTCGCCACCCAAAATGCGATGCCTGCGCGAGACATCGGCGTCGCGACCTCGTCGGCCACGTTCTTCCGTCAGATGGGCGGGACGCTCGGGGTCGCCGTATTCCTTTCGGTGCTCTTCAGTACCGCCGGCGGCAACATCGCGCACGCCTATAAGAGCGCAGCGAAGTCGGCGTCGTTCCAGTCCCTGACTACCGACCCCAGCGTCACCGGCGCCGCCGCGAACAAACCGCTGCTTTCGATCTTGCAAGGTCAAAAACTCTCGTCGTCGAGCCTGAACGACACCGCCTTCCTCAAGCACGCCGACAAGCACCTCGCGCACCCGTTCTTCGTCGGGTTCTCAAACTCGATGGACGTGATCTTCCTGCTCGCTGCCGCAGTGATGCTGATCGGCTTCTTGCTGCTGCTGCGCGTCGAAGAACTGCCGCTGCGCACGATGTCCGGCATCCAGGCTCAGCAGGCCGACGCGAAAGCAGCGAGCGACCGCCAAGCGGCAGCCGCGGGAGTGACCGAAGGTCAAGCTGAGGCAGCATCCGATGGCTCGACGTCCAGCCAGACAGCGTCCGGCCGCGCAGCGCTCGACGACCCCGTGCCAGACGCAAGCCCGACCTGATCGGCGGCCGCACTGTCCGCCGTCCGCCCTGTGTTCTTTCATGGAACGGCACGTCTGCCGCTAGCGTCGAAGCGTTATGCGAAACGGCCGGCGGTGGGCAGCGGCCTTGACCCTCCCCGTGCTCGTATCGTGCGCGCCTGCGGGCTCGGCCGCCAGCCTGTCAGCAGTGAGCCTTCCTGCCGTAAGCGTTCCGGCGGTGAGCACAGCGCCGAGCTCGACCACGATCACCGCGTCGTCGACCCCCGCTGGCTTGACGACGGACGCTGCCCGCAGAGCCTTCGCCGCAAGTATCGCGGACCGATTTCTTAACAAGGTGAGACTTCCGGCCGGAGCGCAGATCGAGTCGGCCGCTCCGGTGGCGGCAGTCAGTCAGCGCGACGACGGTTCGTCTGTTCCCGCATACCTGATCGCCGATTCGGTGCGATGGTTCATCGTGCCTGGCACGGTCGACGGCGTCATCGGATACGTGCGCGCGCATCCGCCAGTACCGCCGCCGGAGAGCCCTGGAAATTGGTCAGGGGACGGACCTGACGGCATGCCGTACACCGGAGTCTCATTCTTCGGCGACACCTCCACCGACATTCCCCAGTCGCGCGTTACCGTCGAGGCCGCCGCTGCCGGCAAGTACGTGGCGGTCAAAGTTGAGTCCCAAGTGATCTTCGTGCCCGAACGCAGCCAGGCAGAAGCGGTGCCCCTCACGGTGACTGGCGCCGTTGCGGTCCGAGTGGGCGACGGAGCTGCCATCGTCCAGGTATAGGAGGCCGACGCTTACCAGCTTGCAGTGCTGCTGAACGCACTCACCACGCAGTCACCAATCCCCGTCGGTTGCCCGTTCATGGCGCACACCGACAGTCTCACGTTCGCAGTGCCTGGCGGCTCGATGGTTTTCGACTTCGCCTGCAACTTCGGGGTCGCCGTCAGCGTCAACGGTGTCGTCCAGCCCGTGCTTGTGTCGTCAATCCCACTCGCCAAGAAGGTCGACTTGCTCTTCAGTGCTGCCGGCCCCGGCTCAGCTGCTGCGCCTGCGCCGTAGTTTTCAGTACGTCGCCCCGGATCAGCAGTCCGGCGAGCACGCCGCCCAGCGCGGTCAACGTGGCGGCGATCCAGACCGCGTGATGGAACCCGTTGGACAGTGCCGTCGGTGATTGGTAGGCGGTCGCGGTGATACCCGACAGTGCCGGCAACACCGCCACGGCGAACAGTGCTGCAGTACGGGCGACGTCGTTGTTCACCGCCGACGCGACCCCGACGTCTCTCGACGGAGCTGCCGCCATGACTGTGGCGGTCAGTGGCGCAACGGTGGTCGCCATGCCTAACCCGAAGACCAGGATGCCGGGCAGCACCGATGACACGTAGCTCGATCCCGGATGCACCCTCGCGAGCAAGGTGATACCGATACCCGCCACGATCGGGCCGACCGTCATCTGCAACCGCGGTCCCCGCCGAGCGGCGTAGCGACCCATCCGCGACGACAAGAGCAACAGCATGGCCGTGACCGGCAGTAGCGATGCACCAGCCGCGACGGCAGAGAAACCAGCACCTTGCTGCAACTCAACAGGTAGCAAGAAGAAGATGCCGCCGAGCGCGCCGTAGACCACGATCGTTACCGCGTTCGCCGCGCTGAACTGCTTCGAGCGGAACAATCGCATCGGCAACATCGGATTGCGTTCGCGGGCTTCGACCACCGCGAAGATCGCTAGCAACACAACACCGCCGACCGCGGCGGCCAGTTGTCGGGTGCCCCAGCCGAACGTCGAACCCTCAGTGAGCCCGTAGATGACGCCGGCTAACCCAAGCGCTGCCAGCGTCGCGCCGACAACGTCGACCCTCCCCTCCGCAGAGTCGTCGCGCGTCTCGGGAATGTGGCGCGAGGCAAATATGACGGCGGCCGCGAGCGGCAGGTTGATCAAAAAGACCAGCCGCCAGCCCCATGGTGCGACCCCAACAAGCAACCCGCCGACGACCGGGCCCAACGCAGACGCAACCCCGGTCAGCCCCGACCAGGCACCGACGGCGGGCGCGCGATCATCGGGTTCGAAGACGGCTTGCAGGATGGCGAGCGAGCCCGGAGTCAGCATCGCGCCCCCGACGCCCTGCACCGCCCGCATGGCGATCAGGAAGGCGCCCGACGGGGCAACCGCGCACCCGAGCGATGCCGCGGTGAACCAGACGACGCCGACGACGAAGATCCGGCGGCGACCGATGCGATCCCCGAGCGAGCCGCCTAGCAACAGCAGACCCGACAGCGTCAGAGCGTAGGCGTTGACGGTCCATTGCAGGCTCGTGAGCCCGATGTGCAGGTTCTTGCCGATCCGCGGCAACGCAACATTCACGACCGTGGCGTCGAGTTGCGAAACTCCGCTCGCGAGGATCGTGGCGAGCAGCACCCAGCGACCCGCGCGCGAGCCATAGGTGACGGTCTGAGCCATGGTGATCAGCCTGCCATCCCAGCGCGGTTCGCATCCGGCCGCGCAGGGGTCTAGCGTGACTCATACGGGACGGGTTGAACGCACCGCCCGGTGATCCTCGCCTAAGGCGAGATGAGAGGGACGTCAATGCCTGAGCTCACGCACGTTATGCATGTCCTGGAGAACCGTCGGTCGGGGGTACGCGGCGACGTGTGGAGCGTGCAGGTTGACGGCGAGAGCATCGGGGACGGCTCTGGTCTCGGCCCAGACAGAGGTACCGGCGACCCGGCCGACACCGGCACAGTCGCCTCATGGAAAGAAGCGCAAGAGCTCGCGGTGACGTTGAACTGCCGTCTCGAGCCGCCCTCACCAGGGCTGCGTCGTGAGATGGTCGAAGCCGGCGTGTCCCGTGAGGAGTTTGGCGAGTCGTCGGCCACGGCGCTCTTCAGCCATCCGCACGGCGTCCCCGACATCTAGCCCTCAACAGAAAGCGGCTGTTGCCCGACGTTTCCGCCGGGCAACAGCCGCTTTTCGCGTTTCGAAGACTTAGACCGGGCGAACCTGCTCAGCCTGGGGGCCCTTCGGGCCCTGCGTGACCTCGAACTCGACACGCTGGTTCTCGTCGAGGCTGCGGTAGCCGTTCGTCTGGATCTGCGAGTGGTGAACAAACACGTCGGCGTCGCCGCCATCAGGACTGATGAAACCGAAGCCCTTTTCCGCGTTGAACCACTTCACGGTGCCTTGCGCCATCTGGGGTACTCCTCGTTAGGTGTGCTACGAGACGCCACGTCGGCGGCTCGGGCTGCCA
>DATCFU010000121.1:0-4543 GCA_036509315.1 Acidothermaceae bacterium
AACGCCTCGAAGCTGAGCGCATTGAGGCCGAACGCCTCGAAGCTGAGCGCATTGAGGCCGAACGCCTCGAAGCTGAGCGTCTCGAAGCTGAGCGTCTCGAAGCCGAACGCCTCGAAGCCGAACGCCTCGAAGCAGAGCGGCTCGCTGCCGAAGAAGCGGCACGCCTCGAAGCCGAGCGCATTGAGGCCGAACGCCTCGAAGCCGAGCACTTCGCTCTGCAGGAGGCGGCGGGCTACGAAGCAGAGCATCTTGCTGCCCAAGAAGCCGAACTTCGCGCCGCGCAGGATGCACAGCTCCTTGCTGCGCAAGAAGCAGAACGCCTTGCTGTTGAGGAAGCGACTCGGGTAGAGGCCGAACGAATCAACCTCGAATACTTCGGCACGCCCGAACCGCCACCCATGGACGAGGAGCAGCTGCGCGCAGAGTACGAAGCACGCCAGCAGTTCTCTGCCGCGCAACGGGCCGCAGACGATGCAGCCGAAGCTGCCGAGCAGCAGCAGCGGGAAGCCGCAGAGGCCGAAGCGACTCGCATCGCAGCGGTCAACCAGATGATGGCGCAGGCATCGGCGCCATCACACGACCCTGCACAGCTCGCCTCCGCGAACGCCATGCTGTCCGACTTCAGCCGGACTGGGTCTGAGACGTTGCCGCAGGACGGCGAAGAGGCATCTGACGAGGCTCCAGAGCCTGATTACGAGTCGGCGTTCCAGCCTTTCGCGCAGCGCGACCTCGCCGACACGGCGTCTCTCCTTCGTGAGCTGTCGAGCCTCGGCTTCGAGGACGAGCCCGCACCTAGCACTCCTCGACCGGCGCCCAGCCAGCCCCCGAGCACACCGACTCAGCCGCGGCCGACCGCCGCCAGCGCCGCGCAGCAGAAGAAGAAGCGCGGTCTGTTCGGCCGCTGATCGGCTTCGCCCCACCGATCCCAGCCAGTCCCGCTAGGCGAACCGTCACCTCGACAGGTGCGCCCACCTGTTGAGGGGCCCGCACACCCCCTTTTACGTGATCAACCGACAGGGGTGGGGGGCCGCACACGCGTGGCACGATGCTTTGATGCGTGCGGTCGTGCAACGGGTGAGCAGAGCGCGCGTTGTCGTCGATGGCGAGACCGTGGGCGAGCTCGAGAGGCCAGGCCTCGTCGTCCTCGTCGGAGTTGCGCATTCCGACACCGCTAGCGGCTCAAGATTGATGGCGTCGAAGCTGTACCACTTACGGATTCTCGAGGGCGAGAAATCATGCGCGGACGTCGATGCCCCGCTGCTCGTGATCAGCCAGTTCACTCTGTACGCCGACACCGGCACGGGTAGGCGTCCGTCGTGGAACGCAGCTGCGCCCGCGCCTGTGGCCGAGCCGATCGTTGACGCGGTCGTCGAACAATTACGCGCCCTCGGTGCCGAGGTCGCGGCGGGCCGATTCGGGGCAAATATGCAAGTAGAGCTGGTAAACGACGGCCCCATGACGTTGGTGATCGACGTCAACGAAACGACCGGCTAGCGAACTCCGAGCGTCCGGAATGCGGCTCGGGCAGCCTGACCGGGACGCGGTCCGGAGTCGCGCTCGACGACAGCATCCATCGTTGCGGGCACATCGACGTCACTGTTGCGGACCACGACGGTGGCGTCGTCGGCCGTCGCGTATTTGACTACGGCCAGAGCGATCGGCCCGAGCTCGTAGTGGTAGGCCGCGCTTGTCACCCGACCGATCACGTCGGCTTCATCGCCCACCAGCACAACCTCGCTGCCTCGCGCCGGCAGACCCTCGCGCGCGCTGCCGTCGAGGTGAAGCCGAACGAGACGGCGCGGCGGGCGCCCAAGATTCGCGACGCGCGCCACCGTCTCTTGGCCACGGTAACAACCCTTGTCGAGTTGCACCGCCGTCCCGATCCAACCCAGCTCGTGCGGGATGGTGCGGTGGTCGGTCTCAAGTCCGAACCGCGGGCGCCCAGCAGCAACTCGAAGGGCCTCGAGAGCGAGGACGCCGGCGGGCGGGCCAGTGCGATCGACCGCGGTCGCAAACGCCGAAAGGTCAGTGCGCGGAACGAAAACTTGCCTGCCCGCCACATCATCGCGCTGCGGGTCGACTCGGGTCAGCAAGGTCGGATGCGCCTCAAGGATCGGCTCCCACACAACAGCCCAATCGGCCGTCACGTCTTCGGCATCGACGCGCAGCATGAATCGCATCGATGTAAGGAAATCGACGAGCGATTGGGCGTCGGACGGTTCCACGTGAATCCAGACCGCATCGCCATCGTCGACAAGCTGCAGGTGATGTTCGATGTGACCTTGTGGGCTCAGAATCAAGGCCTGCGCACCTACGCCTGGTGCGAGCCGTTCCAGGCTTTGCGTCGACAGATTGTGCAACCAAGTCAGCCGGTCGACGCCGGTGATTTTGACGACGCTGCGATGCGACAAATCCACGAACCCGGCACCCGCGGCCAACTGCCGCTGTTCGCGGAGCGGATCGCCGTAGTGGGCGGCGACTCCCGCATCGGGAGCCGCATCGGTGCTCCCTGCGGGCGAGTCTGTTGCTACCGCCCCTGGCAGGTCGAGCAGTGCGCTGCGGTACGCCGCAGTGTGCACACTTTCATCCACCGCGCCCATACGGGCCAGTCTAAGCGTCAGACTTCGTGCGCGAGCAGGTCAGCGCTGTCGGGCCCAGCGGGGTCGGCGAGATCCCAGAGCAGCGAAATCGGCAGGTGGTCCGCCAACAGTTGCATCGGGACGACGTCTTCCATGTGTTCCGTTTGTGTACTCACGAAATTAGGGATCGGCAGCCGAATGGCGCCACTGACCCGCCGATAGGGTGATAGATCGCGCGCATCTGCCACATTGGGCTATTTGGGCTAAACGGTCGCCAAACCAACGTATCGGGCGCACCCCGTAAGCGCGCAGGCCCGCGACCGATGGACGTGCGAGCCAGCGAATCTGATTGCCGACCGTCCTCGCCTTGATTACCGTGGAAGTACACGAGAGAGGAGGTGGTCCGAAGAATGTGTAGTAGACGGACGCGTGAGGTGGCTGTCAGCTAGCCGCCGTCCTTTCGGACGTGCCTCTAAGCGATCGAGGTTCACGCCGCCTGGATGGCGACGGCGAAACCACGACAGCTCATCCGACCCTCGGACCGCCGGACATCGTCCAGTCGGCCCGTGCCGAACGCACCTGCTCGGCATGGCGAAGTCCGGGGGTCGAACCACGTCCGGGCAGGTCTCATGTCCGGGAAGGTCTAGGGAGCGAGACCTGGGGAAGGATGGGGCCTATGGCCGATACCGCTGAACTCGAAGACGTTCTGCACACGACCGGCGCGATTGTCGCGGGGGTCAAAGCTGATCAGTACGGCTTGCCGACTCCGTGCCCCGACTACGACGTCGAGACGCTGCTCAACCACATCGTTGGTTGGGTAGGTGTTTTTGCCGATGGCGCTAGCCAAGAGCCACCGAAGACCAACCCCGCGACCTACCAGGTCGGCTCCGACCCGGGCGCCGAGTTTGACGCCTCCGCACAGCTACTCATCGCCGCGTTCCGCGACGGCGCCGCCGAGCGTGACATCGACCTGGGTAATGGTCCGTCCCCGGGCTCAATGATCTTGGGCATGATCCTGATGGAGTACATCGGGCATGGGTGGGACCTCGCGATGGCAACGGACCAGCCGGCGCCGTACTCAGAGAAGTCGATCAAGGCTGCGAAAGCCGCGGCCAAAGCAAACTTGAAGCCCGAGTACCGAGGCCCCGGTAAGTCGTTCGGTGACATCGTCGAGGTTTCTGACGACGCGCCGCCACTGGACGAACTGATCGGGCTGTTAGGCCGCGACCCAGCGCAAGCCAGCCACTAAACCGCGACCCGTCGCGGCTCAGATCTTCTTCAGCCGGGCGGACAAGTGCGGCCCCAGCGGTTGTCCGACCGCCGCCATGTCGAACGCGTACAGCAGGTCGCCATCGACGGTCCCGTACAGCCGATGGCCAGCGGTGACTTCTTTTGCCGACGCCGTCCGGGCGACCACGTCCATACTCAACTCGATGCGGCCGAACGCGAGATTCCCGATGTAGACCTCAGCGATACCGCTCGCGTGCGCCAGCACGACCTCGAGTTCGCCGCCAGCATCGACCCGCCAGAACCCCGACTCCCCAGCGCCAGCGCGCAGCACGCTGCCGTCGTCGTCGAGCACCCAGCTACGGCTCACGTACGTAAGCACCGGCTTGCCGGCGTGGCCGAAGACGATTTCCTGGCCGTAGCGAAACGACTCGATGGTCGGATAGCCGCCCACCCCCACACCTCGCCACGTCCCCAGCAAAAAGGCGAACGGGTCGAGCGATGGATGTAGCGGCGGCACCGCGGCGTCCGGAATGAATCGCGTTTCGAACGCCGCCGCGAGGTCGCCGAGCGGCTCGTCCGTCACCCGAGCGTGCCCTTGCTAGCGCGAACAAGGCGATGGACGCCGAGGGCAGCGGCCGCAACGATCACGACCGCAGCCACGACGGGCGGCACCACGGTAATCAGCTCGGTCATGCGGCGACCCTAAACGACTTCGCATCCGTGGTGGCGGTAGA
>DATCFU010000122.1:0-5786 GCA_036509315.1 Acidothermaceae bacterium
GGCGACGCGCCAAGTGAGGCTGCGGCCGCTTCCATGTCGCGGTCAAGTTCGATCAGCACCGGCTGGACGGTGCGCACGACAAACGGCAGCGTGACGAAGAGCAGCGCGACCGTAATCGCGGTTCGAGTAAACGCGATATTCACGTGCGCCGGGCTGCGCGGCCCGTACAACGACAACAACACGACGCCGGCGACAATTGTCGGCAGCGCAAACGGCAAGTCGATGAAGAGCTCGACCACACCCTTGCCAGGGAAGTCATCGCGCACCAGCACCCACGCGATGACCGTGCCCATCGCAAGATTGAAAAGCGCAACGCCAACCGAGATCGTCAGGGTGAGCTTGAGCGCGTCCCATGCCTCTGGCGTGGTGACCTGGTGCCAGAATGCCGACCAACCGTTGCTCTGTGACTTCCAGACGACTGCACCGAGCGGGATGAGCACGAGAAAGCTGAGATAGAGCGTCACGAGCCCCAGCCCAAGTGACGTCCCGCCGCGCGAGTTCCTTCCCGATCGTTGCGCCCACCACGACGGCACGGGCGCAGCTGAAGCCGCGTAAGCGGACCGGGCGTGTGTGCCCGGTCCGCTCGCGTCGTCTAGCGTGCTATTTGGTGGTAGCGACGCCATTGGACCTCTCGATTGCCGTCATCACGCCGTTCGTCGGGTCGAAGAACTTCGTGGTCACCACGGGCCACCCGCCGAGCGAGCCGATGGTGAACAGCCCGGTCGGTACGGGGAACTTGTTCACGGTCGACGTCCCACCGGGAAGTGTGGGGCGGTAGCCGATGTCGGCGAAGATCTGCTGACCGGCCGCCGAGTATAAGAAGTCGACGAACGCCTTCGCCTTCGCCGGGTACTTCGTCGCCGTCGTGACGGCTACCGGGTTCTCGATCAGCAGCGTGTCGCTCGGGACCACGTAGTCAACCGCTTGTCCCTTGGCCCGCGCGTAGATCGCCTCGTTCTCATACGACAGCAGCGCGTCACCCGCACCGCCGACGAAGTCGGCGAGCGCCTTCGAACCGCTGGGGTCCTGCACGATGACGTTCTTGAACAGCGACTTCAGGTAATCGGTCGCCTGCGCGTCGCTCTCGCCCGCTTTGATCTGCGCGCCGTACGCAGCCATGACGTTCCACCGCGCGCTCCCCGACGAGAACGGGTTCGGCGTCAGGACCTTCACCCCAGGCTTGATCAGGTCCGGCCAGTCCTTGATGCCCTTCGGGTTGCCTCTGCGCACGACCAACGAGACCACCGAGTCGGTCACGAAACCGTGCTCTGGGTTGGCATCCCAGTCCGCGGCCACCAGGTTCTTCTTGACCAGCTTCATCATGTCGGTCAGGAGCGAGAACTCCACGACGTCGGCGGCCTGGCCCGCGATGACAGCGGCTGCCTGGTCACCCGAAGCGCCGTACGACTGGGTGAACTTCACGTTCTTGCCCGCCGGAGTCTTCTGGAACGCGGCGATGAGCTTGTCGTACGCCGGTTGCGGGGTCGAGTACGCCACCAGGTTCAAGGTGACACTGCCACCAGATGTGGGAGCCGCCGGTACCGACGCAGCGGCCGACGGCGCGGTCGACGTAGCGGCTAATGGAGTCGACGCTATGTCGGTCGATTTCGACGAGCTGCACCCGGCGGCCAGCAGCAGGCCGGTGGCGGTGAGCAGACCGACGGCGCGATTCAGGGCGCGCACGAAGGTTCTCCAGTTTGTCTGGGTACAAAATAGGGAATTAGTCGCCGAACCGGCGACGCGGGCAAAAACTCAAAATCAGGCGGGACGCCGGCGGGTGGCCGATGCGACTAAGGCCGGCGCTTGGATCTCAGCAGGGCCGACAGACGGCAGACGTCACGCGCAACAGGTCGACATGGAGTCGCTGCGTCAACAGGACGTTGCTCATGGGCGGGAACCCTAGCACAAATCGGCCGAGTTCTCTTCTTCGCCTGTAGGAATGCAACCGAGGCTTCCCAACCCACTACGGCATCGGGCTCGGCCTAGTGCAGACCGGCGACGACTAGCTTCGCCAACGCGATCAACTTAGACCCGTCGTTGCCGAAGGTGGAATCGCCGCGGATGTCGATGGTCTTGCCGCCGGCCGCGACGACGAGCTCGAACTGGACGAGGGCCGCTTTGTCACCAAGTCCCGGAACGGTTGTCGTCGTATCCGTCTGCTGATTCTGCTTCGCCGCCGCGAGTGCGGCGTTGAAGTCATGGCCGCCGGACGCGTTCTCGACATCGATGCTGAACGAGTCTGGGCCGCCCGCGTAGTAGCAGATCCCATTGAGGCTCTGCGGAACCCCGTAGGTGCCGCCCATCACCGTGGTGGCTTGAGCTGGGGTCAACGGGCAGCCTCCGGGCGCAGCCGCGCCAGCCCCGGAAGCGGTCGCCGCGGGTTCGCTCGCGGCCGAGTTGGCTGCCGGCGCCGACGACGCTGCCGCGGCCGCGGTTGTCGCGGCAGTAGCCGAGTCGGCCGAACTCGTCTTCTTCGAATTGCATCCCGCGACAGACACGGTGACGGCGAGAAGTGCCGCGATCGTCAGTTTCTTGGTTGCTGGCATGTCGACTCCAGGGTCGCCGTCGGGCAAGCGTTCACATTGCCGACGGTAGGTTCGCGGCGAGCCTGGGGAATCGGGGCAAACCCTCGATCAGGGCGGCAGATCGAGCGCAGCACGGCGGCAGCCGTGACGCGAACCGTCACGCGAGACGTCAGATGAACGCAAGCTTGGGGAAGCTGCCGCCAAGCACCTGGTCGGCCGCCGCCCCCAATGCACCCTCGAGCACGGTCGCGTAGACCGATCGGAAGTCGACGTTGTACTTCAGGTCGTCCATAGCCAGATCGGTCAGGCTCGGCTGGTCGCCGAACATGCCGCCCTTCACGGCGGCACCCGCGACGAAGATGTTCTCCGCCGTCCCATGGTCGGTGCCCTGGCTGTCGTTCGCGGCTACCCGCCGACCGAACTCGGAGTACAGCACCGTCACGACGTCCAAGCCATGCGAACCAGCGGCGACCGTGGTCAAGAACCCCGACACCGCGGCGTCCAGCTGTCCTAGCAGTGTGCTTTGAGCCGCCTTCTCGTCGGCGTGGAAGTCGAACCCGCCGAGCTGCACGCTGTAGACGCGGGTCGGGGCGTTGGCCGCGATGCAGCGCGCGACGATGTCGAGCTGCCCGGCCAGATCGTTCGACCCGCCGGCCTTCGTGGCCGCGAGGGTGGGGCCGAACGTCTTGGCGACCCGGAACAGGTCTGACCCGGACTGCGCGACGCGCTGTATCAACGGCGCACTGTTCTTCGACGCCGTGTCGAGGGCGCTTAGTCCGCTGCCATACGTCCCGGTCGGCATCACTAGGCCGCCGGTCGACGGCACCGCCGCCCCCGCGCAGTGCTGACCCGCGAGCATCGGCGGCAGCACTGGGCCGACGTTCACGGCGAGCAGCGGATCGGCACCGTTCGCGTCGAGCCAGCGCCCGAGCCAACCGGTGGGCTGCGGCGTGCCAGGAGATGCGGTCTGCCAGATCGACATCGACCTGAAGTGGCTGCGGTCGGGATTCGGATAGCCAACCCCACGCACGATCGCCAGCTGCCCCGCGTCGTACAGCTTCTTGAAGCCGGTCATCGTCGGGTTGAGGCCAAGGCCGTCGGCAAGCGGCAGCACCTCGGACTCTTCGTAGGCAAGCTGGGGACGACCCGCGTAGTAGGCCTTGTCCGTGTATGGGATCACCGTGCTGAGGCCGTCGTTGCCGCCGTACAGGGTGACGAAGACGACGATCTTCGATCCGACCTCAAGCGGCGTGCGCTTTCCGGCCACCATCAAGTCGCGCAGCGTTATGCCGCCTGCGCCGACCGCCAGTGCGGCACCGCCGACGACACCGCTGGAGATCAGGAACTGTCGTCGCGACATGGTTCGTGGCATCGTCATCCCCTAATTCACAACGTATTCGGGTGCACACAACGCGAGGGTCATCAGCGCCTGTGGATCCTGGGCAACCTGCGCGAGCGCCACCCGAGTCTGCGTTCCCCATGTGTCGACCGACAGCAAATGCGCGGCGGCATCAGCCCGCGCTGACACCGGCTCATCAGCGACCGCGGAGATGTCACCGTGCGACGCGACATACCGGGCAAACTTCATTCGCGTGTAACTGGCAGCGGTCGTCAGCCATCCGTCGTCGAACGGCCAGCCGCCGACATTCGGCGGCTCGAACGGCACTTGCCCGAGAGATTGCAGGTAACCGAGGTAAATATCGTTACCTGCACGCAATTTCAACGCACGCAAGGCGCCCACCACGTACTCGACCGGCTGCTTCACCAGCTCGCCCTTGGTCTGCAAGAACAACGGTGAGGTGAACGTCGCGCTCATGAGCGCACCGATATTTAGCTGCGGCGCGTACGTGGTCATTAGGGTGTTGACGACCGGGTCCGTGGTGATCGTCTTCGCGAAGCGGCACCACACGCGGGTGCTGATCCATCGGTGCGACGCATCGGTATGCGTGAGAATCTTGATCAGGTCGCCGCCGTCAAAATTCCCGGTGTGACCGAGCACCGTCTTCACACCGTTGTCATGCTTCGCCGCGACCTCAACGAAAGCATCGGAGGCGTGGTTGTAGCGCCAGCCGGTGTAGCAGCGCGCGGCCTCTCTCACGTCGTCCTCGGAGTAATTTCCATATCCGAGCGTGAAAAGTTCCATGTTCTCGCGGGCGAAATTCTCGTTCGGGCGCCCCGCGATGTTCTGATTCTCGTCGAGCCAAATCATCATCGCCGGATCGCGCGCGATCGCCAGATCGAGCGCGTCGAATGCGCCGAGACCTCCCGTTCGCAACAACTCGTTCTGGCGAAGCATCAATGCCGCGCTGCGCACCTTCGACATCGCGGTCGCGAAGTGTCCATGCCAAAAGAACGTCAACTTCTCCGGAAACGGATTCGTCGCCATCACCATGCGATCAAGCCACCAAAGGCCGAGCGCGCGTCCCTCGCTGCTGACCTGCGCCTGGTACGCCTTGCGCTGCGCCGCGGAGTCCTTCACTGCGGGCGGCGGTGCAACCGTGAGTTGCGGCGGCGGGGTCGCGAGCACTCCTTGATCGGACGCCGAGGGCGGCCGCACCAACGCAGCGACCGTCGCGGCGTAACCAGCCGTCACCGCAGCGTCGAGTTCAGCTGGCGTCGCGCCGAAGCCAGCCCGCCGATACAGGTGCGCCAGGTCGCTTCGCAAGGCGTCAGACGCGCTCGTCATCCCCCGAGTAAACCGCTCAAATGTTTGGGGGATGTCAGGATCGCGAAACACCTCGGTTCGGGCTCAGTACCCTAATTCGTGCAGTCTGTCGTCGTCGATCCCGAAGTGATGGGCAACTTCGTGGACGACGGTCTTGCGCACCTCAGCGATCACCTGCTCCTCCGTATCGCAGTACGCGCAGAGCGTGGAGCGGTAGATCATGATGCGGTCGGGCAGGACCCCGGCGTAGGACGTCGTGCGCTCGGTGAGCGGGACCCCTACGTAAAGCCCGAGCAGGTGCGGGTCGGCCGGGACGTCCTCGACGAAGACCGCCACGTTGCGCATCGCCTTGGTGAACTGCTCGGGAATGCCGTCCAGAGCCTGGGCGACGAGCTCCTCGAAGCGCTCGCGCGAGACCTCCACCACCCCGCCAGCAAACCACGGGGCCGTCCCCTATGCTTGACCAGTCCCCGACGGATGACGCCGGGGCTGTGGCCTATCGACGCAAATCTGGCTACCGTCCCCATCGTCTAGTGGCCCAGGACACCGCCC
The DNA here is from genome assembly GCA_036509315.1 of Acidothermaceae bacterium. Classification (GTDB taxonomy): domain Bacteria; phylum Actinomycetota; class Actinomycetes; order Acidothermales; family Acidothermaceae; genus PALSA-607. The sequence continues at coordinate 5,743 of DATCFU010000122.1, forward strand.
TTTCAAGGCGGCGGCACGGGTTCGAATCCCGTTGGGGGCACGCA
>DATCFU010000123.1:0-24112 GCA_036509315.1 Acidothermaceae bacterium
TGCGCGTCGTCCCGAATGGTGTTTTGACGCTCCTGCGCAGGGCACGCCGCGGATGGGCGGCACCGATGACGATGGACGGCGTTCCTCGTGGGCAGGTGACCGCGCTGGTAGCTGCGGCGGGCGGTGAGGTGGTCGAGGTCCGTGACGATGCGTCGGGCGAACCGGTGTGGAAGGGCTACCGTTACACGGTCCGGCGGCTGCCCGCCCGCTAGCCTGATCGTTATGGACGGTGGCCATAGTCAGGCGCTCTGTAGTCAGGCGTACTGCGGAGTCGTGCGATGAAGGTCGCGCTCGACATCGCGGTGGTGCTTGCGCTCGTCGTCATTGAGGCCGTATTCGTCGCCACCGAGATCGCGCTCATTTCGCTGCGCGACAGCCAGGTCCGCGGGCTTGCGACGAAGGGCCGCCGTGGCGCGGCCGTCGCGAGATTGACGTCCGACCCGAACAGGTTCCTGGCGGGCGTGCAGATCGGCGTGACGCTGACGTCACTGCTGTCGTCGGCCTATGGCGCAGTGACGCTATCCGCTGCGGCCGCCCGCGAACTTGAACATCTCGGGATGACGCACACGTCGGCTACCGTCGTGGGATTTCTCATCGTCACCTTGTCCATCTCGTTCGTGACGCTGGTGCTCGGCGAGCTGGTGCCGAAGCGGTTGGCACTGCAGCGCGCGGAGAGGGCCGCGCAGTTGGCCGCACCGACTCTCGACCGGTTCGCGAGCCTGATGCGACCCGTCATCTGGCTGCTCTCGCTGTCGACCAACGTGGTCGTCAGGCTGCTCGGCGGTGACCCCGATGCGAGGCGTGAGTCCATCAGCGAGGAAGAACTGCGCGGGCTCGTCGCGACGCATGAGTCGCTGGGTCGCGACGAGCGCCGACTCATCGATGAGGTGTTCACCGCGGGCGATCGGCGCCTGCGCGAGGTGCTCGTGCCGCGAACAGAGGTTGAGTTCCTCGATGCCACGACGACGGTCGCGGCGGCGCTGAAACTAGTCGCTTCAGGCCCGCACTCGCGCTATCCCGTCGTCCGCGGATCGCATGACGACGTCGTCGGCTTCGTGCACATCCGTGACCTCGTCACGACACGGGCCGAGGCAGACCCGCGCACCGTTCGGGTCGCTGACCTCGTCCGGCCGGTCATGATGTTGCCCGATGGCAAGAACGTGCTCGCAGCTCTGTCGGAGATGAGACGTGAACATCAGCATCTTGCCATCGTCGTCGACGAGTACGGCGGGACGGCGGGCATCGTGACCCTTGAGGATCTTGTCGAGGAGGTCGTCGGTGACATCCGCGACGAGTACGACCTCGAGGGAGGCGGGCCGCACCGGCTTCGCGGGGGCGACGTGGTCGTCGACGGGCTGCTGAACACGGACGATTTTGCAGAGCAGGCAGGGGTTGTCTTGCCCGAGGGCCCCTACGAGACCGTGGCCGGGTTTCTCATGGCCGAGCTCGGTCACCTCCCGCAGTTGGGTGAGACGGTGCAGGTCGGCGGTCACCGGCTCGCGGTCGCCGAACTCGATGGACGTCGGGTGGCTAGGGTTCGGGTGAGCGCGCCGCCAGCCGAAAATGGCGTCGGCGAGCCCAGCCATTTGGGAGAATGAGTTATGACTTCGCACAACCGGCCGCGGGTGCTCTCGGGCATCCAGCCGACATCTGACTCCTTTCACCTCGGCAACTACCTTGGTGCGTTGCAGAACTGGGTCGCACTCCAAGACGAGTTCGATGCGTTCTACTGCGTCGTCGATCTGCACGCAATCACGGTCGAGTGGGATCCACAGGTGTTGCGGCAGCGAACCCGGTTGTCTGCTGCACAGTTGCTGGCGATCGGCCTTGACCCCGAGCGCTGCACGCTGTTTATCCAAAGCCATGTGCCGGAGCACACCGAACTGGCCTGGATCTTCTCTTGTATTACTGGTTTCGGCGAGGCCAGCCGCATGACGCAGTTCAAGGAAAAGACGGCGCGCGCGCAGAATGCGGGCGTGGGTCTGTTCACCTATCCGATCCTGCAGGTGGCCGACATCGCGATCTACCAGGCCGACCTCGTGCCGGTTGGTGAGGACCAGCGGCAGCATGTCGAACTCACGCGCGATCTCGTGCAGCGGTTCAACACTAGGTTCGGGCCGACGTTCACTATGCCTGAGGCGCATATCGTGAAGGCGACGGCGAAGATTTTCGACCTGCAAGACCCGAGCGCCAAGATGAGCAAGTCGCTGCAAGACGGCGGCACTGCGTTGCTGCTCGACACCCCCAAGCAGCTCGTCAAGAAGATCAAGTCGGCCGTCACCGACAGCGGGTCGCACGTTCATTTCGATCCCGTCGAAAAGCCAGGCGTCAGTAATCTCCTGACCATCTTCAGCGCGCTCACTGGAAGAGAAATCAACGAAATCGAGTCGGCCTACGCCGGCAAGGGTTACGGTGACTTCAAAGCCGACTTGGCAGATGTCGTGGTCGAGTTCGTCACGCCAGTGCAGGAAAAGGTACGGCACTACCTCGACGACACGCAGGCTCTGGACGCGATCCTCGTGGCCGGTGCCGAGCGGGCCCGCGGAGTCGCCGTCACTACCATGGAGTTGGTTCGCGAGCGCGTCGGCTTCCTGCCGAGGAAGGTCTGATTCTTTGAGTCGCGCTGCCCACACGATCGGGGTCGCTATCGGTGTGCCGGAGCCTTACGGCGCCGAATTGACGAAATGGCGTGAAGATCTCGGCGATCCGCTCGCGCTGGCGATTCCGCCGCATGTCACGTTGATCACCCCGACCGACCTCGACGATTCGCAGTTGGCGGCGGCGGTGTTGCACCTCGAGTCGGTGGCTGCACAGCAATGGCCGTTCGAGATCCAGTTGCGGGGGACAGGGAGCTTCCGGCCAGTGTCGCCCGTGGTGTTCGTGGCCCTCGCTGCCGGCATCAGCGATTGCGAGCGCATCGAGCGCGCGGTGCGCAGTGGACCGCTTGCCCACCCCGCGAAGTTCAACTACCACCCCCACGTGACGGTCGCCCACGACGTCCCGCCTGAAGTTCTTGATCACGCCTACCGCGAACTGGCCGACTACGAGGCCACGTTCACCGTCGCGCATTTCGGTCTCTTCGAACGCGGGGACGACGGGGTGTGGCGCACCGACCGCGACTTCGCGTTTGGTCTGGGCACGGCTACAGGCTCAACCTCAACCTGAGGTTGTCACGCGGGCTTACCGACGTTGCTGCTTTTGGGTGCGCACCTCGTCGAGGCAAATCGTGGCGACGACGGCCAGTGGCCGGAGCATGCCGCCAAGGGCGGTGCTCAACTCGACAACGAAGCGATCGGCACTGCTGAACATCTCGGCCAACCCGGCGAACTGTTTGGAGACACTGCCGAGTGGCTCGCCGTTTGGGCCTTCGATGGTCCAGCTCCAACTCATCATGGTGCCGCCGGTAAGTCGGGCGGCACTACCGTCGACTGCGCTCAATGCGAATTGCGGGGCGAAGAGCAGGTTCTCCTGCTCGATTTCGCCGATGGAGGCACCATTTGCCCAGCTGACCTCGAAATGCGCCCGTCCAAACGCCCCGGGCTTGATCATCCGCATCAGAACGTCACCGGCCGCATCGGCGACGTCGTAGTCGATGGTCGCGAGCTGCCCAAAGATGCCAGCACCTGATCCGGGTACCTGATGCACCGACCCGAGCGGTGTGCCATCGGGTGCGTAAACGTCATACTCGGCGCGGCTCGACAAAACCTTGGCCTGCTGGACGACGACGAGCACCGGCGCGGTCAGTAGCGGCGGCACCTGTGGTTGCTGCAACGACTCGGTCATCTGGGAAGCGTGCCAGATCCGCAGGGCAATTGCGCGTAGGCCGTTGGTGTGGACTTCACCCTTTATCGCCGTGAAGTCGCTGGCTCGCGTCCTGAAGGTGCTGACTTTGAGGTCAATGCCGACGGCGGACCGCGCATGCCTACGGCGGTACACCTGGACTCAACGTCGGACCGGCTTTTGGTACGTGCTGGACCGGGCAGTCGCGCACCGTTGCGGCATAGCGATCAGCGGGCCGCCGTCCCTCGAGATCCATGTTGAGCCACCGGTTGATTACCTACGTCGCACGGAGTACGCATGGGCGATGGGAAGACAGACAGCGATCGTGCTCTACGTGGTCGCGATGGTGGTAGTTGTGGTCGTGATGGACCTGCTGTTCTTCAGGAACCACTTCTGGCCCCGGCTGCTGTCCAACATCGGGATAGTTCTGCTGTTCGGCGCTTTCTACTTGAGATTCCTTAAGCGTTGATGAGCGCAATTTCTTCACTCGGTAAGAAGGGCGGCGACCGCTACTTCGACGCGAGGTCGTCGAGGGTCGAGAGCCGCGAGAGGCCGTCGAGGTAGCCCTCGTCCGTCTCGCCGAAGCGCCGGCGGCGGGCGAATCGCCACGAAGCGGCAAGGAAGAACAAGGCGCCGAGGCCAACCGCAGACCAGATCAGGACAGCGGAGATGCCGACGCCGTCCGACGTGGTGCGCGAGGACGCCCTGACCGCGGCAGCCTTCGCGACCGGAGCCGCTGCGGCCGGAGCGGCCGTCGCAGTCAACGCCTGCACGGTCGGCTGCACCGACGGAGTCGGCGAGGGGTCCACCGGCGGAGTCGGATCGAGTGGCGCGACGAGGTCGCCGACTGGTGCGACGTGGCCGTCGGCCGCGAAGCCCCAGTTGAGCAGCGCCTGCACCTCCGGCCAGAAATTCGCCTGATCGCGCATCACCGACACGATGATCGTGTGGCCGTTCCGCTTGGCCGCGCCGACGTAGCTCGCATCCGCCGCTACCGTGTAACCGTTCTTGCCGCCGAGCATGCCGGCGTAGGACGTCAGCAGCCGGTCGTGCGTCTGGATCTGGAAGCTCTGCCCCTTCGGCGCGGGGAACTGGGCCGTCTTGAGCGAGAGGTAGTACAGGAACTGGGGCACGGTGAGTCCGGCGCGAAAGATGAGTGCGAGGTCGTAGGCGGACGACGATTGCCCCTTCGCGTCGAGCCCGTCCGGCGTCAAGGCGACAGTGTCGTCGGCCTGCAGATGTGCCGCGAGCGTGTTCATCTGCGCGAGGGTGCCCGGCAGGTTGCCGTTCGCGTCAGCGAGGGCGACCGCTGCGTCGTTCGCCGACATCATCAGCATCGCGGTGAACAGGTTGTCGACGGTGTACGTCGTGCCGGCGACGATGCCGGCCTTGGTGCCGTCGGTGCTCGGCGCGTCGCGCCCCGCCACGACGGGCAGCTTCGTCGGCAGCAGCGGTATCACGGTCAGCGCGGTCAGTGTCTTCAGCGTGCTGGCCGGCGCCAGCTTGTCGTGCGCGTTCTTCGCGGCGAGCACGTCGCCGGTATCGGCATCGGCGACCACGAATGAAGTCGCTGTGATGCCCGGCAGTGCGGGCACTCCTGGGGCTGAGTCGACGACGATGCCTGGCTGCCCGAGTGCAGGGCCACCGATCGGGACGTCGACGGCGAGCGCGGTGCCGGATGACGCGGCCAGGGTCATCGATGCGATCAGGGCGCCATACAGTGACACAGACAGTGCTCCGCACAAGGACGCGGCGAGTGCGCTGCGGCGGCGGCCACCATGCCGCAGATTTGAGCCCATGACCGGGACAGAGTAACCGAACAGCGCCGGGCCCATACTGGGGCGATGGCGGGTCAGACGGAATCCGGGCTGCCGATTGAGCCTGTCTACGACGGTTCGGCGTTGGCCGATTTTGACCCGGCCACCGCGCTCGGGGAGCCAGGTGCTTTTCCCTTCACCCGCGGCGTCTATCCCTCCATGTACACCGGGCGGCTATGGACCATGCGGCAGTACGCGGGCTTCGGATCGGCCGCTGAATCCAATCGCCGCTACCGCCAGCTACTAGCAGCGGGGACGACGGGGCTGTCCGTTGCGTTCGACCTGCCTACTCAGATGGGGTACGACTCCGACGACCCCATGGCGGCCGGTGAGGTCGGCAAGGTTGGCGTCGCTATCGACTCGATCGACGACATGCGCACGCTCTTCGACCAGATCCCACTTGATCAGGTCTCGACGTCCATGACGATCAACTCGCCGGCAGCCTTGCTGTTGCTCATGTATCAGATGGTCGCCGAGGAGAACGGCATCGCGGCTTCAGCGCTGCGGGGCACCGTTCAAAACGACATCCTCAAGGAGTACATAGCCCGCGGTACTTACATCTTTCCGCCGCGGGCATCGCTGCGGTTCGCGACCGATCTCTTCGCCTACTGCAAGACCGAACTGCCGGCCTGGAACACGATCTCCGTCTCTGGGTACCACATGGCCGAAGCGGGTGCGACACCCGTTCAAGAAGTCGCGTTCACCCTCGCGGATGCGATCGAATACGTCAGAGCCGCCCAGGCCGCAGGGCTCAGTGTCGACGAATTCGCACCCCGGCTTACGTTCTTCTTCGTCGCACGCACGACGTTCCTCGAAGAGGTTGCCAAGTTTCGCGCCGCGCGACGAGTCTGGGCACACGTCATGCGTGATCAGTTCGGTGCGTGTGACACGGCTTCGACGATGCTGCGCTTTCACACCCAAACGGCTGGCGTCCAGCTCACGGCGCAGCAACCCGAACTGAATATGGTGCGGGTGGCACTGCAGGCGTTGGGCGCGGTCTTGGGCGGCACCCAGTCCCTGCACACGAACGCCTACGACGAGGCAATCGCATTGCCGACAGAGAAGGCCGCCCGGTTGGCGTTGCGAACCCAGCAGGTGCTCGCGTACGAAACCGATATCGCGAAGACTGTCGATCCGTTTGCCGGTTCATATGCCATCGAGTCGTTGACGGACGACATCGAGACCGCCGTGCTTGAGCTCATGCAACGTGTCGAGGATCTCGGTGGCGCGGTCGCCGCAATCGAACGCGGATTTCAGCGCTCCGAGATCGAGAACGCTGCGTACGAGGTCGCGCAGGGGATCGACAGCGGCGACCGAATCGTCGTTGGCCTCAACGCCTTTACATCGGAGGCCGAAGAGGACTACCAGCCGCTGCGAGTCGACCCACAGTCGGAGGCACAGCAGATCGCCCGTGTTGCGTCCGTCCGCGCAAGCCGCGATGCCGGCGCCGTCGAACGTGCGCTGACCGCGGTCGCCGCAGCTGCCAGTGGCGAGCAGAACGTGTTGCCGCCGATCAAGGAAGCGTTGAGAGCGAAGGCGACCCTTGGTGAGGTATGTGCCACGTTGCGAGGTATCTGGGGGCGCTACGAGCCGAGTTGACGATCTTGGGGCCTCCTAAGACGCACCTCCGAGTTGGAGGCTGAGGAGTCGTGCGGTGAGATAGGGGTAAGTCCCCGCCAGACGTTAGGAGCCTGACGTGACACCGATCATCGTGGCGGTAGCGGTAGCCGTGATCATCGTCGTCGGGGTGTTCTTGGTGCTGATGACCCGATCTCGCCGCGACGACGAGGGAGAACGCTTCCGTCGAGTCGCCGACCTGACCTCACGGTGGAGCCGGCAGGTCCAGGGCGCACCAACAGAATCCGACTCGACGTCCAAGCCAGAATCCGGGCCAATCTCGATACCCGAATACCAGCCGGAACCCAAGCCGGAAATGGCGCAACCCAAGGTCGGCAAGACGGAATCCGTCGACCCTAATTGACCCTCCAGATCTGACGGGTCCCGCTTGCTCGGGCGCGGTCAGCATGAACGGCAGATCACGGCGACGTAACGTTCTTAGCGCGCTTCGATAGCAAACGGGGCCCCTTGCGCTCAGCGCCAAGAGGGAGCACGAACCTGGGATCGGACCGAGCGCGCATGCGTCGTTCGACCAGCTATTGTCCACCCAACATTTTACTTGCGACGCGATAGCGGAGGCGTTAGTGAAAAAGACCTACCAGATCATTGCGGCCACGGGAACCGTAGCGATCTTCCTTGCGGGCTGTTCGAGCAGTAAGAAGACCACCAGCGCTCCCACGAGCAGCGCACCTGCTGCGGCTACATCCGCGCCGGCCCCCGCGTCCAGTTCGGCAGCACCGGCGAGCTCGGCACCGGCACCCGCGTCTAGTGCTGCGGCGCCGGTCAGCTCGGCACCGGCAGCGGGCGGCCCGATCAACGCGTGCATGGTTCTTGACACCGGCGGCGTCGACGACCACTCGTTCAACCAGTCGTCGTGGCAGGGCCTCCAGGACGCCAACAAGGCCAACCCGAACATCAAGATCTCGTACGTGTCGTCGAACACGCAGAACGACTACACCCCGAACCTCAACGCCGAAGTTGCCAAGGGTTGCTCGACGATCATCGCGGTCGGTGGCCTGATGGCTGACGCCGTGAAGACGGCAGCTGCGGCGAACCCGAAGCAGCAGTTCGCTGAGATCGACAACCCGTCGACCGGCCCGAACGTGTACGGCATGCAGTTCAACACCGCTCAGGGCGGCTTCCTCGGTGGCTACCTCGCGGCGTCCGTCTCGAAGACTGGCGTTGTCGCAACCTTCGGTGGGTTGAACATCCCGCCGGTGACCGTCTACATGGATGGCTTCTGGGAGGGCGTGCAGTACTACAACAAGGTCAAGGGCAAGAGCGTGAAGGTGCTCGGCTGGAACGAGACGAACCAGAAGGGCGGCACGTTCGACCCGAGCACGTCGAACCCGTTCGGTGACACGGCGGGTGGCCAGGCGATCAGCAAGGCGTTCATCGCACAGGGCGCCGACGTCATCTTCCCGGTTGCCGGTGGCACTGGTGAAGGCGCGGCGATTGCGGCGAAGGCATCTGGTGGCAAGGTCAGCGTGATCTGGGTCGACACCGACGGTTGCGTCAGCGACGCGGCTGACTGTTCAGTGTTCTTGAGCAGTGTGGTCAAGGGCCTGGCCAGCGCGGTCACCACATACGCGAACGACTTTGCGGCGGGTAAGTCGCTCGGCGGCGGAAGCTACATCGGCACCTTGTCGAACAACGGGACCGGCCTCGCGCCGTTCCACGACTTCGCGTCCAAGGTTCCGGCGAGCGTCCAGTCAGAGCTCACGCAGGTGAAGGCCGACATCGAGAGTGGCAAGATCTCGCTCACGTCACCCTCGCAGCCAAAGGCCTAGCGGCAGCGGGTTAACGGACGGCGGTTTGGCAGCTAGTTAGGCAGAGGTGGGCAGGCCCGGCGACGGGCCTGCCCACCTCTCCCATTCGGCAAGGCTTTGGTGTTGACTTCGGTGGTGCTGAGTGAACTGGGGTTGAGGTGAAGCTCGAACTGCGCGGCATCACGAAGCGGTTCGGCTCCCTCGTCGCGAACGACCACATTGACCTGGTTGTACAACCCGGTGAGATCCACTGCTTGCTGGGCGAAAACGGCGCCGGCAAGAGCACGCTCATGAACGTCTTGTACGGGCTGTACGCCCCGGACGACGGTCAGATCCTCGTCGACGACGTGGTTACGACATTCACCGGGCCGGGCGACGCGATGGCCGTCGGCATCGGCATGGTCCACCAGCACTTCATGCTGATCCCCGTCTTCACCGTCGCCGAAAACATCATGTTGGGTCACGAGGACACCCGAGGTCCCGGTGGCTTTGGATGGCTCGACCAACGCGCGGCCAGACGCAAGGTTGCCGATGTCTCGAAACGGTTCGGCCTCGCCGTCCCGCCTGATGCTCTTGTCGCCGATCTACCGGTCGGTGTGCAGCAGCGGGCCGAAATCCTCAAGGCGCTCGCACGTGACGCGAAGGTACTGGTGCTCGACGAGCCGACGGCCGTGCTTACGCCGTCCGAGATCGATGACCTCATCACGGTCATGCGGAAACTGCGTGATGCGGGCACCTCGATCGTCTTCATCAGCCACAAGCTGAAGGAGGTCAAGGCGATCGGCGACATGATCACGGTGATCAGGCGCGGCCGGGTCGTCGGTCAGCCGGTAGTGTCGAGCACCGAGCAGGAGCTCGCGTCGCTCATGGTGGGGCGGCCGGTTCAGTTGACGGTCGAGAAGGCGGCCGCACATCCCGGTGCAGTTGTGCTGGACGTCGAGGGGTTGCGCGTCGTTGATGCCGCGGGTGTTGTGCAAGTCGACGACGTTTCATTCTCAGTGCGCGAGGGCGAGATCTACGCGATCGCGGGCGTACAGGGCAACGGGCAGACCGAGGTCACTGAGTGCCTGGTCGGCCTCGAAACCCCGACGGCCGGCCGCATCAGTGTGCTCGACAACGATGTCACAACGTCGTCTGTGCGCGACCGGCTCGACCTCGGGATCGGCTACGTGCCCGAGGATCGATCGCACGACGGATTGGTGAGCAGTTTCTCCGTCGAAGAGAACCTCGTTCTCGACATGCACGAAAGCCCTGCGTTCGCCGGCCGCTTCGGTCTCGACATGGCAGCGATTGACGCCAACGGTGCAGCCAGGGTTGCTGAGTTCGACGTTCGCGCCGAAAGTGCGCGCGTGGCGGCGAGCACTTTGTCTGGCGGAAACCAGCAAAAGGTCGTGCTCGCCCGCGAACTGTCGCGCCCGCTGAAGCTGCTTATCGTCGCCCAGCCGACCCGCGGTCTTGACGTCGGGTCGATGGAGTTCGTGCACAAGCGCATCGTCCGCGAACGCGATGAACGAACCGCCGTGGTGCTGATCTCAACCGAGCTCGACGAGGTTCTCGGGTTGGCCGACCGCATCGCCGTCATGTACCAAGGCCGCATCATCGGGGAGCTGCCGGGCGGCAGTTCAGCGGCTGCGGTCGGGCTGTTGATGGCGGGCTCTGTTGCCGATGCGGCGGAGGTCGTTGATGCCCCGCAGACGACCGGCGCAGCCATCTTCGAACCGGTCGACGGCGCTGAGCCGCCCGAGGTACCAGGTTCGGCCCGGGGTGCAGGCTCGTGAGCGTCGGCGGCACGGTCAAGGACGAGCTCGCAGTTCCGCCGAGCGGTGAGCCGGCGCCGCGCAAGTCACGCGGCGAAGCGCATCCGCTGGTCGTCATCGCCTTGTCGTTCGTCACCGCGATCATCGTCGGCGGCATCCTCATAGCCGTCACCAATCAGCCGACCCGCAATGCCGTGCGGCATTTCTCGGCGTCACCTGGCAAGGTGCTCTCGGCTGCCTGGCATGCGGTTTCGGCGGCGTATGTTGCGCTGTTCGAAGGCGCGATCTTCGACCCGCACACCTTCGGGCACGGCAGCGTGTGGCACGACTTCAATCCGATCTCGGAAACCTTGTACAACGCGACGCCGCTTATTCTCGTCGGCCTCGCGGTCGGTCTCGCATTTCGCACCGGTTTGTTCAACATTGGCGCACAGGGTCAGCTCATCGTCGGCGCGATGGCCGCCGGATACGTCGGCTTCACCTGGCACCTGCCGCCATTCATTCACCTCGTCGTCGCGATCGTCGCGGGCGCCATTGCGGGCGCGATCTGGGGCGGTATCGCGGGCTGGCTCAAAGCGCGCACCGGCGCGCATGAAGTCATTACGACGATCATGATGAACTACGTTGCGCTCGATCTACTCGATTACGCGTTGAAGACCAGCGCGTTCCGGCGTCCGGGCAGCAATCAGGCGATCTCACCCATCGTGTATGGCACGGCCCGCCTCGGAAAGCTGTTGCCGTCACCACTGCGGGTGAACCTCGGCCTGCTGATCGCGCTCGCGGCAACAGCTGGCGTCGCGTGGCTCTTGACGCGTAGCCGGCTCGGTTTCACGTTGCGGGCAGTGGGGGCAAGCCCAACAGCAGCACGGACGGCGGGTATGAACGTCGGCCGTGCGTATGTCACCGCGATGCTGATCGCCGGCGGGTTGGCTGGTCTCGCCGGATGCAGTCAGATCCTCGGCGGCGGCACGAACTACGCTCTGACCAACGCCGTCGACGCAGGCCTCGGTTTCGACGGCATCACGGTGGCGCTGCTCGGCCGGGCGAAGCCGTGGCCAACCGTGTGGGCGGGGCTTCTCTTCGGCGCCCTGCGCGCTGGTAGCGCAACCATGCAGAGTCGCACCGGGACCTCGATCGACCTCGTCACCATCGTGCAAGCCCTGGTGGTTCTGTTTATCGCCGCACCAGCGTTCGTGCGGGCTGTCTTCCGGCTCCGCAGTTCGTCCGACTCCGGTGCTGCCGCTCTTGCGAAGGGGTGGAACGGGTGAGCGTCGACACCACGGCCTCATTGGAAATCGCGACACCCGAGATCGTCGAGGTGCCGGTGTCGCGACGTGCCCGGATCATCTCGGGCTCGGTGCTTATCGTGGTCGGGGTGCTCTGCGCGGTGGCGTTCGGCCTCGGTTCCAAAGCCGGCCACGACGCCCGGTTCCGGCTCTCGCCACCGGGCGCGAAGGTCACCATGCCGAACCTTGTGGTGCCGGCTCGGATCTTTGCCATCGTGGTCGGCATCGCCATCGCAGCGTCGGGCTTCTGGCGTATCAGCAGGGATTTCTCGAGGCGCGCGATGCGGTGGGTCATCGCTCTGACGATCCTGTTCGTAGTCTTCGCGTTCCTGTGTTGGTCGGTCACCGGGCCGAGCGCCACTCCGCTCGACCTGTTCGGTCCTGGCGGCTTGCTGGGGCAGACGATCTTCCTTGCTGTGCCGCTGATTTTGGGCGCGCTGGCGGGAGTTATGTGCGAGCGCTCTGGTGTCATCAACGTCGCGATCGAAGGCCAGATGCTGGTCGGCGCATTCGCGGGCGCGATGTTCGGCACGATCTCGAAGAACGCCGCGATCGGAACTATCGCCGGCATGCTCGCGGGTGCCCTGATCGCTGCGCTACTTGCGGTCTTTGCCATCAAGTACGTCGTGAACCAGGTCGTGCTCGGCGTCGTCCTGAACCTGTTAGCGCTCGGGCTGACCGGCTTCTTGTACGACGCGGTGATGGCGCCGAACTCGAACTCCTACAACAACGTCGGCACGCTCTCGGTGCTGAAGATCCCGCTACTCGGCAACATCCCCATCATCGGACCGTTGCTGTTCGACCAGACCATCATCGTGTACCTGACGTACGTGCTAATTTTCGCCGTCGACATCGTGCTTTTCCGTACCCGATGGGGATTGCGGACGCGCGCGGTCGGTGAGCACCCGAAGGCCGCTGACACCGTCGGTATCAACGTGCGGCGCACCCGCTACATCAACGTACTGATCGGCGGCATGCTGGCCGGGCTCGCTGGCGCGTCATTGACGATCGGCGACAGTTCTGGCTTCGTGAAAAACATGACCGGAGGCCGCGGCTTCATCGCACTCGCAGCTGTCATCTTCGGTCGGTGGAGCCCGCGCGGCGCGGTCGGTGCTGCACTGTTGTTCGGGTTCGCGACCTCATTGCAGACGGTGCTCTCGTTCATTGGCACTCCGGTGCAGATCCCATCGGACTTTCTTGGCATGCTGCCGTATCTCGCCACGATCTTCGCGGTGGCAGGTCTGGTCGGCCGGGTGCGTGCGCCCGCTGCTGACGGCGAACCGTACGAGGGCCGATGAGCATCGAGATCAACTGGCCTGCGTTGCGCACCGCGGCCCAGGCGGCAATGACGTTGGCGTACGCGCCGTACTCGGAGTTCGCTGTCGGTGCCGCCGCTCTCGTTTCCGACGGTCGCGTCGTGGTCGGCTGCAATGTCGAGAACGCCTCCTACGGACTCACGCTTTGCGCCGAGTGCGGAGTCGTCTCTGCCCTGGCGACATCGGGCGGTGGACGGCTCGTCGCGTTGGCATGCGTTGACGGTGCCGGCGTCGCGCTGATGCCGTGCGGTCGGTGCCGCCAGCTCTTGTGGGAGCACGGCGGGGCGGACATGCTCATCGACCATGCGTCCGGTCCGCTGCCGCTCTCCAGCCTGCTGCCGCACGCGTTCGGGCCTGACGATCTGGACGGGACCTAACCGTGGACGTTGTCGACCTGATCCGTTCGAAGCGCGACGGGAGCGATCTGCGCGACGACGCCATCGACTGGGTCATCGCGGCCTACACCCGCGGCGAAGTCGCCGAAGAACAGATGTCGGCGCTGCTCATGGCCATCTTCTTCGTTGGTCTGACGGCGCCAGAACTCAATAGATGGACGGCGGCGATGATCGCCTCGGGGGAGCGACTGAGTTTTCCCGGACTGGGCAAGCCGACCACCGACAAGCACTCGACCGGTGGTGTTGGTGACAAGATCACACTGCCGCTTACGCCGATCGTTGCTGCGTGTGGTGCAGCGGTGCCGCAACTGAGCGGCCGTGGGCTCGGCCACACCGGCGGCACCCTCGACAAGCTTGAGTCGATTCGCGGCTGGCGCGCGTCGATCTCCAACGAGGAGATGCGTGCGCAACTGCGCGATGTCGGCGCGGTGATCTGCGCGGCCGGCGCCGGGCTCGCACCGGCAGACCGCAAGCTCTACGCGTTGCGCGACGTCACTGCGACCGTCGAATCCATACCGCTGATCGCCAGCTCCATCATGAGCAAGAAGATCGCCGAAGGAACGTCGGCGTTGGTGCTCGACGTGAAAGTGGGCGTCGGTGCGTTCATGAAGGACCGCTCGCGGGCTCGTGAACTCGCAACGACCATGGTTGGGCTCGGCTCGGCACACGGCGTGAACACCATTGCACTGTTGACGGCGATGGACACTCCGCTTGGCCTCATGGCCGGTAACGCGCTCGAGGTGGCGGAGTCGCTCGAGGTGCTTGCCGGTGGCGGACCATCCGACGTCGTTGAGCTCACTCTTGCGTTAGCCCGCGAAATGCTTGCCGCCTGTGGTCTGACTGGCGGCAAGGAGCCGGCCGACGCGATTGCCGACGGCTCCGCGATGGACTCGTGGAATGCGATGATCCGGGCACAGGGTGGCGACCCCGCTGCGCCTCTTCCTGTCTCGCCTCACCGGCATTCCGTCGTAGCAGCGGCTTCGGGTCGGGTGACCCGCATGGACGCGCTCGCCGTTGGGGTCGCCGCGTGGCGGTTGGGTGCTGGCCGCGCGCGCAAGGAGGACGATGTATCGTTCGGCGCCGGTGTGCAGATGCACGCGAAGCCCGGCGACATCGTCATGGCAGGGAGCCCGCTCTTCACGCTGTACGCCGACGACGAGGCGCGTTTCGACCGTGCACTCGGTGCACTTGCAGGAGCAGTCGACGTTGCGGCCGCTGATGAAGCTTGGTCGAAGCCAGCACTCGTTCTCGAGAGGGTAGGTGCCTGATGCCGGCCACCCGCGAGCAAATCGCCCGCGCGCCCAAGGTGTTGCTGCACGACCACCTCGATGGCGGCTTGCGCCCAGCAACCGTAGTTGATCTCGCACGCGCGGTCGGCTACACAAAGCTGCCTTCTTACGATGCCGATGAGCTCGGTGCATGGTTCGTGCAGGCCGCGTCGTCCGGCTCGCTTGAGCTCTATCTCGAAACGTTCGCGCACACCTTCGGCGTCATGCAGACCGTCGAGTCGCTTGTTCGAGTTGCGGCCGAGTGCGCTGAGGATCTCGCCGCAGACAACGTGGTCTACGCCGAGGTGCGGTTTGCGCCGGAGTTGCACGTCGACGAGGGCTTGAGCCTCGACGCGGTCGTCGAGGCGGTACTCGAGGGATTTCGGATCGGCAGCGAGGGCCGCGGCATCAGGGTCGGTGTGCTGCTGACGGCGTTGCGGCACGCAGCGCGTTCGCTGGAGATCGCCGAACTTGCGATCCGCTACCGCGATGCGGGCGTGGTCGGGTTCGACATTGCGGGCGCCGAAGCGGGCTTTCCCCCGACTCGTCACCTCGACGCGTTCCAGTACATGCAGCGCGAGAACGGCCACTTCACGATCCATGCCGGCGAGGGCTTCGGGCTGCCGTCGATCTGGGAAGCTCTGCAGTGGTGCGGCGCAGACCGACTCGGCCACGGCGTGCGCATCGTCGACGACATCACCATGATCGACGGCGAACCGGTGCTGGGCCGGCTTGCGGCGTACGTCCGCGACAACCGCGTGCCGCTGGAGATGTGCCCGAGTTCGAACGTTCAGACTGGCGCAGCGGCATCGGTTGCCGAGCACCCCATCGGCCTGCTGCGTAAGCTGTATTTCCGGGTGACCGTAAATACCGACAACCGCCTCATGAGCGGGACGTCGATGGGTATCGAATTCCAGAAACTGGTCGACGCTTTCGGCTACTCACTCGACGACCTACAGTGGTTCACGATCAATGCGCTGAAGAGTGCGTTTATCCCGTTCGATCAACGGCTCGCGCTCATCAACGACGTCGTCAAGCCCAGGTATGCCGCGCTACGGACTCCTGCGCCGCTACCGAATGATCTGGAGGCTTGACGTGTCGCCACTGGTGAGGATCTCCGAACAGGTTCGCACGGCCGTCGACGAAGGTCGACCGGTGGTCGCACTTGAGTCGACCATCATCGCGCACGGGCTACCCCGCCCAGAGAATCTGCAGGCCGCACACGACTTCGAGGCGATCCTGACCGACGCGGGTGTGGTGCCTGCGACCATCGCGGTCATCGACGGCGTCCCGACTGTTGGTCTCGACGCCGACGAGCTCGAGCGCATTGCGATGGAGGACATCCCGAAGGTCAGCAGCCGCGACCTCGCGGTCGCCGTCGGCCGCAAGTCGAGCGGCGCGACAACTGTCGCTGCGACGTCGACGTTGGCGGCACTCGCGGGCATCCGGGTCTTCGCGACAGGCGGCCTCGGTGGCGTTCATCGCGCCGCACACGAATCGTTCGACGAGTCGGCCGACTTGGTCACCCTGTCGCGCACCCGGGTCACGGTGGTTTGCGCTGGGGTGAAGTCAATCCTCGACATCGCTGCGACTCTCGAACGACTTGAGACACTGAACGTGCCTGTTGTCGGTTACCGCACGAACCAGTTCCCGGCCTTCTATCTCACCGACTCCGGTTTCCCGCTCGAGTGGCGGGTCGACTCCACGGAGGAGGTAGCCGCCATCATGGCGGCAGGTGATCAGCTCGGTACTCGCGGTGCACTCATCGTCGCGAACCCGGTGCCCCTCGACCAGCAGCTCGATCCCGACGTCCACGACCGCTTGCTCATTCAGGCTCTGCACGCAGCTGACGAAGCAGGCTTGCGTGGCAAGGCGATCAGCCCGTTCCTGCTCGACTACTTCCAGCGCGAGAGTGGCGGCCGTTCCTTAGTCGTGAATCTCAACCTGGCGAGGAACAACGTCGCGCTTGCTGGCGGTATCGCCATCGCGTGGTCAGCGTTGCCCGCGGCGGCCAGCGCTTGACGAGGGTGCTGATCGTCGGCGATGTCATCGACGACATCGTCGTCACGCCGCTTGGCAACGTCACCCGCGACAGCGACACTACTTCACACATTCGCGCGGCGCCTGGTGGCTCGGCGGCGAATCAGGCAGCGTGGCTTGCCGTCTCCGGCGTTCACGTAAGGTTCGTCGCGCGGGTCGGCGCAGCGGACGTAGCGCGCCATCGTGCAGAGCTCGCGGCATTCGGTGTCGATACAGAATTGATTGCGGACCCGGACGCGCCGACCGGCAAGATCGTGGTGATGCTGGACGCCGACGGCGGGCGAACGATGTACACCGATCGTGGTGCAAACCAGCGTTTGAGTGCGAGCGATTTGCCGCCGTCGTTGCTCAACCAGGTCGACGCAATGCACGTCAACGGGTACTCACTGTTCGCCGACGAACCACGCGCGGCTGTTCTTTCTTTGATCGAGGAAGCACGTCGCCGCGAGATCGTCGTGACGGCCGACCCATCGTCGTCCGCCTATCTCGAAGAGCTTGGTGCTTCGACGTTTCTGTCTAGCACGCGTGGTGCAGCGGTGTGCCTGCCGAACCTCGACGAGGGTCGCGTCCTGAGCGGACAAACCGAGCCGCGCGACGTGCTTGAGAGCCTTCGGGTGCACTACCCGGTTGTGGCGTTGAAGCTCGGATCGGGTGGTGTTCTTGTCGGGGAAGGTGGCGAGGTCGAACTCATCGGGCCGACGTCGTCAACGGTGGTGGATCCGACCGGCGCGGGCGATGCCTTCTGTGCAGGCTTTCTCAACTCGTACCTCGGCGGAAACTCAGCCATCGATGCGGCCACGCATGGTTCGATGCTCGCCGCGCGCGCTGTAGCCACGCACGGTGGCCGACCCCCGACTGAGGGAGGCGGCACCTAGAGGCGGTCTACGCTGAAACCGTGCCTGATCACGAACACGGCGAGAAGCGAATGGCCACGCCTGTACACGCCCACGAGTGGGACGCCCGTTACGGCGAGAAGGCTGCGTTGTGGAGCGGGCGGCCCAACGGCAGGCTCGTCGCTGAGGTTAGCGCTCGCTCACCGGGATGTGCGCTCGACGTTGGTTGTGGCGAGGGTGCCGATGCGATCTGGCTTGCTCGCAACGGTTGGACCGTGACCGCTATCGACATATCCCAGGTGGCTACCGGTCGGGCGCAGGAGGCGGCAGATCTCGCTGGCGCCGAGGTCGAGTGGATCTGCGGGGACGCGCTCCAACTGGTGCTCCCGACACGATCGTTCGATCTTCTGTCGATGCAGTACCCGGCGCTGCCGAAGGCGGCTGGAGAGGCCGCAGTGCGTCGCCTGCTCGACACAGTGCGGACCGGTCGGTTGCTGCTCGCCGTGTACCACGACCTTGACGACGAACACCGCGAACAAATGAAGTCGCGTGGCGTCGACCCGGCGGATTACATCGACGCTGACGATCTCCGTCAGTTGTTAGCTGGCAACTTCAGCATTGAGCTCGATGTCGTCGCGCCTCGCATCGACCCGCCGCCGGACAATCCCCATATCGGCGACATCGTGCTACGAGCGCTGCGCCGTTGAACTCCGACCTCGTGCTTCGCACTAGGTGTGCTGTTACACCTCGAGCAGGCTGATCGTCACGTCGATTTGGTCCTCGGAGGAATCCTGTTCCTCGTCAATCGCCGAGACCGTGATCTCCATGCCTCGCTCTAGTGCCACGACGTCTTGAGTGGTTAGCTCGATTCGCCACTGCGCCACCGACGCCCCTTATTGGCTAGTACCTCGCGCGATTGTGGGCCTCGGTTGGGGCGTAAAGCTGGATCAACAGTCACCCCATCGGTTTTGGGAGGTTGACTGTGCTTCACAAGCACCGGGCCCGGGATCGACGTCTCACGGTGAGAGTCTGTCAGCCTGACCGGCATGCGCCGCCGGTCAGGCGTCAATGCGCAGTTGCGGATGGTTTGCTCGATGCTCGAGACATCATCGGAGCGGGTGCACGGGCCTCGCCGTCTGGGGGTGAATCGTCTCGTGGCGGGCGAGCATGGCGACGAACTCGCCGATCTTGCGCTCGCGCGTCTCTGGTCGCTTCACCGAGCCAAGACGGTAGATGAGGGCATACTGGTTGGCTTTCGTCAGCACCTCCAACATCGCCTGAGCGGCCGGGTTGGCGGCGATCGCAGCCACCAGGTCGGCAGGCATCTCGGCCGCCGACTGCGGCGCGTACGCAGCCTGCCACCGCCCGTCGGCCTTGGCTGCCTCGACCGCGGCTCGGCCGGCGGGCAGCATCCGGCCCTCCTTTTCCAGTCGCGCGACGTGACCCACGTTGCGCTCAGACCACGAACTGCGAGGCCCACGCGGGGTGAACCGGATCAGAGACGTTTCGTCGTCACGCTTACGCAACTGCCCGTCAATCCAACCCACGCACAGCGCCTCGTCGACCGCCTGCTGCCAGGTCAAGGTCGTACGCCGCCCACCCTTCTTTGTGAGCGCGAGCCACACCCCAGGAGACGTGGCGTGATGTGCCAGCAGCCACGTGCGCAGCGCTTCGGCATCCGCAACCACCAACTCCTGCAACTCCGCGCTCGGCATAGCGACACGGTAACGGGCCCCACCCACAGCCGTCGGCGACCACCGCAGCGAACGCGCGACCTGCGGCCATGAGCGGATGTTCGACTTGAGCTCCGATGGTCGCCTTCGTCCCGGGTGCTTCACTATGTAGAACTGAGGCTGGGCGCCGGCGACAATCGGACGCAGTAGGGCGACAGCCAAACACCGAGTCAGGCGTCTTCGAGCGATCACTCGTGGCCGCACTCGGTATCGGCTTGGGCGGCGGTGCGGTTCTCCTGTTCGTGGGCGCAACCGTGTCGCTCAACTGGCGGGGATGGGCCGCGAAGTACACCGCGCTAACCGACGCCTGGTGGCCGCCGTGGACTCGGCGGAGCCACCTGAACAAAGTGCGAACCAACCGGTTGGCGCTCGTGATGTTGGCAGTGATCGGTGTCGTGCTCATCATCACCGGGGTGATCGCCGCGCTGCGCCACTGACCAATCCGCCGCTCAGATCGCAGTCGCCAAGACGATGGAGATTGAACAACGGATGAATCAAGCGCTTGAGGAGTGCCGCACGCCTCGGGCTACCGAGTAAGGCAAGACGCTCGACCGGCGGCAAGGTAGGGCGGTCGTAGACGTCGCTGCCCAGGGCTTGTCCGACTGCTCTTGAAGCCGCCATAGCGCGCGGCCGCCGCCGCCGCGTCACTGCGACACGATCGTCGAGAGGGATCCGCCGCGGCGACGCCGATGGCGGGAGACTTGGCCTGGCTCGGTAGCAGATCGACCAAGGGCAGGTCGCGGCCACTTATGCCGGTGGGCCGACCCGGCGCTGTCCCCGCGCCCGGCCGGATTCAGTGCGGCGAGACACGGCGTAGATGATCGCTGCGGCGAGGGTAAGTCCGACGACGAGCCCGGCGACCGACCACTCCGTCCGCTGCAAGCCAAGCGATGGAGGATACGTGCAAGCCGACCTACTCGCCCCTGCCGGGCAAGAGTGATCCGGTCCGTATTTCGAAGGGTGGCCGAGCGCCAGCGACAAGCCAGCGGCGAGTCCGATAGCCCCGAGAATCACGACCAGCAGCCAGCGCGATCGCCTCGTCATAGGGCGAGTCTCGATGCGTTTAGGTGTCCCCTGCAAGAACCGAGACGAACGCCGCGTGCTCCGCGGGTGTAGCACCTCCGGGTGCGAACGCCCGCCCGCCCGCGGCTAGCGATCGCGTTCCGCTGAACGCGCTCGGCGGCAGATGCGGACGTTGGGATATGCCGGCAGTGCTCGCCCTACTCCGACGCATCGGACATGCTGCCTCCGACCACGTGCCACCCTGTAGCTGTCTCACACCAGAAACGTACGTAACGGTAACGGCCTTCGAAGGGAACACCCCCGAAACTCCCCGTCGCGTCCATCATCACCGTGACAACTGCGGCGGAGTTGTGGACGGCGATTTGCTGGTCGGAGGGATCGAGTTTGGTGATCCGCACGTGGCCGGACCGGTGGGCGTCGAGGTCGGCCTGCTTGTCGACAACGGTCCCGTCCGCCAGGACGAAGAGGAGGTCCGGGTCGATGAGCGCGTCCAGCTCCTCCAGGTCACTGTGCAACATGGCGTGACGCAGCTGTTCTTCGAGCGCGGCGACATGCGCGTGCCGCATCGTGCCTCCTCTCGGTTTGCTAGACGTTGGTACATCTACGTTCACGAGGCAACCCGTGTTCGCCGACAGCCAAACGGAAACGAGATCGAGGGTGCTTGCCGGTCGCCGTCCCGACCTCCGTCTTCGCGGCAGTTGCGGATGCGTCTGGCTTAGACCTCGACCGCATCGGACGTACTTAGCCAACGGGCATCGGTGCTGGTGCGTCTCATCACCAGAGATCTTCCGCACAGCAGAACGGAGATCAGATGGCCGCGGTGCCGCTCCGTGTCTTGTGTGGTGTGACGTTGCTGGTTTTGGTCGGATGTCGCGCCAGCCGCCACGAACCTGCGGCTTCCCAACCGACCACTCTTGCTTCGGTGGGCGGGTCAAGCTCGTCGGCTTCGGCGTCCGCGGGGTCGGGTTCGTCCCCGCTCTCGGCGCCGATCGGCGGATCCAGTCCCGCTGTTAGCACGCCGGTTGTCGCGTCTGCGACGCCCAGCCGGACGCGACCAGCAGGCACCTCGACGTCCGCGTCGCCCGGCACTGGGCATGCACTCCCAGGCGCCGGCGGAAGGTCTGCAACCCCAAGCCTGGGCGGCAATCCGTTTCTGGATGAAATCTGGGGCAACAACGCCGTGCCGTTTCGGCCGCCAACATCTGCCGACTACCTGCATACCCCGCTTGTTCAACGATCTTCGGAGGGCAAGCCTCAAGCCTGGTACCGGCAGGATGGAAGTACGTCGATGAGACGATCCCGTCCGACCACAATGACCTCATGTGGTACGACCCGGCGAACCCGGCGGCGCGGATGGAGTTCACCGGCACCGGCTGCACTGTGTGCGTCGAAGAGAACATCTACGCGACGAATCCTGTTCGGGACGCTGCGGTCGGACTGCCCTTCGATACGGCGAGCTACGACGTGTACAACCACGGCCTCGACGCGGGGTTCCGCGAAACCGACGCCGACGGATACGCCGTCAACGGCGTCGTCGCACTGATCGGCACGGACGCCGACCCAAACGGCTATGTCACCTACCGCGTTTCGCTTCCCGCTAACGACACCCCGCTCGCCACCCGCCTCCTCAACAGCTTCACCGGATTCGGCCAAGGGACCCGATGATCGTCGAGGACAGGGGACCTGTTGTGGGGGCGTTGAGGTTCGTTGCGCTGACGGGATGCGTTGGCCTGCTCGTCAGCTGCACGCCCACCACCCAGGCACACAAGTCGGGGCCTTCGAGCGCACCGTTGACTGTATCGACGGCCGCGACCTCGTCGATGTCATCGCCGGCCGAGACCACCATCACTGCGACAACGGCGACCGTGTCGCCGCCGGCGATCAGCGTGAGCCCGGCTGCCAATGCCAGTCCAACCACGTTTGCTGCTGACGAGCTCGGGTTTCTGGCCATGTTGCCGATCAAGGCGCTTGCGCCGATGACCGGCTACAACTCCGCACAGTTCGGCCCGGCGTGGCCGGAGCTAGCCGGCTGCGACGCGCGTAACAGCGTGCTTGCCCGCGACTTGACGAAGACCACACTGCAGGGCAGCTGCATCGTCAAGAGCGGAACACTTGTCAGCCCGTACAGCGGGGTGACCATCAACTTCGGGTCGGATCCCGCTGCCGTGCAAGTCGATCACGTGGTCGCGCTCGCTGATGCGTGGCAGACCGGTGCGCAAACCTGGACTGCTGCGAAGCGGCAACTTTTCGCCAACGACCTACTCGACCTGCTCGCGGTCGACGCGTCCAGCGCCAAACAAAAGGGCGACGCTGACGCGGCAACCTGGCTACCCAGCAACAAATTGTTCCAGTGCGACTACGTCGAGACACAAGTCGACGTCAAGACCAGATACGGCCTGTGGGTCACCCAGGTCGAACACGACGCGATCGCGCGCGTGCTGGCCAGCTGCGTCACCCCGGCACCGGTCGCCGCAGCTGTCTCCCAGTTCCTGCCCGCCACCTATCGGGTGACGAGCACGACACCGGTAGACCTCGACGGATCCGACACACCGCAAGTGGTCGTCACAGCGATCGGCACGGTCCAAGACGGTGGCTCTTCCGGCTTGGCACCCACGACAGTGCTACTGCTGACCTTCGACCCATTGGCGAATCGCTGGACTGAAGCATTCGACGCATCCCAAGAGCAGTCCTACCAAGCCAACTCGCAGCAAGGCGCCGGACCTGGGCTGGTTGATCCGACCGGTTCGGGCCCGCAAGTCGCCCTGATCCATGACCAGCCGGCCGACGGAGCCGACCTGCTGTATTGGGTGAACTCTGTCGGCGGGAACAGCGGCAAACTCATCGTCGGCATCGTGCATTTCGCCACGGGCGCTGCCACCCTGGTCTACAGCGAGGACGGTGACGAAGCCCACGTCGGCAGCTTCGATGTGCCTACTAGTACCCCAGGTGGGGTCGGCGTCGCCGGTACCGGTCCGAACCAGACGGTGCAGATCACCCTGCCGTGGATCACCGCCGCAGATAGCAGATCGCAAGCCGCCCGAATGTATTCACGAACACTCGCGCCCAACTGGACCGGCTACTACCAGGTCGTCGCAGACGACCGGCCTTACGTCGGTGTCGCCATCTCACCACTTCCTGGCGGCACCCGAGCGCGCGTCGAATCCGTCGACCCGACCTCACCCGCCAACGGTGAACTGCACGTCGGGGACATCCTCACCGGCGTAGCAGACACCGCACTCGGCACCAACATCACCAGCACCCTGATCGGGCCACCGGTCATCGACGAGGTCGCCATCCTGCAGCCGGGGGACATGGTGACCTTGCAAATCATCCGCAACGGCCAGCCAAGCACCGTGACCCTACGACTAGCTCGCTGGAGCTCCGCCGCTGACGCACTCACCAAGATCGGGCCAACCGCCCTGTGACCAGCCGCAGTGCCCGACGCAGGCATCAGCACGACCAAACGCGCGTCAACGCG
>DATCFU010000124.1:0-9943 GCA_036509315.1 Acidothermaceae bacterium
CAACACCGTCGCCGTCGGTGCAGGCGAATAGGTCTGCACGTCAGTGCCCGTTCCCTGCGTTGCGTTAGGAGCGCCCGCCGTCGCCTGGTCCGTGAGCGAAACTGGCGAACCCGGCGGCACAGACACCAGCACCGGCATCGAAACGGTGGGCAGTGTTCCCTGAGACGTAGGTCGCGAGGTCGTGCACGTCACTGTCTGACCGCTTACACCACATCCCCAGCCCGTACCGCCCAAGCCGATGGTCTGCGGTACGAGGTCGGTCGGGAACGTGTCAGTGAGGGTGATCGGCTCTGCCTCGTCAGCACCCGCCAACGTGGTCACGGCGGAGTAGGTCACTGTCTGGCCCGTCTGCGCAGTGCCGTTGCTGCCATCGGTCAGGGTCACCCCGAGTGTTGGCGGCGTCCCGTCCAAGGTCTGGACATTCACGTCCGAGATCGTGTGGTAGTCCCGGCTTGCGCCGGTCGACGCCGACCAGCCGAAGGTGAGTTGGAAGGGTACCCCGTGGCTGTTGGCCCAACCGGACGGCAGCCCGACCGCGGGCGGCAGCGTCCCTGTCTCGGTGACGGGATCGCCACCGATCGGGCTGACCTGGAAGGCGTAGCTGCCAGCGGGCACGACGATCCTGCTTGCCGTTGTCTGTGTTGAGCCGGTGGGGTTCACCGCGACCTCGACGGGCACGGCCGCCGGGTCTGAACTGTCGAGCGTGCCCGAAGTCAACTTCTTGCTCTGCAGGAGGCAGTAGCCGGCTGTCCCGTGACCAGGGCCGCGCACGACCACCGACTCCGGTTCCGCGGGGAGCGACTCGGTGCAGGAAGAGCCCGCGTAGGCCGCGTTGCTGTAGTTGCCGAAGGCGTCGAGCCCGAATCCGAGGTACCCGTTGGTGAGCCCGGACGTGCTGGTGGACGAGTCGGCTGAGTAACCGAGGTGACCGCCGAATGGTCCGAGGGTAATGGGTGAGGCGCTGGCATTCGTGGGGTCGGAGGCAGCGAGGAAGAACACGATGCCGTCGGCGCCGTTGCCGGCGTATTGGTAGCTGTTGAACGTGACGTCGAGGCCGAGGAACGACGGCACGCTCGAGCTGTACGCCAGCCCACCTTCTTGGCCGGTGTCATTCGTGGTGAGTTCGAGACCGGGCTGCGTCCCCTTGGTGGCGGTGTCGCACGCACCTACCGGGCCAGTGCCGTCCCCCCCCGTGAGGCAGGCGTCGTTGTTGCCCGACACTGCGGCTGGCTTCACCCAGTCCGGCGCAGACAGCCCAGTGAACGGCTCGCTTACCAGCGTGGCAGCGGCAGCAGGCCCGGCAGCCGCAACGCCGACCAGAACGAAACCGCTCAGTGTCGAACCGACCGCAAGCCAAACCCGACGGCGTCCCCGCATGACATTCCCCTAAACCCCGGATGACGCCATTGCCCACATCAATAGCGCGCGCCACAAAGATAGGGGCCTGCAGCCGATGTTGGAATATCGAGTTCGTGCGCAGGGTGAACAGTTGCTTTGAACTGACTTAGAGAGGGTGCATTTCTGCCGATGGGTCCGCATTCAGGTTTGCGGGTGCGACCTCGGCGACTTGCTCATTTGTGAGCTCAGGTCGTGGAGTCGGGAGGGGCACTGACTCCGGCGCGGGGGTGGTCGCTTCGGCTGACTTGGCCAGTTCGAGCCGCTTGTCCCGGCGCGCGAAGTAGTCGCGGAACAGCAGCGACCCGCCGCCGAACACCACGAACAACACGATGATCGTGACGATCGGCGCGTGCCCTGCGTGGTTGTGACGCGACGGAAACAGCACGATCTCCGTCAAGCCAAACGCTGCGACGCCGAACACCGCCATCCACGCGCCGCGAT
The DNA here is from genome assembly GCA_036509315.1 of Acidothermaceae bacterium. Lineage (GTDB taxonomy): Bacteria > Actinomycetota > Actinomycetes > Acidothermales > Acidothermaceae > PALSA-607. The sequence continues at coordinate 1,840 of DATCFU010000124.1, forward strand.
GCCAACTCGCCAATGTGTGACCCGGCATGAAGCGCACCGGGATCAGGTTGATGACGCTGCCGACCAGCCCACCAACGAACAGCGCGGCGAGCAGGTCGTCGAGGATGACCAGCGGGAACACGCCCGGGTGATGCAGAGCAGCGTGGTTCACCGGCACCCACACGAACCACGCCATGACCGCGACGACGATTGTCGCGAGGTGGCCGAGTGCGACGAGGTGCCCGTTCTCGTTCTTGGCCAAAGTCCCGGCGAACGCAACGCCGCAGACCACGCCGTACAGGTAGCCGGGCTGAAAGTCCGACATCCGGGACAGGACGACGCAGAGAGCCCCGATCGCGAGGCCTGCCGGTAGCGCCTCGAAATGCCGGGTGACGTCGTACTTCTTCCGCCGTCGATAGAGAAATCCGACGGCGGTGCCGACGGCCGTGCCGACGATGACCGACAACAGCGTTGCCACAAAGCTGTTGACCGACGCGCTGTTGGCACCGAACTTCGGATTGAGCAATCCGCCGAAGACCGCGCCCGCGATCACCACCAGCCAGAATTTCAGCCGGTCGTTCCCCGCGGCGCGATCAACGGCCACCGCCTCGGCGTCCGCACTGCTCGAAGGCTTGCGCCGAAAGCGTCGTAGCCGCGGCTCCCACCAAGCAACGATGACGTCGTAGTTCTCTTCGAACGTCTTGTTGAACAGGTTCGCCGGAAACGTGATGAACAGCAGCGCGGCGATGCTGATGGCGGCGCTGACTGCGATGCGTGCAGGTGACGAGAACGCCTCCGATGGCGTGGGCAGCGCGTTGATCGGGGCCGGACCCGACGTCACGCCCGCGCCGCTGGTCAGTGCGCTCGTCGCGCCAACCGCTCCGCCGTGATGGAACAGCACGAACGCGCCAGCGGCCTTGGGGTCGGTGATGCCGTTCGCGATCAGCTTTGTGCCGTCGGCTGACAGCACCCAGCTGACCTGCGCGTGGTAGTTCGTCGACGGTTGGTCGATGGTCCCGCTGATCGTTCGGCCCGAGATGGTGAGGGACACCGTAGCGTCGCCATCGGTGCCGTTGTCGGTACCCGTCAGGGCGCCGGTGCTGAAGTTCTCGGTCAGGATGTCGACCGGATTGTGATAGGTCGCGCCTCCTGGCTGCACGTAGTAGCCGTCCCACAAGCCGCGCACGTCGAGGATCCCCGAACCGCTTCCGGAACCGTTCGTGCTCAGGCTGTCGACCACTTCGTAGGCCTGAGCTGAATCCCAGACCCCCTGAACCGACCCGCCATGAATGTCACCGACTACCCACTTCTTGGTCCCGGGCGACCCGGTGAGGGTCGTCGCGAGATAGGTGCACGTGACGGCACTGGGAGCGCAGCTTTGTGCGGTGAGTCCGGGGAGATTGGTCCAGTTCCAGGTGTTACCGACGCCCGCAGGCGACACCATTCTTGCGACGATCGTGCCTCCGAGCTTGACCTGGTCGGGGGTGAAGGTCAGGACGCCGTCGCGCGAGTTGTAGGTGCAAAGGTCGTTCGCGCCGCTCGTCGGCGTGCATGGTGTCGGCTTCGGATCTACGACCGATGAACCGGCCGTCGATTGGCTGCCGCCCGCTGCGCCGGTGAAGGTCGCGGTGAAGGTGCCGTCCTGGTGGCCCGCGCTATCGGTGAAGGTGCCGCCCCACGTCAGCTGGTTGTGGGCGTTGTCGATAATGCCCACGGAGTCAGACGTGTAGCTGGGAACGCCGTCCTCGACCAGGTGTGTGGTGATCTTCGAGCCGGTAATGGTGCCCGTCATGGTGAACGTCGCACCGCCGCCGACGTCGGTTCCGGTCAGCGCTCCCGTGGCGAAGTCTTCGGTGGTCCACGTCACCGTCTGTGGGTAGTTCGCCCCCTGCGACGTAGCAATCTCCGCCCACGACCCGCGGACGTCGATCGTGGTGCTCGCCGATGCTACCGACACTAGTGCGAATCCAAGACCGGCCACGCCAGCAGTGACCGTTGCGCCGATCGCAAAAAAGCGCCGACCCATCGTGTACCTCACCTAGACGGTGCGATCACGATTTCACCCGGGAGACGGTCCGATCAGTGGGCCGGTGAGTGATCTGCAGAAATGATGATGCCGCCAACGACGACGCCGTGTCAGTGGTTTGCGCAGGTCGACGTAACGTGGTTTCGCGCCGGTAGGCGAACCCACTGGGCACGAAACGATGAGGAGCGTCGATGTACGACGGAATGTTGGCCGAGACCACCGCTATCAACGGCCACGGTGGCGACCTGATCGAGGCCTACTGCGCTCGCCCACTCGGCCCTGGTCCCTTCGGCTCGGTGGTGGTAATCCATCACCTGCCCGGGTACGACGCAGCGACTAAAGAGATCGTCCGTCGCTTCGCGACGCTCGGCTATGTGGCCGTCATGCCGAATCTGTACTCGCGTGAGGCCCCTGGTGCACGGCCCGACGACGCGGCCGCACTCGTTCGGGCGCAGGGTGGCGTACCTGACGATCGCTTGGTCGGCGATGTCGGTGGCGCAGCGGCCTACCTGCGAGCGCTGCCCAATACGAACGGCAAGGTTGGCGTCATCGGCTACTGCTCAGGCGGCCGGCAGTCGTTCCTTGCGGCGACGAGCCTTTCGTTGGACGCCGCAGTCGACTGCTACGGCGCGTTCGTCGTTGGCGCGGTACCCGAGGGGATGCCGCTGAAGGTCGGGCCGATCGTCGATCGCACGCACTTGCTGAACTGCCCGCTGCTCGGCCTCTTCGGTTCGGAGGACAAGTACCCGTCGCCCGAGCACGTTCAGGAATTGCGACAGGCACTCGAGGTCGCCGGGAAGACCTACGAGTTCCACAGTTACGACGACGCTGGCCACGGGTTCTTTGCCAGCGACCGGCCGAGCTACCGGCCGGCCGCTGCTACAGAAGGGTGGCAGCGCATCGAGGAATTCTTCGCACGTTACTTGGGGGCCTGAGATGTGCACCTACATCACGAAGACGCTCGCTGCGAGTGGTAGCGCCAAAGGACAACCGGAGTGGTTCGACGTCACCGATCTCAGCGTCTACTTCGATCACCCCGTGCACGCGCAGGCTGGCCACACCGTCAACATCGATCTGCGCAATCCGGTACTTGGCCCGAGTGCACGAGTGGCGGCCGAACTGACTGCCGATTCGGCGCGCGCTCTCGCACACGCGATCCTCGCGATCCTCGACGAAGCGCCCGCCGGCCTTACCTAGATGGGCGGACCTCCGCACAGATGCAGGACCGCTCCGCACAGATGCATCCCATTGGCGAGAAAACATGACTGTGTGGGGAGTGCGAGCTTCCGGGGCGAGAAAACCTGAATGTGTGAGGAATCGGTGGTCGGTGGGCGGCGACCTACGCCGTCGCGGACGTTGCGGGCTCATCACCGGACGCCAGCTTTCGGCGTCCCCACCAATTGACGGCGGCGAACACGAGCAGCACCAATCCCGCTGCTGCAACGCAGTCGAGCCAGAAATGGTTCGCCGTCGCGACCACGGCATAGCCGGTCAGGATCGGTTGCGCGAGAACGAGCCAGCGCCAGCGGCTGGTGCTCGTCGAGATGACGGCCATCGCGATGGCGATCGCCCAACCGACATGGATCGACGGCATCGACGAGAGCTGACCCGTGAGCCCTTGTCCAAGGTGCGTGTATGCCGACTCGTGGTAGAGCGCAGCGGTGTCGACGAAACCGAACTGCGGGAGCAGCCGGGGTGGGGCGACGGCGATCAGCTGGATCAGTAACGAGACGCCGGTGAATACCGCGATGACGTTGCGCCACTCGCGGTACTTCGCGCGATGCCGGATGAACAGCCACGGTAAGAAGGTGACAAGGCTGCCGAAGTGAGCGACCAGGTAGTACAGGTTGACGACGCGCACGAAGTCGGGATGCGTGAGCAGTCCGGACTGCACGCTGACCTCGCTCGGCAGCCGCAGAGTCTGCTCGAAGTGCCAGATCCACCGGCCACGCGCGAAGGCAGCAGCGGTGTCGCCGAGCGAGACCGCGCTGGCCAGCTTCCACAACAGGAGCAGCCCGAGAACAAGGCCGATCTCAAGAACGGCAGTGAGGCCGTTGCTGAGAAGCGGAGGCGCCGGCGCAGCAGATCGAGGTCGCGCGGGTGACAGGTCGACGGTAGCTGCTGGCCCACGCAGTAGCGACGTGAAGCTCACCCCGCAGCTATCGCACAGGTCCGCTTCCACCGGGTTGCCCTGCCGGCAGGCGGGACATACCCAGCGCTGGGTCGTCGCGGCTGTCATGTCTTCACCATCGAACGGCCGCCCCCAGCACTAAAGCGCAGCAGCCGCGTCGTCGCCGCGGCTGCCTGGACGGGCGCCGAATAGGCTCGCAGGCATGACGGTCAGGCGCATGGTGAACCCGGTGATGACCTACGCCTGGGGCTCCCGCGATGCCATCGCGAACCTTCAGGGGCGTCCGCCCACCGGCGTCGCCGAGGCGGAGCTGTGGATGGGCGCCCACCCGCAGGCTCCGTCGGAGCTTGAGGACGATTCCACTAGACAGACCCTCGATGCCGTGATCGCCGACGACCCGGTGGGCGTTTTGGGCGAGCTTTGCTTCGAGCGGTTCGGACCGCGGCTGCCGTTCCTACTGAAGGTGCTCGCGGCCGAGCATCCGCTGTCGTTGCAGGTCCACCCCAACGACGAACAGGCCCGGCGTGGCTTTGCGTCCGACGAGGCTGCAGGTGTCGACCGGCAAGCAGCTGACCGCAATTACCGCGATCCGTTCGGCAAGCCAGAATTGCTGGTGGCACTGACAGATTTCCATGTACTGCAAGGGTTTCGGCCGGCCGAGGAGGCCGCGGCGACTCTGTCGGCGTTGGACGTCGACGGTCTGGCTCCGTTGGTCGAAGCACTTCAAGGCGGGACGCCGACGGGCGAGGTTTTCCTTCGGCTGATCGAGTGGCCGACGGGCGACCGCGCCCGGATCGTCGAGGAAGTGGTCGCCGCGTGTTCTGCCTCGGAGGTCGGAGGCGTAGCCCGGTGGATTACCGAGTTGGCCGCGAACTATCCCAGCGACCCAGGCGTCATCGGGGTGCTGCTCCTGAACTACCTGACGTTGCGCCCGCTGGATGGTCTGTATGTTCGACCGGGGCAGATCCACGCATATCTGCACGGCACCGGCATCGAGGTACTCGGAGGCTCAGACAACGTTATACGAGGCGGTCTGACCCCTAAGCACGTCTCGGCCGTGGAGTTGCGGGCAATCCTGAGCGTGGATGCCACGCTGCCGGCCGTGGTTGCGCCGGTTGCATCGACCGGAGGCGGGCAGACCTGGCCGACGCCGCAGCCGGAGTTCGAGGTGCGCCGGCAGCAGATCACCGCGATGGAACGTCTCGCGCCTGGTGGTCCTGCGGTGCTGCTCTGTTTGGAGGGCGAGCTCGAGATCGGCGATCGCGAAAGAAGCGTGACCCTTGGTCCTGGTGAGTCGGCGTTCGCATTCGCCGGCGCCGACCTTGCCGTCGCTGGCAACGGCGTGTTGGTCCGCGCCAATCCTGGGACGGGCTGACGTGCGCATCGCCTGCGGCCGCGAAATCGCGTGGTGACCGAGGAGTCAGTGCCGACGAGCGAGTCGGCGCCGAAGAAGGTTCGCTGGGCACGTGAGTGGATCATCCTCATCGTGTTGACCGTCGTCGGCACATTCGTACTGCGCACCTACGTCGTGCAGTCCTACCGTATTCCGTCCGGATCGATGGAAAAGACGTTGCACGGCTGCACACCGGGATGTGATGACGACCGTGTTCTCGTCGACAAGCTTTCCTACAAACTGCACGGCGTCCATCGCCGCGACATCGTGGTGTTCAAGGCCACCGGCAACTGGATCGCAGTCGTCGGTGGACCAGAAGACATCATCAAACGAGTGATCGGATTGCCCGGCGACACCGTGCAATGCTGCGACGCCCAAGGGCGCGTCGAGGTCAACGGCGTGCCGCAAAACGAGCCCTACGTGTATCAGAACAACGACTATGTCTTCGGCCCGGTCGTGGTGCCAAAAGGACAGCTATTCGTGATGGGCGACCATCGATCGGACTCATCAGACTCGCGCTATAACGGCACCATTCCCGAAAGCAGCGTGATCGGCCACGCGTTCATCCGGATCTGGCCGATCGCCCGAATTCGCACCCTGCACTAGCTTTCCCTTGACGGATGCTCCGCACTAAGCCGGTCGGCGCAGGTCTTTCACCGCGTCGAGGATTCCGCGATGGAATGTCGGATACGCATAGATCATCGAGCGCAGACGTTCAAGCGGAACAGCAGCATGGACGGCGACCACGAGCGCCGAGATCATCTCGCCGCCCGAGGGGCCGACGGTGGTCGCACCGACAAGAACACCGCGGTCCGCGTCGGCGATCAGTCGGATGAGGCCGTCGTTACCGGGGCCGTGGATCCAGCCGCGCGCCGTCGAGGGCAGCGCGGCACGCCCGACCAGGACGTCAATGCCGGCGGCGGTTGCCTGCGCCTGCGTCATGCCGACGCTGCCGATCTCGGGATCCGTGAACGTCACCCTTGGCAGTGCGTCGTACTCTGCGGCGGTCACACCCTCGACGCCAAGGATGTCGGCCAGCGCGATTTCGGCCTGGTACATCGACATGTGGGTGAACGCGCCCTTGCCCGTCATGTCGCCGATGGCCCAGATGCCGGGTGCAACGCGCATGCGTGTATCGACGGGGACGGCGTGCGCGGTGATGTCGACGCCGACCGTGTCGAGACCAACTGCGCCGAGGTCGACCTTGCGGCCGGTCGCGACGAGCAACTGCTCGGCCTGCAACGTGTTGCCGTCGGCGAGGTCGAGGCTGAAGCCGGCGCCGTCATGCCGGACGGCGGTCGCCGACACCCCAATCCGCACGTCGATTCCCTCGCGCGCGAAGACATCGGCGAGCAACGCCGCGGCGTCCGGCTCCTCGAACGGAACCAGCTGCGGCGCTGCCTCGACGACTGTGACGTGTGAACCGAATCTGGCGAATACCTGGGCCAGCTCGACGCCGATCGCGCCGCCGCCGAGCACGATGAGGGACGCCGGAACCTGGGTCGCCTGCATCGCATCGCGGTTTGTCCAGAACGGCGTTCCGGCGAGGCCCGGGATCGGCGGGATCAGTGGGTCGGTGCCGGTGTTCAGCACGATCGCGCGGCGGGCTTCGAACTCGCGATCACCGACCGCGACCGTCTTCGGACCGGTCAGCCGGCCGTGGCCGCGAACGAACCGGCCGCCCTTGCCCTCGAACCGATCGACGGCGACCTGGTCGTTCCAGTCGTCGGTCGCCTCATTCCGGATTCGCGCCGCGACCGGTGCCCAGTCGGCCATGACCCGCGAGTCGCCGGCGAGCCCCGGAATCCGCCGCCCTTCGGCGAGGGCGTTCCCGGCGCGGATCATCATCTTGCTTGGGATACAGCCAAAGTACGGGCACTCGCCGCCGACCAGTCGCTGATCAATGCCGATCACGTCGAGGTGCGTTTCTGCCAACCGCCCCGCGAGATCCTCCCCGCCAGGACCCATCCCGATGACGACGACGTCCACCTGCTCCACTGGCCCTCCAAGTGATCGAGTCGGTGCCTCGATTCTGGTGCCTCGTCTGTTGCGCTGCATCCCCCGACTCATCACACATTCAGGGTTTGGAGGCGGCCCGGTGGAACGCAGCGGAGGATTGAACCCTTGCTTGCTGGCGTTCGTCGCTCTACGTAGAGGTGCAGAGGTCCGGAACGCTTGCGGATCGGCGCCTTCCTACGCTGCCAGGAGGCCCGATGAATCCCGCACCAACCGACTCCCCCGCGATGCTCTCCCGTAGAACCGTTCTGGTCGCCGGGATCGCGGTTGCTGGAACGGCCGGGCTAGCCGCAGTCGCGGGCTGTTCGGCGAAATCGAGCGCCGCGGCCACCGGTGCGGTGATCCAGGGTCCGGCGCCGCGGCCGCTCGCCGCGATCCCGATCAAGGTCGAGGGCGGCAACGGCGTCTCGGCCTAACCCCAATACCGTTCAGTTAAGGTTACACGGGTGTAGTTTGGGGGCATGCCTCGTGCTGGTTGGAAGAAGCCGGAGTCGGATCGTCGGCTGTCGGATCTGGTGTCGGTAGGGGTCCTGACGCGGGTGTTCCCGCCGGGTCTTGT
>DATCFU010000125.1:0-13023 GCA_036509315.1 Acidothermaceae bacterium
CGTAACTCTTGTGTCACGATTTGCGTTAGGTTCAGCCCAAAGAATGCCCGACTAGGCATCCGGTGGCTACAGTCACCGCGACCGCTGCGGGGGGCGTTCGCCTACCAAAAGCCCGGCGTACGGGAGTTACTACTCGCGGACCACTCACAAGGCGGCCGCCAGAAGGAGAGACATGCTCGTCAGACGTAGAGGTATTCAGATAGCGGCGGGAGCCGCCATCGTCGCGCTTACGCTCGCTGCTTGTAGCAGTAGTAAGAAGAACAACGCCGCGACGAGCTCAAGCCCTGCTGCAGGGGCCACGACGAGTTCCGCTCCTGCGCCCAGCGGCAGTGCCAGCGCACCGGCTGGGGCCAGCAGCGCAGCGACGTCCCCGAGTGCTGCAGACGAGACGAAGACGGGTAACCGTCTCACCGGTAACCCGGACACGATCAACACCGCGAGTGTGACCAAGGGCGGCACACTGACCTACGCGCTTGAGAAGACGATCGACAACTGGAACGTGCTCACCTCCGCTGGTAACACCTTCGAGACCGCCGAGGTCATGAACTCGATCTGGCCGGCCGCGTTCAACGTGCTTCCCGACTTGGGACCGAAGTTGAATGCCGACTTGCTCACGAGCGCGACCGTGACGAGTTCCTCGCCGCAAACAATCGTGTACGTGATCAACCCGAAGGCCGTGTGGTCTGACGGCACGCCCATCACTGCCGACGACTTCATCTACGCCTGGAAGGCGGAGGACGGCACCGACTGCCCGAAGTGCGACATCGCATCGACGACGGGATATTCCCAAATCGCGTCGATCACCGGCTCGAACAACGGCCAGACCGTCACGGTGGTCATGAAGACCCCGTTCTCCGACTGGAAGTCGATGTTTGGCAGCCTCATCCCGTATCACACGGCGAGCCCGCAGGGACTCGACCCGGTCAACCTCGAGAAGAGCTGGGACACTGGGTTCGCTACCACGCCGCCCACCGTTTCCGGCGGTCCGTTCGTGATCTCGAATTTCCAGAAGGACCAAAGCGTCACGCTCAGCCCGAACCCGAAGTGGTACGGAAAGAATGGTCCGTACCTTGACAAGCTCGTGTTCCGGATGATCACCGACGCGACGCAGGAACCGCCTGCGTTGCAGAACGGTGAAATCGACGCGATGTACCCGCAGCCTGAGGTTGACCTCATCAGCCAGCTCAACGGGATGAGCAACGTCGTCTACCAGCTCGACCTCGGTCTGGTTTTCGAGCACATCGACCTCAACCTGCAGACCCCGGCGTTGCAGAACGTTGCGCTGCGCAAGGCGCTCTTCACCGCCGTCGACGTCAAGGGCATGATCGCCCGTACCGCCGGCCAGACCGACCCCGGCATCGCCCCGCTCGGCAACCGGATGTTCGTGCCTGGGCAGAATGGCTACCAGGACAACGTGACGTCATTTGGTTACGGCAGCGGCAACGTCGCGGCCGCGAAGCAGATCCTCACCGCTGCGGGCTACAAGGTTGGCAGTACGCTGACTGACCCGTCGGGCAAGGCCGTTCCGGCGTTGAGCATGCGCTATACGCAGGGCAACGCCGTTCGGCAGACCGAATGCCAGCTCTTCGCCGCTGCGGCGAAGCAGCTTGGTGTCACGGTGAATGTCTCGCCAACTGACAGCCTTGGCGACACCCTCACCCAGAAGGACGCGAACCACAAGTACGACATCATCGTGTTCGCCTGGGTGGCAACGCCGTTCGGCTCCAGCAATGCGGCGCTCTACCAGTCCGACAAGGCCCAGGGCACGCCAGGTAACTGGGGCGGAAACTACGGTCACTACAGCAACCCCGCTGTCGATGCGGCACTCGGGGACTCGCTGACGACCACCGATCCGGCGAAGGAACTTGCCGACCTGAACACCGCCGACAAGCAACTCTCGGCTGACGCCTACACCCTCCCGTTGTACCAAAAGCCAGTGATCCTGGCTTACAACTCGAAGTGGGGCAACATCCGCGACAACGCGACCTCGGTCGGACCCCCGTACAACACGCAGGACTGGGGCCAGATCAAGTCCCAGTAAGGCGCTCGCGTCGATGATCGGTGTGGCCCGCTCTCGTAGCGGGCCACACCGGCTCGGCCCGGCGGTTCGACCGACCTTGGCTGACCGGTGATTGTTCTGGTGAGCCGTAGAGCAGGTCGGACGCCGGGGAGTACCGTCACTTATGGGCCACTGGCCCCAGGCGTCTCCGGAGCGAGGCCCCCATGCTTGCATTCGCCATTCGGCGGGTATTGATCTCGATACCGATCCTGATTGTCTCCACGTTCATCGTCTTCCTGCTCGTGAGTCTTTCCGGCGACCCGTTGTCGAATCTGAAGACCAAGCAGCCCAGGCCGCCTGAGTCGACGATTAGGAACGCGGAGCATCGCCTCCGCCTCGACCAGCCTCTGCTCGAGCGCTACTGGCACTGGATCACCGGAGTTGTCCACGGGAACTTCGGGCCATCGGTCGCCGGCGGTGGAACGCTCGACATCGGGACCGAAATCGGCCACCGTGCGCTCGTGACGCTGCGTCTGGTCTTTTTCGCCATGGTGCTCGCTGCGGTGATCGCCATCATCGTCGGCGTCATCAGCGCGACGAAGCAGTACACCAAGACCGACTACTCGTTCACCTTCACCGGCTTCTTGTTTCTTGCCATGCCGACGTTCTGGTTCGCCATCCTGCTGAAGGAGGGTGCGATCTGGTCGAACAAGCACTTTGGTACGAAGTTTAAGACGTTGGGCGAGAACTCGCCCACCATCTCGCCCGGCCTCGGCGCACACCTCTTCGACGACTTCAACCACCTGATCTTGCCGACTATCACCCTTGCGCTTATCTCCTACGCGTCCTGGAGCCGGTTCAACAGGGCCTCGATGATCGAGGCACTCAGCAGCGACTACATAAGGCTCGCGAGAGCGAAAGGCATTTCGCCGACGCGGGTTCTGATCCGGCATGCATTGCGTACCGCGCTAATACCTTTCGTCACGGTCACAGCGCTCGACATCGGCGCAATTCTCGGTGGGGCCATCATCACGGAGTACATCTACCAATGGCGGGGGATGGGCGACTTCTTGCTGGCCGACGGACTCAACCTGAACGATCCGTACGTGGTCCTGGCATGGCTACTGGTCTCCGGAGCCGCCATCATTGTGTTCAATCTGATTGCCGACATCCTGTACGGCGTACTCGATCCGAGGATTCGCTATGAGTAGGTCATCCAGAGGCACCGGGACGCATCTCGTCGAGCCCGAGACGTCGAGGCAAGGCGACGGAGCGGCACCCCGGAGCGCGCCAGACACGATCGATCCGCGCGAGCCCGTCGGTTCGGTCGAGGCGCGCAGTCCGTGGCGGATGGCGGCCCGACGCTTCCGCAAGCACAAGATGGCGATGATCAGCCTTGTCGTTCTGATCATGGTTGTGTTGCTGGCGTTCGTCGGTGGCGCTATGTGGCATTACAAGTACAACGTTTGGACCAACGACCTCAGCGCCAAGCCGGGATGGAAGCACCCGTTCGGTACCGATTCGACGGGCTTCGACACGTTCTCCGAGGTGTTGCGCGGCACCCAACGATCCCTTGAAATTGCGACGTTCGTTTCGGTGAGCTCGACGATCGTCGGTACCATCTACGGTGCGATCTCCGGCTACGCGGGTGGCGTCGTCGACTCGATCATGATGCGCGTCGTCGACCTGTTTCTGACGTTCCCAATCATCGCCATTGCCGCCGTGCTTACGCACAACATCGGACCTAAGGCGAACGGCTGGTTCTGGATCTCGATGGTGCTTGCCGCTCTGACGTGGCCCTACGTCGGCCGGGTGGTGCGCGGCAACGCTCTGGCGATTCGAGAGAAGGAATACATCGAGGCCGCGCATGCGCTTGGCGCGTCCAAAACCCGGGTGGTGTTTCGGCACGTCGTGCCGAACGTCATCAGCGTCGTCATCGTCATCTTCACGATTCTGGTGGCGACCTCGATCCTGGCCGAGACCGCATTGTCGTTTGTCGGGTTCGGCGTGGCAGCACCCGACACCTCGCTTGGTCTGCTGGTCAGCCAAGCCCAGACCGCAGTTGAGACGAGGCCGTGGTTGTTCTACTTCCCTGGCCTGTTCATCATCATGATCGCGCTGACCGCCAACTTCATCGGTGACGGACTGCGCGACGCACTCGACCCGACAGCATCGAAGGGCCGTACGTGAGCCAGTACACCACCGGCGGCGCAACCGCCCTTGCAACCGCGGCCTCACCCAACACGGTACTTGCAGTAGACGACGTTTCTGTCAGCTTCAACACCGAGGACGGCACGGTTCATGCCGTTCGCGGTGTCAGCTACGAATTGCATCGCGGTGAAGTGCTCGGGATCGTCGGGGAGTCGGGATCGGGCAAGTCGGTGACGTCGCTTGCGGTCATGGGTTTGTTGCCCAGGACCGCGCACATCACCGGCTCTGTGCGGCTCGGCAATGATGAGTTGCTCGGCCTCTCGGAACGCCAGCTTGCGTGCTACCGCGGGCAGCAACTCGCCATGATCTTCCAGGACCCGATGACCAGCCTGAACCCGGTGTATACGGTTGGTTGGCAGATTGCCGAGGCTGTCACCGCGCACCAGAAGGTCAGCAAGGAAGTTGCGCACGCTCGCGCAGTGGCGTTGTTGAAAATCGTCGGCATTCCGAACGCGGAGGAACGTGCGAACAGCTACCCGCACGAGTTCTCGGGCGGAATGCGGCAGCGCGCGGTGATCGCGATTGCGATGGCGAACGGGCCCGAGGTCATCATCGCCGACGAGCCTACGACGGCGCTCGACGTCACCGTGCAAGCGCAGGTGCTCGAGACCTTGAAGACAGCGCGTGAAGAGACCGGCGCGGCCATGATCCTGATCACCCACGATCTCGGCGTCGTCGCAGGCCAGGCAGACCGGGTGCTCGTGATGTACGCAGGTCGCGCTGTGGAGGTCGGCACTGTCGAGGAGATCTTCTACGCGCCGCGGATGCCGTACACCTTGGGCCTACTCGGCAGCTTGCCGCGCCTGGATCGAGCAGCCCAGGCGCGCTTGACACCGATCACCGGGGTCCCGCCATCTCTGATCAACATGCCAGCGGGCTGCCCGTTCGCGCCACGGTGCCCGATGGTCGAGGACATCTGCCGAACGGTAGAGCCCGCGCTTGCGCCGACGACCTCACCCGACCACGTCGCCGCGTGTCACTTCAGTGACCGCCTTGAAGGCATGGAACCTGGTGACTTGTTCAAAACGACCACCAAAGACGACGCGCTTCCAGCTGACATTTCGGCCGCTGTTCCGTTGGCGCCCGGAGATCCGTCATGACCGTGGCTGACGTGCAGAGCACCCCGGCTCCGGCACCCGGCGCCGCGCCAGTGCTCTCAGTGCACAACTTGGTCAAGCACTTTCCAGTACGCAGTCGCGGCCTGATTCGGCGAGTCATCGGTTACGTGCATGCGGTGTGCGATGTCTCGTTCGACATCTATCCGGGCGAGACGCTCGGCCTGGTCGGCGAGTCGGGCTGCGGTAAAACCACGACAAGCCGTGCTGTCCTGAACTTGCAGCCTGCGACGTCCGGCAGCGTTTTCTTCAACTCGACCGACCTGACCAAAGCGTCCACTCGCGAGATGCGTCGCCTGCGTCGCGAAATGCAGATCGTGTTCCAGGACCCATACGCATCGCTGGATCCGCGAATGTCGGTGCACGAGATCGTGGCCGAACCGCTGAAAATCCATGGCCTGTACGGCGCAGGCGGCCGCAAGCGAGTCACTGAGCTATTGCAGACAGTCGGGTTGAGTGCCGAGCACGGCAACCGTTACCCGCACGAGTTCTCCGGCGGCCAGCGGCAGCGCATCGGCATCGCGCGGGCGCTCGCACTCGAACCGCGATTGCTGGTGCTCGACGAGCCGGTGTCGGCGCTCGACGTGTCGATCCAGGCCGGCGTGGTGAACCTTCTCGAGGAGATCCAAGAGCGACTCGGCCTCGCGTACTTGTTCGTCGCCCACGACCTGTCTGTGGTCCGCCACATTTCCGATCGCATCGCGGTCATGTACCTCGGACGAATCGTCGAAATCGCGAAAACCAACGACCTTTTCAGTTCGCCCGCACATCCCTACACCCAGGCGCTCATCTCGGCCATCCCGATTCCCGACCCGCGCAAGGAGCGGGCACGGCAGCGGGTGATCATCACCGGCGATGTTCCGAGCCCGGTCGACCCGCCGAGCGGCTGCCGGTTCCGCACTCGTTGCCCGAAGTTTGCGAACGAGTTGCGCAAGGACCAGCAGCAACGTTGCATCGAGGATCTGCCGGCGCTTACTGACCGTGGGCACGGGCACCCGGTCGCCTGCCATTACGCCGAAGTCGTGGATGTTCTGTAGGGCGGGGTAAGCTTTCCGGGGAGTTCTCGACGGTAGGCAGGAGTCGCACGTGATCGGCGCATTGGAGATCATCGTCTCGTTGACGAGTCTGTTGCTCATCGTCCTGATTCTGTTGCACCGCGGCAAGGGCGGCGGGCTGTCCGACATGTTCGGCGGCGGATTCACGTCGAGCTTCGCTGGATCATCAGTCGTCGAGCGCAACCTTGACCGATTCACGCTGATCACGGCATTCATCTGGTTCGCCTCAATCGTCGGGCTCTTGCTGCTGTTCAAGGGGTAACGGCCAAACCTTGCCGGCCGGGGGTTCGGGACCAGGCGATGGCCGTAGAATCGTGCGCAGGAGAGAGTCTTTGCTTCTTGGCAACCGGCTGTTTGCCGAAGACATTTGTTAGTCATCGAATATCAAGGAGATCGTTGTGGCTGGTGGCAACGCGATACGCGGGAGCCGAGTAGGCGCTGGACCGATGGGTGAGGCCGAGCGAGGCGAATCCGCTCCCCGGCGCCGCATCTCCTTCTGGTGCGCCAACGGGCACGAGACGCGTCCCTCGTTTGCCTCTGACGCCGTTATCCCTGAGTCGTGGGATTGTCCCCGTTGTGGATTGCCGGCTGGCCCAGATCGCGACTTGCCGCCGACCGCTCCGCGCACCGAGCCCTACAAGACCCATCTCGCGTATGTCCGCGAGCGTCGCAACGACGCCGACGGCGAGGCGATCCTTGCCGAAGCACTTGAGCGATTGCGCACGTCGAAGGTTTACCCGCGCATCTAGCGTGCTAGCTTGCGCGCGACGTAGACGGTTCGCACCCCGGCACCAGGAGTTGGCAGCACGCAACGCTAGCCGCGGTTGCGGTCGACTGGGTCCTCACCCTTGCAACTGCCGCGTTCTCGTACCGGCTGCGCGTGATCGTGCGACAGCAGGCATGAGGCGGACGCCGGGTGGCGGGCGTTCAGGGTGACGCGATCCGCGACATGCTGCGCGGCAATCGGCTCGCGGCCGCCTCATCGAGCAGCCAGAGCGTCCGCTGGCGTCCGTGCGCACCCGCGGCAGGAATCTCGACCGGCCCCGCACCGCTGATCGCCAGGTTCACGGCAGCCGCTTTGCCGGCACCCGCGGTGATGAGCCAGACCTCGTGTGCGGACGCGATCGAAGAGAACGTGAGCGACAGGCGGGTGGGCGGCGGTTTCGGGGCACCGCGGACCCCGACCACTGCCCGCTCGTCGAACAACGCCGGCATTCCGGGGAACAACGACGCTACGTGTCCGTCCTCACCAACGCCGAGCATCAGAACGTCGAAAGCTGGCACCGCACCGTGATCCTCGGGATGCGTCGCCGCCGCAAGTTCCTCGGCGTAACGCATTGCCGCAGCCTCCGGATCGTCGCCGTCAGGACCGTCACTGCTCGCCATCGCGTGTACGTGGGCGGCAGGGATCCGGACCACGTCGAGCAGCGCGGCTCGCGCCCCGACGTCATTGCGGTCTGGGTGACCCGCTGGCACGAACCGCTCGTCGCCCCACCACACGTGCACGTGCGCCCAATCGATCGCGTCCCGTGCAGGAGACGCAGCGAGCTCAGCCAACACAGCCGTTCCGACGCCACCGCCAGTCAGCACCATGTGGGCGTGGCCCTGCGCCGACTGCGCGTCAACGATCCGCGTCACAAGCCGAGCCGCGACCGCGCGTGCCAACAGGGTGGCATCACGATGGACGACGACCTCGGCAATGCTCACGTGCGACTCACGCTCTGGTGCGCGCCGCCTTCTTGGCAGGAGCGACCTTCTTCGCCGGCGCCTTTCGTGCGGGGGTTCGCCTCGCTGCGGCGGCGCTGCTTTTCGCGAGCGCGGCTTTCTCAGCGGCGGTCTTCGCGCGGGGCAACGGCCCCTTCGGGGTGGCCCGCTTGCCGGTGGCCTTGGGCAATGGAGCCTGCTGGGCGGCGGCTTGCTTGGCGGCCCGCTTGAGCGCAGGGACTTTCTTGCCCCGTGACGGCGTATCGGCAACGTCGGATGCTCGCGCCGCCGCGGACTTGCGCGCAGGCGCCGGGCGCCGCGTGAGTTGTTGAGCTTGCGCGTCACCACCGGCCAGGCGGCCGCTTGCGGTGGTGTTGCCGAACAGGCGTTTGATCGTCTCGTTGTAGACATCGTCGGGGTCGAGCCGGCGCAACTCTTCGGCGAGCAGCTCGTCGGTCGCACGCCTCGGCAATGGCACCGCACGGTCGGGCTGGCCAGTACGCACCAAGCTCGCGAGCCGGCCGTCGGGACGCGTAATGGTGATCTCACCGCGTTTGGTCATCAGCCGAACGCCGGTGATACCTGGGCCCCTGGTGGTACGGCGGGTGACTTCGATATCGAGGCGGTCTTCGAGCCACGCCGCTAGCAGTTCGGCGCTTGCATTGTTGCGTGCTGCGTCGACCTCGCCGGTGGTGATCTCGTCGAACGGCTGGTCAAGGGCCGCAGCCAGCAGAGTGCGCCATGGAGTGATCCGCGTCCACGCGAAATCGGTATCGCCTGGTGAGTGGTCGAGGGCGCGCGCTCGCAGGGATTCGGTCGGCTTTGTCGACGACGCGGCGTCGGTGACCCGCCGTTGGGCGAGCAAGCCGAGCGGGTCGAGTGAAGGTACTGCGGGGCCATCGCCTGGCCACCACACCAGCACCGGCGCGTCCGGCAGCAGCATGGGAAGCACGATCGAGTCGGCCTGCTCGCGCAACAGCCCGTACAGCCGCAGGATGAGGACCTCGCCGAGCATGTTGTCGCCGCCGACCCGAATCTCTGCATCGAGTCGCGGTGCCGATTTGCCGGGTCGGCGAATAACGCAGACGATCCGGCACGGGTGTTCGCGCGCGGCCGCGTTCGCCGCCTTGAGCGCGTCGTAGTGTTCGCTCTCAGTCGCGTCAATGACGAGCGTCAGCACCATGCCTAGCGCAACGCTGCCAGAGCCTCGCCGCGTTTCACTCAGAGCGGTCAGAACCGCCGAGGAATTAGTGTCGTGGAGATCGCGGTTCATGGCCGTCTCCAAACGCGACCGTCGCGCGCGAGCATCTTGTTCGACGAGTCGGGACCCCAGCCGCCCGACCGATACTGCTCGGGCTGGCCGAGCTTCTCCCAGAAATCCTCGATGGGATCGAGAATTTCCCATGACAGCTCGACTTCTTCGTGCCGCGGAAAGAGCGGGGGATCGCCGAGCAGGACGTCGAGAATCAACCGCTCGTATGCCTCGGGACTCGACTCGGTGAACGACTCACCGTACGCGAAGTCCATGTTGACGTCGCGTACTTCCATGGCCGTGCCTGGCACTTTCGAGCCGAATCGCATGGTGACGCCTTCGTCGGGCTGGATACGGATCACGAGTGCGTTCTGCCCGAGTTCTTCGGTTGCGGTCGCCGCGAATGGCAGATGGGGGGCGCGTTGAAACTCGAGTGCGACCTCTGTCACCCGTCGTCCGAGCCGCTTGCCGGCGCGCAGGTAGAACGGCACGCCGGCCCACCTGCGAGTGTCGACCTCGAGCTTGATGGCGGCGAACGTCTCGGTCTTCGACGACTTGGGGATGCCGTCCTCGTCGAGATAGCCGAGCACCTTCTGGCCGCCCTGCCAGCCGCCGGCGTATTGACCGCGTGCCGTGTATGCCGCGAGGTCGTCGGGGATGCGAACTGCCGACAGTACCTTCGTCTTCTCCAACCGCAGAGACTGTGCTTCGAAGCTGACGGGCTCTTCCATCGCGATCAAAGCGAGTAACTGCAACAGGTGGTTCTGGATCACGTCGCGCGCGGCGCCAATGCCGTCGTAGTAACCCGCACGGCCGCCGATGCCGATGTCTTCGGCCATGGTGATCTGCACGTGGTCGACATATGAGCGGTTCCAGATGGGCTCGAACATGGTGTTGGCGAAGCGCAGCGCAAGGATGTTCTGCACTGTCTCCTTGCCGAGGTAGTGGTCGATGCGAAAGACCGAGTCGGACGGGAAGACGTCGCTGAGGGTGTCACTCAGTTGTCGCGCGCTCCGCAGGTCGTGACCGAACGGCTTCTCGACAACGACCCGACGCCACTGGTCACCATTCTTCGCCGACAGTCCCGATCGCTTCAGCTGCGCGATGACCACGGGGAAGAGCCCCGGCGGTATCGACAGATAGAACGCGTGGTTGCCGCCGGTGCCGCGCACTCGGTCGAGGTCGTTGATCGTCTGCGCAAGTGCGTCGAATGCATCGTTGTCGTCGAAGTCTCCGGGTACGAAACGAAAGCCCTCGGAGAGTTGTGTCCACACTTCTTCGCGAAACGGGGTGCGCGCGTACTGCTTCACGGCGTCATGCACGACCTGCGCGAAGTCTTCGTCGGCCCAGTCGCGGCGTGCGAATCCGACAAGTGCGAACCCAGGCGGCAGTAGACCTCGGTTTGCGAGGTCGTAGATGGCGGGCATCAGTTTCTTGCGGGCCAGGTCGCCGGTGACACCGAACAGCACGATTCCGCATGGCCCAGCTACCCGCGGCAGCCGCCTGTCGCGCGGGTCGCGCAGCGGGTTCAGCGCCTCGCGACCGACCGGACTCATCGAGCCAAACCCGCGGCGTTGAGCAGTTCTTGAAGACCGACTGTGCGATCGAGCAGATGAAGGCGGATCGCTGGTCGCCCGCGTTGCTGTAGCGCGCGCAAGTCACCCAACGCCTGGGCCATCTGCAATCTCGCGAAGCCGAACGGTCGGCCCGGAATCGCGAGGTCGTGCTCGACGGCGCCGGTGATCTGGAGGAACGCGCCGGTCTGTGGGCCACCCTTGTGGTACTGACCGGTGGAGTGCAGGAAGCGAGGCGCCCAGCCGAATGTCACCGGCCGCTCTGTGTGCCGCGCAAGAGACCGGCGTAGCAGTGCGGCAGCTGAATCGGCGTGCCGATCGAGATAGGCCATGACGGCGACGTAGCCACGATCGGGCACCGCACGCAGCAACGCCGACAACGCTCCGGTGAGGTCTTGGGCACCGCCGAGCAGGATCGGATCGTCGGTGTGTACTTCGATGGCGCCGTCGGTGAATATCGCCCTGCCCTCGGGCAGTGGTCCGTTGCCGGCTTCGTCGAGGATCTTGCCGGTGTTGTCCTTCGACTCCTGCACGTTGGGCTGGTCGAATGGATCGATGCCGAGCACGCGTCCGGCCACCGCAGTGGCGTACTCCCACACCATGAACTGCGCACCGAGCGAACCTGAGACCGTCGTGCCATCGATGTGCAGATGCTGGCCAAGTGTCACCAGATGACGGTCAGCACCCTCGCCGAAGCCAGGAGCTTCTACCGACTCGACGACCACAGGGAGCAGGCCGGTGCCCTGCTTGCCGGTCGACTCGGCGATCAGCTGTTCTGCCCAGTCGCCGAAGCCTGGATGACGTGACCCGAAGTCGGCGATGACAACCTTGTCGCGACCCGCGCGGCCGGCCTCACCGAGGACGGCACCAAGCGTGAGGCCGGGGTTGTCCTCGTCGCTCCCGAGGGCAAGTAACAATCCAGCGGCGTCATCGAGCAGGCCGGCGACGTCAACGCCCGCGAGCGCGGTTGGAACCAGACCGAAGGCCGACAACGCGCTGTAGCGGCCACCGACAAACGGATCGGCCAGGAACACTCTGTAGCCGGCTGCCCGCGATGCCTGTTCCAGCGGTGAGCCCGGGTCGGTGACGATCACGATGCGCTGCACGGGATCGATGCCGGCGTCGCGAAAAGCTTGTTCATAGACGCGGCGGTGACTGTCGGTCTCGAGGGTGCCGCCGCTCTTGCTCGAGACGACAAGCACGGTGTTCTCGAGACGATCAGCGATGGCCGCGGCTACCTGCCCGGCGTCGGTGGTGTCGAGCACGGTGAGCCGGACGCCGGCGGTGGCCGCGATGACCTCTGGTGCCAGTGACGAGCCGCCCATGCCTGCAAGGACCACATGGTCGATTCCGGCCGCCGCAAATTCGGCGTGCAGGTCACGCAGTTCAGGGATGTACTGCCGGGAACTGCTTGGCAGGTCGAGCCAGCCAAGGCGAGTCGCTGCGAGTGCCGCGGCGTCGGGGCCCCACAGGTTTGGGTCCTTGTTCACCAGGCCCTTGGGTACGCCCGCGTCAACCAACGTGGTCGTCGCGTTGCGGGCTGCCATGACCAGGTCGGTGCCGTTGATCGTGACGGTTACCCCGCCGGCCTCTGCAGTAGTGGAGGGCTCCTTCATGCCGGTCAACTTCCTGCCTTCTGATCGAGTTCCTTCTGGACGGCGGCAATGAGGTCGAGCCATGACGCTTCGAACTTCTCGACACCCTCGCGTTCGAGAGTGAGCACCACATCGTCGTAGTCGACGCCGACGGCGGCGAGTTCGTCGAGAACCACTCGCGCATCGAAGTAATGCCCTCGTACCGAATCACCGGGGACGACGCCATGGTCGTGGACGGCCTGCAGGGTTGGCTCGGGCATGGTGTTGACGGTGTGGTCGGCGACCAGATCGACGACGTACATCGTGTCGTCGTAGGCGGGGTCCTTGACACCGGTCGACGCCCACAGCGGGCGCTGCGGCTTCGCGCCGGATGCGGCCAGCGATGCCCAGCGTTCGCCGCTGAAGTTCTGCTCGTACAACTCGTACGCAAGCCGCGCGTTGGCTACGGCGGCCTTGCCCCTGAGCGCTTTGGCCTCTTCGGACCCAATCTTGTCGAGGCGCTTGTCGATCTCGGTGTC
>DATCFU010000126.1:0-13601 GCA_036509315.1 Acidothermaceae bacterium
GCTGCGACTTGTCTGACTGCGACAGGGGAGTGCCCGCCCTGCGACCAATCGGAATCACGTCGGCGGTTGCTGTCCCGAACTCGGAGCCGAACCCGGTACCAAAATCCGAACTGTGTAGGGCATCGGTCAGCCGACCTAAGAGCAGGAGCCGCGCGGCCAGCTCGTCGGCCAGAGCTGCACGCAGTGTCTCTTCCAACCCGCGAACCGCGTCCTCGCTCACAGAGCGACCAGCTGCCCGCGCCAACGTCCGCGCCTGCTGGACCAGCACGTACATCACTTTTTGTTGCTGCCGGGATAATTCCCGCAGCTGATCGCCGTCCAGATTCTGGGTCGCGTCGCGTAACGCGGCGCCAAGTTCCAGCAATGGCTCTAGCTCAGCGCGGTGTGCGCGGACCAGCTGATTCGCCAGCCAGGCCGTCACCGTCGGCTTGCCCAACGCGTGGATGCCGGCTGCCGTCTCGCGATTGCCAGCTGCCTTGGCCGCTTTCTCATACCGCGTCCGGACGGCGGTGAACTCTTGGAGTGGTAGCCCGTAGAGCTCGTCGGCGATCTCGTCGATGTCGGGCATGCCGTCAATCCTGCCCCAGTTCAGACGGCCACGATGTCGACGAGCCGCGGCCCCTGCGTTACGTGTCGGCGACTTACGGCTCGGTACCCCAGATCAAACTGCCGTTCGCGTAGGCCGTGATGTGAGTCCACGCCTGCGACGTCATGCTCGATCCGTAGCTGTAGTCGTTCGACTGATTGAACAGGGCCAAGTTGGCTTGGGTGATCCGCTGCTGGATCAGCCCGGTGCTTGCGCCGGGCGCGAGCATGCCGCTGAGTTGCAGCTGCAAGTAGTGGTCGGCGTTGTGGCCGCCGGTCTTCACGAACGTGCTGGTAATCGTGCCGCATCCGGCCGCCGCGTAGGTGCACGTGTACCTCAGCGCTGGGTTGCTGTTGTCGGCCGTGAACCAGTACCGCACCGTCACGGTCGCCAGATCGATTGGCTTCGCGCTCTTGTTGACGACCTCGATCTCCGGCATGAGCTGCGTCGTCAACGGCAGCGGGCCCGCGTCGGCGTAGTTCACTTGCACGGCACCGGCTGTGGGTGGCGCAGGCGGCGCCGGCGGAGTCGGAGTTGGAGTCGGAGTCGGAGGTGCTGTCGGAACAACCGGCGCGGTCGGTGTCGGCTTCGGTGCCGCCGGCGGCGGGACGACGGGTGCTTTGGCGGACGGCGGGGGCGTGACCGTCGTCTTCGGCGCAGGCGTCGGTGCGGGCTTGGTGGGGCCAGCGGAGGTCTTGCTCGCGGGCGTGGTGGCCGTCTTCGCCGCGGGCGACCGTGTCGGCGCCCCGGTGGTTCTAGGTGAGGTGACGGTTGCTTTGGGTGTAGGTATCGCGCTGACGTGACTGACGGCGCGTGCGCTGGCCACGACCTGCGCTGGAGCCGCGCTCGGCGATCCGACAGCGACCGCCGGTGTCGCCGACCGGGCGACCGGCTGCGGAGTTGGCGCTGGGTTGGTGGGTACTGCTGCGACCGCGACACCCGCAACGCTCGCCGCCGCCACGCCAGCGACGCCGGTAGCGGCCTGCGCAGCCATGCCGGCACCCGTCAACGATGGAGCGGATCCGATGAACGGCAACCCGGTCAGCCACGATGCCGGCCCCATGGCCCACGCGAGCTTCGGAGCCGATACCGCGAGCAGCGCCCGCACAACATCTGGGTCGAATTGGCGGCCGCTGAAACGCACCAGTTCCTCGAGCCCGGCGGCGCGGGTGCGCGCTTTCTTGTACGGACGCGCCGCTGTCATGGTTTCGAACGAGTCGGCGACCGCGACGATGCGGCCGGCGAGTGAGATGTCCGTTCCGCCTAGCCCGCGCGGGTACCCGGTGCCGTCGAAGTGCTCGTGATGCTCGGCGATGGCGAGACCCCAAGGACCCAACCACGGCAAGAGGTCAGCGGCGAGTTCCGCCCCGTCGTCCGGGTGTCGGCGTATTGCGTCCCACTCAGACCTCGAGAGCTTCGCCGGCTTGTTCAACACCGACGCCGGGATCCGCAACTTGCCGATGTCGTGCAACAGCGCGGCCCAGCGGAGGCGGTCGACGCCTGCGGTGGGTAGGTGGAGTTCGGCGGCGATCATGTCGGTGTACACGCGGACCCGCTCGGAGTGGCCGCGGGTGTGCCGATCATGTGCCCGGAGCGAGCCGACGAGAGCCAGGATCTGTTCCGCCGCCGTGGCGACGTCGCCGCGCTCTCGGGGACTGCCCTTCTCTGACAGCGACTTCAGTGCCCGAAGATCGCCGGCCTTTCTGGCGATCGCGAATCGGGTCGGTGCGCGGCCGGGGAACAGCACCGCGAGATCCAGGAGAGCTGCAAGGGGTGTCAGTCGGCGCGCGGCGCGGTCTGCCGCCCACAGCGCGACGAGCGAACTGGCCAGCACCAACGTCCACCAGCCAGCGACCAACACGAGGGAGCCAGAACGCGGCCGAGGCGCCGCGCGGCTGACGACGGCCATGACGACGATGGCCGCGATGACAGGCGCGATGACGATGCCAGCGCGCAACGACCAGGCGGCAACGCGTCGGCTTTCCCACCGTGTCTCTTCCAGGGCGGGGGCAGCCGGATCTGGGGTGTCCGCGTCAACAGCCAACGAACCCCTCCCGATGTCTTCCTCTAGTCGTCGGCAGTTGGCTCACAAATGTTGAGTGGCGCAGGTGGTGCCGAACCCGACAACCACTGCCGGACGAACGGGCAAACGCTCGGTCGCCTACGGTGGCGAGGTCGATGTCTTCCTGCGATGCGTTCCGCCAGACGCCGCGGTCGCTCGGGCGCGGGTTCGCGCAACTCGGGAGTCCCGGCGGGCCGCTGCCCGAGCGCTCGCGACCTCTCAGAGCGGGGGTCTGCCGGCCGATAAGGCGGGGACAAGGGAGTAGCGATGCCGGCCAGGCACGGCCCGACGCTCGACGATCGCCCCAGCACGAGGACCAAGAGGCCAGGTATCAATCTGGTACAACTGGTGGCCTCGGCATGCCTGGCGGTCGCTTTGCTTGCGCTCTCTGGAGTCGCGACCTGGTCGGCGTTCAAGACCAGCGCCGCCGCGAAGACATCGACCGATGCAGGCCGTCTCGCCGACGCTTACAACGTCGCGCGTTTCGACATCGGCGCTGAGGAGTCCCTCGAACGCAAGTACCGGCTCGAGCCCAGTGCCGAGATTCGTCAAGAACACCTCGCGGCGAAGACCGACCTCGACGCGGCGTTGGCCCTCGTGAGCCGCGACGGCGATGCGGCTGATCGGGCGATCGCGGCTGACGTCACCGCACGCAACGCCATCCACCTGATCGCGACCGCACAAATGTTTGCAGCGGTCGACCGTACAGATCCGACCGCGGCAACTGCCATCGACCACAACGGCGTCGATCCAGTGTTCAACGTGATGCAGACGATCGTGTACAACCAAGCCGCCGTCCAGAGTGGGATCGAGGCGAAGGCCAACGAGCGGCTGCTGAGCACCGAGAGCCTTGCGCGGTGGGCGACGTCGCTGGCGGTCGGAGTCGGCGCGGTACTCCTCCTGCTCTTCAGTCGGCTGCGCAGGCAATCGACCAAGGTGCGCCGTGCGCAATCCGACCTGAATGCATATCAGGCGACCCATGACGAGCTGACCGGTCTGCCCAACCGGGGGCTGTTTGCCACGCTCCTGGAGAGTGCGCTGAAGCAGGCCCGCGAGAGCGACGGCACGGTCGCGGTCGTCCTCCTGGATCTCGACCGGTTCAAGGACATCAACGACACACTCGGCCACCGCTACGGCGACTACTTGTTGCAACAGATCGGTCCGCGCATCAGCGCTGTCTTGCGGGACGTCGATGTGCTGGCGAGGTTGGGTGGTGACGAGTTCGTCTTGCTGTTCCCTTCTCGGGCCACCGGCCAGGCCGCGATCCACGCCGCGATGGATTTGACCAGGCGGATCCTTGACGCTCTGCACGAGCCATTCATGGTGGACGACGTGTCGTTGGCCGTCGAGGCCAGCGCCGGAATTGTCGTCTGGCCTGCGCACGGCGACACCGGCGACCTCTTGTTGCAGCATGCCGACATCGCGATGTACCTCGCGAAATCACGCCACGAGGACGTCGCGCTCTACAACAGCGCGCTCGACGGTCACAACCCCCGCAAGCTCACTTTGCTGTCGCAGTTGCGTGGCGCCGTCGACAACGGCGAATTGATCCTGCACTTCCAACCGCTGGTCGACTTCGGCAGCGGGGCGGTTGTCGGCGCTGAGGCGCTCGTACGGTGGAATCACCCCGACGAGGGCTTGCTGCCGCCCGGTGAATTCGTGCCGCTTGCCGAGGGTAGCGGGTTCATCCACGAGCTCACGCGTTTCGTGCTGCACGCGGCGTGCGAGCAGGCGAAGCTGTGGGAGATCCGCGGGGCGCCACTCGTGGTATCGGTGAACATCTCCGCGCGGTGTCTGCTCGACACCGGACTGCCGCAGCAAGTGGCCGCGACTCTGCTCGCAACCGGTCTGCCCTCGCACCTGCTCAAGCTCGAACTCACCGAAACAGCGATCATTGCCGACCCCGACCGCGCCCGGTCGATCATCGGCAGGCTGCACACGCTCGGCGTCGCGTTGTCGGTTGACGACTTCGGAACCGGCTACACATCGTTGTCTTCGTTGCGTGACCTGCCGGTGCAGGAGTTCAAGATCGACCGTTCATTCGTCACGAACATGGTCACGAATCCCAAGGACGCAATCATCGTCCGCACCGGCGTAGAGCTAGCTCGCCGGCTTGGCCTCGACTCCGTCGCCGAAGGCATCGAGGACGCCGAGACGTACGCCGCTCTTGCTGCGCTGGGCTGCACGATCGCGCAAGGCTTCCACCTCGGCGCACCGATGCCAAGCGATGACTTCGACAGTTGGCTCGCTGGCTGGAATGTCGCTCAGGAACTTGCAGGGCAAGCGGTCTTTGCTGAGCCGACGCTCGCGCCCAACAGATAGACCGTTGTTGCGAAGCGTGTTGTCGTGCGAGTTCTCTTTGACGTCCAAGCACTCCGATCCGTACGTGTCGATGACGTTGTTGGCGATCAGTTGTCGCCGTGTTGTCATCGGCGCGGGCGGCTATGAGCCCTTGTCTTCGATCCAGCTGTGGAACCACATCCGGTCGACCCAACCACCGACGAACGGGACCGTTCGGGCGCTGAGGATCGGCCAGAAATAGAAGAACATGATCGCAACGATGAGTACGTACGAGCCACCGACGATGGTGCCAGTTCGTCGTCTTCGTATCGACGCAGTCGCCGGCCCTATCATGTAGCCGATCGTGACCGCGATCGCGATTGACAGGAACGGCAGCAGCGGCAGCGCGTAGAAGAAGAACATCGTGCGCTTGAATTGATGCAGCCACGGCGCGTACGAACAAAGGAACGGCAGTAGCAGTGCGCCGCCACGCCAGTCGCGCTTGGCGATCAGGTAGATCATGAAGCACATGACAGGGATCGACACCCACCAGATTGCTGGCGTGCCGAGGTCGTAAATCATCCGCGCACAGCCGAGACCGCCGGTGTGACAGCCAGCCGCCGGCGGGTGCGGGTAGTTCGCGTAGTACAACACCGGCCGTGCATCGAACAGCCAACCCCACGCGTTCTCGCGGTAGGCGTGATACGAGTCGAGCGTCTCGTGGAACTTCAACGCTTCCGCGTGGTAGTGCCACAGACTTCTGATGGCCGCTGGGATGAAGCCGAAGTCGGTGCCACGGCCCTTCGCCCACTCGCGGTCGTAGGCGTACTTAGGCCCGTTGAGGAACCAGCCGGTCCATGACGCGGTGTAGACGACGACCGGGGTCGCGGTCATCCAACTCAGTGACGGCACGAGGTCGCGCATCAGTGTTGCCCTGAATGGCTTTTCGACGCCGATCGCTCGACGCGCGCCCATCGTCCAGAAGAACGCGAGCAGTCCAAACGACGGGATCAGATAAGCGCCGTCCCACTTGGTGGCACACGCGCAGCCGACGGTCACCCCGCAGGCAAGTAGCCACCAACGCATGCCGGTATGCGGACCGTACTTGCTGGCGCTCCCGTTCGTGTTGTTTGTGGCGCGATCGGCGAGCCGGCCGCGCACCTGATCTCGATCGAGAATCAAGCAGGCGAAGCCAACCACCGTCCAGAACATCAAGAAGATGTCGAGCATCGCGACGCGGCTCTGCACGTACTCGAGACCGTCAAGGCTAAAGACGAGGCCCGCGACGCAACCCAGCAAGTTCGACCGAGTCATGCGGCGTGCAGTACGAGCGACGATCAGGACGGCGAGGGTGCCGACGATCGCGGACATGAAACGCCAGCCGAAGGTGCTCGTGAAGTTCGGGTCGCCGACGATCCATTCGCCGAGTGCGATCATCCACTTGCCCAAGGGTGGATGCACGACGTAGCCGGGGCCGTTGTTCGTCGTGTTCAGCTCGACGCCGTAGTGGAACAGACTCCACGAGTCGTGCGTGTAGTAGACCTCGTCGAACACGCACGCCTTCGGACCGCTAGGCGCATTGCACAGTTGGGCGAGGGTGCTCCCGCTGCCGCCAGGGACCGAGAGGCGGTTGAACCGCAGGAAACCGGCGAGCAGCGTGACCGCGAGCGGCCCAAGCCAGCCCCATAGCCGGCTGCCGGGGAAGGGCGGGACGAGTCTTTCTCTCAGCGTTTCGCTGGGTGGGAGCGCCGGGGTCCGGGGGAGCTCGACGGAGGTGGCGGCCACGTCGCTCATCGTATTGGCCCGCGTTTGCTGCGGGGCGGACGGCGGCCCTGTCGTCGGCGCGGCTCCCGCCGTCCCGCTCGCTGACCTTTGGTCTCCAACGGCCGTTAGAGCGACCGCTGGAGACCAACACTGCCGAGGCACGTCGAGTCAGGCGGCGTCGATCAGGCCGAAGGCGATGCCGGCCCGCCGAAGTTGCGCCTCGACGGCCTCGATGTCCACTTTGAAGGCGATGCTGGGGATGCGCAGGATGCGATCGCCGCCGATGACCAGGTCGTTTTGGCGTCGGGCGTCATCCCAGTAGTTCAGCGTCCGAAGATGCAGGGCCCCGTCGACCTCGACTGCGAAGGCGCCGAAGTCGGCGTCGAGGTACCTGCGGCGCCCGTCTGGGCCGTAGCGAATCGACTGCCGCAACGGCGGCGGCAGACCGACACGTCGCGCGATCTTGGTGAAGTCGATCTCGGAGAGTGAGCCTGCGCCGCCTTCGATGTCGATGACGACTGTGAGCAGGTCGGCACGATGGCGGATCGGCCCCGCCGCCAGGATCTCTTGCCTCAACATAGGCGCCGATATGAGCCGCTGTTGAACCGACGCGGCGAGGAGAGCGCAAGCAATACGAGGGGACGACGTCCACGCGGCCGCGTCGA
Organism: Acidothermaceae bacterium; assembly: GCA_036509315.1. Lineage (GTDB taxonomy): Bacteria > Actinomycetota > Actinomycetes > Acidothermales > Acidothermaceae > PALSA-607. Next base: position 7,358 of record DATCFU010000126.1, read on the forward strand.
CGAACGCCCTGGCGCGCTTGACTCGCGGAGGGCTCGCAAACGGATCCAACTGCAACTCGTCGAGGCGCTCCGACCGGTGCCAACGCACACCCGGTATTGCGACGGGCTTGCTTCCGGCGGGGAGAAGGAGATCAATGGCGTCGGGCGCGAATCCCTTGAGCCCGTAGTCGCGCGCCGCGGTCCGGCCGGCGATCGCAGCGCGCCTTGGGGAGCCCAGGACTGCCGCCCATTGCCGCTGCTTTTCAGACGGGTCGCCGCCGTGCAGCACTACTGCGCGGCCGGCGAGTTGCCATAGACGAGCGAACACCATGCGCGTCACGGTGTGTCGATCAAAACCGCAGCTTGCGAGTTGGGCCCGACTTATGACGTCGCACTGGGCAGCGGCAATCGCGACTAACACGTCGTGGCGCTGGTAGACCGACAGTCTTGGCATGACGGCACTGTGGCTCGCCACGAAAGTGCGGTGGGGAGTTGGCCGTCAACTGTGGACAGTTGAAGGAGTGTGGAGACGTCGCCGTCCTCGAGGTGTTGGTCCTCGACGGCCGCAAGAACGACCGCTGGGAACCAACACCCAACTGAAGACCTAGGCCTTACCGCCGGCCGCCTCGAACTGGGCTAGGAACTGGTCACCGAGGTCCTTGCGTTCCGCGTCCGACCGCTCCGATTGGATCGTCGGGAACTCCTCTGTCTCCTCGGCTTCCGCGTGATCGGAGACGGCCTGCTTGAACTCCGCAAACTGGTCGTCGAATTCCGCACTATCGACGTCGAGTTCGGACAGCGCCGCGATGACCTCGTTCGCTTCGTTCTCCTCGGCATTACGGGCGTCAGCGACACCGTCGCCTGCCGTCTCTTTCGTCACTGGGCGAACCACCGACTCCTCGGCTGTTTCGTGTGCCTTCAGCGTTGTCGTCAGCTGCGTGAATAGCTCTTTGCGTTCGGCCCCGGACGCTTGTTCGATCTGATCGAGCATGTCTTTCACGGTGGCGTGCTGTGTCAGCAGGATCCTTACGAGATCCCCCTCGGGTAGCTTCGCTGCCTTTTCCCGATCCTCGTTCGCGTTACCCATCGGATCTCTCCTTGTGCTTGTGGCTACAGCCAGCGGTACCCGGCCATGGTCGGCGATACCCGAGGACCGACGGCCCAAACAAGGATTTCTGCAGCATTGGCGAACCGTTAGCGCACTCGGTACTTCTCGGCGTCCGCGGCCTTCAACGTGTAGCCGTTGCCAGGGACTTCGGACGGCGTGAGGGTGCCATCGTGGGGTTCGACGATGCCGTCGAACAGCAGCTTCTCGATCCGTACGTGGTCGTGGAAGTACTCGAGGTGGCGAAGGTTTGGGGGCACTGTTGCCGCGTGCAAGTGGATCGCCGGGCCGCAGTGTCCGGAGAACGGAACGTGATGGGCTGCGGCCAATGCGGCAACTCGAAGCCATTCGGTGATTCCGCCGCACCGACCGACGTCGGCCTGCAGGACGTCGACGGCACCGGCCGTGAGCATGGAGCGAAAGTAGTCGAGATCGTAGCCATATTCGCCCGCTGTGACATCGAGCGGGAGTGCTTCTACCAGGTCATGCAGCCCGGCCAGATCGTCAGAACTCACCGGCTCCTCAAACCAGCTCACGCCGAAGTCAGCGGCGAACTGGCCGCCGAGTCGGCGAGCCTGCGTCCGGTCGTAAGCCCCATTCGCGTCGACGAACAGTTCGGTGTCCTCCCCGATGGCGTTGCGCACCGCCGCGATGCGAGCGACGTCCGCTCGCCAAGACACACCCCAGTCGGTACCGATCTTCATCTTGACCCGGGGAATCCCGTCGCTGACCCAGCCGGTCAGTTGCGTGAGCAGTTCGTGCATCGTGTAGGTGGTGAACCCGCCACTTCCATAGATTGGTACGGCGCTTCGGATCGCCCCGAGTAGCCGGTGCAGTGGTTGCTCGAAGAGCCTCGCCTTGGCGTCCCACAGCGCCAGATCGACAGCCGAGATGGCCATTGAGGCGATGCCTGGGCGGCCGAGGTTGCGAATCGCCCGCACCATGGCCGACCAAGCGCGGCCCGTATCACGCACGTCATGGCCGAGAATCCGCGGAGTGAGCGTCTCTTTGATGATGTCGACCATGGCGGTATGCCCGTACGCGAAGCCGATGCCGTGCGGTCCGCTCGCTACCTCGACATCGACGACCACAATCGTCGTCCTGTCCCAGGCGAGAGTGCCGTCCGCCTCGGGCAACTCGGTGGTGATCGTGTACGCCGACACCACGACCGCAACGATGTCGAACTCGCCGCTGTGTCGCGACTCAGCCACGAGACACCTCAACGAGATGGTCGGCGAGCCGCGCGGCGAGCGACATGATCGTGAGAGCGGGATTGGCCGACCCTTGCGTCGGAAGCACGCTGCCATCGGCGAGGTAGAGATTCGGTACCGCGAACGTGCGCTGGTTCGCGTCGACCACTCCGTCGTTCGCCGACGCTGCCATTCGGCAACCACCAACCAGGTGGGCGAACCGTTGGATCGTCATCGTCTCGGTAGCCCCGGCAGCGCGCAGGATCTGTTCCATCTTCGATTGGGCGGCCTTGATGAGTTGCTTGTCGTTCTCGCACATCGAGTAGCTGAAGTCCGCCACCGGTAGGCCGTGCTTGTCGACTTCGGAGGCGAGTGTCACGCCGTTCTCGTACACCGGCATCAACTCGCACAACGATCCGAGTGACGACCAATGCACGTAGTCGCGCATGTACTCTCGCAAGGCCTCGCCCCAGTGGCCCTGCGCGCTCACATGCTCCGCGAAGGTGATCGGCAGCGGCGATACATTCTGGATCGAGAAGCCGCGCTTGTATGGCGCAGTTGGGTCGGTCTCGTAGAACTCCTCGCAGCTCACCTCGGGCGGTGGCCCCTTGTACATTCGCACTTCGGATTCGAAGCGGCCTGCGGTCTGCGGAGCGCCTTGGACCATAACGTAGCGGCCGACCTGGCCCTCGTCGTTGCAGAGGCCGTCCTTGAACCGCTTCGATGTCGATAGCAACAGCAGCCGAGGGGTTTCGATCGAATATGCAGCGAGGGCGACCATGCGTGCCCGCTGGCGTCGCTCGACGCCGTCCTTGAAATAGGTGACACCGGTTGCCAGTCCCGTCTGCTCGTCGATGAGCACGCTGCTGACGTGGGAGTGGGCGCGGATCTCTGCACCGTGGGCGAGCGCATCGGGTACGTGTGTGATGAGCGGCGATGCCTTGGCATTGACCTTGCAGCCCTGCAAGCAAAAGCCTCGGTATATGCAATGCGGCCGGTTGCCAAACCGACCGTTGGCAATGGCCACCGGGCCGACCCGCACTGGGATCCCGAGCCGTTCGCACCCGTTGATGAACACGTCGCCGTTGCCCGACACCGGTTGGGCCTGAAACGGGTAGCTGTGCGGATCACCCCACGGCCACGGCTGGCCGGCGACCGGCAGTTCGTGCTCAATGTGCTCGTAGTAGGGCCGCAGTTCGTCATATGAAATGGGCCAGTTCGCGCCGACGCCGTCATTGCTGTACGTGGCGAAGTCGGACGGGTGGAAGCGCGGCGTGTAGCCGGCATAGTGCACCATCGAACCGCCAACGCCGCGTCCCGAGTTGTTCGAGCCCATCGGTACCGGATTCGCGCCGCTGATCAGGCGCGGATCAGTCCAGTAGAGCGAGTGTGAACCGCGCTCGTCGCTCACCCAGTCGGTTTCCGGATCCCAGAACGGGCCGGCGTCCAACGCAACGACGCTCCATCCCGCGTGGGCCAGCCGCTGCGATAGCGTTGCGCCGCCCGCGCCGCAGCCCACGATGACGATGTCGACGTCATCTGTCTCGTCGTAGCGGCGCATGTCGTCGCGCAGCTGATGCGGGAATCCGGGTGACTTCGGCAGCAGCCACGGCGAGTCGTTACGCGAGCGAACGTCACTGTAGAGCATCGGCTACTTCGAACGGCTCGCGCCTGTCTAGCCCCATGTTCTTGTATCCGCGCGGATAAGCCGGCCCGGGGAATCCCATCTCATTCCAGGCCCACGGGTGTGAATAGAACGCTGTGCACGCGTATCTGGTCCAGAGCGACCAAACATGGTTCGCCGACAGACCGTGCCAAGCCTGCGTCTTTAGGTTCTGGATTGCCCGCACGATCCCGGCTTGTTGCTCCCCGGTCAACTCGCCAAAGATGGTGCCGTACCGCTGGGTCGCGTCGTCATCGAGAAAGGCCAACGTCTGCCGCCACGCCTCGCCATCCTCTGGCATGTCGGCGTAGTGCCACCCGTCTGTTTCACCCCTAGCCAGACGGACGTCGATCAGTGCCGCAACCGGCACGCGCGGCTCGTCGTGTTGGGCAAGGAGTTGATCGCACAATGCTTCGGCCGTGGCTTGCTCGACGCCGGTGAAGAACGACAACTCCGGGGACGGCGTGAGCCGCTCAAGTACGACGCCTGTAGTTGCGGCATCCCAGCGGTCGACTTCGTCGAGCACGTCGAATCCGGGAAATCGCGAAGGACGAGATCCGGGGGTGCGGCCGCGGAAGCTGTCGGCGATGAAAACCATGTCTACTCGCCTTCGCGACGAAGGATGGCCGCCAGAATGCCCATGCCGCCCACGAGACTCGCGAGGAGCGGCGCGAAGACGGGCGGCCCCATTTCGGCGTTGTAGAGGCGCATGCCTCGGCGCAGCCCGCCGGGCTTTTGGCTAATCCCGCGCACGTGCAGATACGTGCCTTGCAAACCGTTCAACACCACCACCGCAGAGGCCAGCGGCAGCACAGTTTTGGCAGCCCGCTTGGAGAAGACCCCCGCGATCCCCGCGGGGATGATCGTCGGCATGACTATCACCGGTACCCACATCATCTTGTTGCCGAAGCTTGCCGAGTCGTGCGACAGGTAGATCTCCCCGGTCGTGACCGCGGCACCGACGGCCGCCAGGGCTGACAAGGTCTTCTCGAAGTGCCCGGTGCGGATGTCAGCGAGCAAGCGATCAATTCCCACCGGGCGCTGCTTCGAGCCTTTAGGAATTCGCATCGGAGCCGTCACCAATGTGCAGCGCCGACTTCACCCGTTCAAGACCTTCGGACAGCATCGCCTCGGCCGAGTCACGGAGCGGGCCTGCAGCGGCGGGCCCCTCCTTGAGCAGACCTTTGGCGGTGTTGATCACGAGTTCCCTGGTGAGGTGTGCCGGGAGCGGCGGGATGTTCTTGGTGGTGTACGCGTCGATGAGGGTGATGCCAGGGTTAGAGAAGGCGGTGTCCCAGGCGGCGTCAACGTCGTCGTCAGACCTCACGCGGATGCCAGAAAAGCCGAGCAGTTCGGCCCAGCCCGCGTAGTCGACCGACTGGATGTCTTGAGACGTTGGCCAGACCGGATTGCCGTCTTCGGTGCGCATCTCCCACGACACCTGGTTGAGGTCGTCGTTGTGCAGCACCAGAACAATGAACTGCTGATTGCTCCATTGCGCCATGTATTTCTTCACGGTGATGAGTTCGTTCATGCCGAGCATCTGGAAGGCGCCGTCGCCGATCGTGCAGATCACCGGGCGGTCTGGGTAGGCGAACTTCGCCGCCACCGCGTACGGCATCGCCGCGAGCATGGTCGCCAGCCGACCGGAAAGGTCGCCCATCATGCCGCGCCGAAGTCGGATGTGATGTCCGTACCAGTCCGCGGTCGTGCCGGCATCAGCAGTCACGATCGCGTTCGGAGGCAGCCGCTTGTTCAGCTCGTGATAGACCCGTCGAGGGTTCACCCCATCCGGGTACTTCAACATTGCCTGCGCTTCTATCTCTTCGTCCCACTCACGCATACCCTCTGCAACGGTGTTCTGCCAGCCGAGATCGGTCTTGGCCTGCAGGTGGGGAATCAGGGCAGTCAAGGTCGCTTTGACGTCGCCCCACAGGTTCACCTCGGTGGGATACCGAAGGCCCATCTGTTCGGGCTTGAGGTCAACTTGGATCGCTCTCGCCTGGCCGGTCTTGGGCAGGAACTGCCCGTAGGGGTAGTTGGTGCCAAGCAAAACGAGCGTGTCGCAACCAGCCATCTGATCCGCGCTCGGGCGCGAACCCAGCAACCCCAGTTGCTGGGAGTGGAAGGCGACGTCCGAGGGAACGACTTGCTTTCCACGGAGCGCGGTAATGATGCCGGCACCGGCGAGGCGCGCCGCTTCGAGCACCTCGTCGGTCGCGCCGTTGGCACCGTGACCAACGAGAAAGCTGACCTTCGAACCGCTGTTGATGATGTCAGCCGCCTTGACGATCTCGCTCTCCGGCG
>DATCFU010000127.1:0-8597 GCA_036509315.1 Acidothermaceae bacterium
GCCCGAGTCGAAACATCCAAAACGCTGATGTCTTCGAATCCGCGTTGTAGCAACGCGTCCACCAGTCTCGAAGTACCGCCACCGAGGTCGATCACACTGTCGGCGGTCGAGACGCGGGCACCGTCGAACATGCGCAACGACTCGGTTGGCTCGTCCTGGAACCAGCTTCGCGTTGTGTCGCCCTGCGCGTATGCGGAGTCCCAATGGGCTCCCGACTCGGTTGTCACCCGCACCGCCTCGTCATCGCATGAGCGTAGCTGCGAGCAGACCCCTGGATCGGTGGTCGGCGACTCACAGCCGCGTGCTGGGGCGGTGTCGCTGCTACCTACGACACGCTTTCGAGCCGCTGCTTCAGCGCCGCGACGTTGGTCGGCATTTCCTTGCGGGCCTGCCGGCGCACCACCAGCGGAATGAGCAGCTTGCCGACCCCGTGGCCGACGAAATCGACCGAGATAGTGACCTGGGAGCGCGCATCCGCGACAGGTGTCACGCTGACATCGACAACCGCACGGATCGGCCCGTCGAGTCCGCGCACACTCCAGGCACGCGGCGAGTCTGCATGAACGACTTGTGAGGTACTGGCGCGCTCGGCAAAGCCGATCCTGCGCACCGTGACGCACCGAGGCGGCCCACCCGACGCGGCCGGCTCCATACGTCCGCTGACGACGCCTTGCTGCCACTCGCCGAACCGCGACGGATCAGTGGCGTAGGCGTAAACATCCTCAGCAGACCGCCCTACCTCGACACTCACGACGATCGGCGGCACCTAGCTGCCCTCACCAAACAGCGCTGCGTACCGCGCGAGGTATAGCGGCCAGCCCTCGTCGTGGCCAATACCATCGGCGACGGATTCCCACCCGGCACCGTGCCGGTCGATGTTCCGGTGCTCGAGTTCCACCCGTGTCCGATCGGCAGTCTCCGCGATAAACCAGACCTCGACCTCGCTCGCATTTTCCGGGTCGGTCTCAACCTGCCAAGTCGGGCCGATGTCCCAGCTGAACACGACCCGAAACGGCGGCTCGAATACAAGCACCCGAGCCCAACGGCATTCCGTGCCATCCGTCGCGCGGTCATAGATGTGACCGCCGACCCACGGCTCAAAGACCGTCTCGACAATCGGCGCCACCAGCAGATTGTGCTCTGGTGGTTTGAAGTCGCCCAGCCGCTGCGTGAACACCGCGAACGCCTTCTCCGCCGGTGCCTCGACGACGATGTGCCTGCGGACGACTGCACTGGCGAGCTGCGTCATGACGACTCCTGTCTCGGTCGGTCGGCTACTGGTTGCTCGACGGTGTCGCTGAAATTGGCCAAGGCGCGGCTCCAAAACGTGTCTAGCTGATCCCGAAGAGCGGCGACGGCGGTCGGGTTGAGCCGGTAGATCCGCCGCGTTCCCGCCGCGCGCTCCGTGACCAATCCGGCGTCCTTGAGCACCTTCAACGCTTGCGACACCGCCGGCCGGCTGACCGGGAGCTCCGCCGCCAGTTCCGTCACGGCCCGCGGCCGTTCTGCCAGAGCCACGACAATCGCGTGCCGAGTCGGATCACCGAGCGCCGCCCACGCACCCTCAGATCCGTAAGCAACCACGAACGGTAAGCATTCTCTAACGCTTCGGCTGAGTCAAGCGCCGATCCGTCACTGGATCGTTGCTCGACCCGCGCCGACTGCTTCGCTCCCGCTCTGCGCCGCGTATGCCGGCTCGACGAAAGCCCATCGCGAAGTCACCCAGAAGGGAGCGGGGTCCTTGAAGCGCCAAGGAAGAAGGGTCAAGGAAGACATCCCCGGGATAGCGACGGACCTGGCGAAAGCTCGCGCCAGTTTGTCGCGCCTCACGCCGCAACAAACACTCGCCGCAGCCGCGCGAGGGGCGATCGTGGTCGACACGCGAACGGAAACCCAACGAAAGAACCAGGGCGAGATCCCCGGCGTCGAGGTCATCGATCGCACCGTGCTGGAATGGCGGCTGGACGCGGCAGGTGCTGACCACATACCCGAAGCCGTCGACGACGACGTTGAGATCGTCATCATTTGCCGACAGGGACACAGCTCGAGCTTGGCCGCGGCCAGTTTGAGGTCAATCGGACTGTGGCGGGCCACCAACATGATCGGCGGCGCCGAGGCTTGGATCACGGCAGGCTTACCGCTCAACTCCGCGCCGCCCGACATTCGCCCGTAGGGCTGCCCCACCTGGGCTTCAAAGCCGCTGACCGCCGGGCTTCGGTTCATCCGTTCGCCGCCCTCACCTGCGATCGCCGATGACGCAACGCGACAGGGCGAGCGGACGGTTCCCCGAACTCCCGAACCAGCAAGGGCCCAGGTGTGTGTCATGACCCGGGCGTATCTCCGGTCTCGGTCGGTACCGTCGCAGCCGATCGGTCGACGGACCCCTGACAGGTGACAGCCCAGCGTCGAAATTGAACGACAACGCAGAAGTCGGCGAGTTGGGCTTGCGGGCTACGGTGAGGCGGGCGAAATGGAATAAGCGAACCAAAACACAGAGTTTGGAGGTGGCTGAGTTGGCATCGCCGTCCCGGCAGGACATCCGCGACGAGATGGACCAGGCCCGCGAAACCTTCCAGAGCCTGCTGCGCCACGCCAGCCGATCTTCGGCGCAGCACGCAAGGTACGCGGTGGAACAACGAGCAGTTGCTGTTCGACCTGCTGTTCGGTTACCTGATCGTTCGCGCGTTGCGGTGGCTCGTTAAAGGGTTCGGGCGGCTACCCGACAGGCTCAATGCTGGGTTCGCGCGAGCGCTCAATTCCGTTAGCGCCCCATTCCACGCGATCAACTACTGGGGTTCGCGAGGCGGCGTGATCGTGTTCGGGCATGCCCGGATGGGCCGCAAAATGAATCGCGTGATCGCCTCCATGCAGCGCCATCTCGAGCACGAGACCGACGACGCGCTCGCGCTACGCATGCACTTTCCAACCCGATGGGACCCATTCTTCACCGACGTCATGACGCTGGCCGACGTCTACCACTACGCGACCCAACACTTCAACTACCACCGGCAGCAACTCACACTCCACGACACCGAATAGCGCCCCTCCAAGGTCTGCCAGTGCCACAAACCACGGACGCTGGCCGTCCTAGCACGGAAGTGGATCAGCAATGCGCTTTGCTGCGCGACGGTTGTGTCACGACATCGACTCGGTGACTTTGGCGATGCCGACTCCCCATTGGGCAAGCGGCCCAGCCGGCAAGTACGCGCCACCAGCGGCGGTGTGATCGATCGCCGGGAATGCGGCATAGCGTTCGCGGCCGCTCGGATCGATGAAATACGCGACCGACGTGTGGATCACATCAGCCGTCGCACTCGGCGCAACTACGTCAACGTTGTAGTCACGCCAAACTGTCTGAAGGCTGCTCACCGGGCCGGTCAGAAAATGCCACGACGGCACAGTATCTAGTTGATGTGCGGTGGTGTAGGCGGCCATCGATGCGACGTCGACGTGGTACGGATTGACGTTGACGGCGAGGAACACAGCATGTGATGCCGCTGCGCCAAGGTCGTGGTAGGCGTCGACAAACTCCTGGGACACGATGGGGCAAATATCGACGCAGTTCGGGTCCATGAACTCAAGAACGACCGACCGACCGGCGAAGCTCGCCAGCGACATCATCTGGCCGTGCTGGTCCGTGAGCGTGAAGTTCGGCGCGGCTTGGGCTGGCAGCGGCGACAGTCCCATCAGGTTCGCAAGCGATGTGGATACGCCGGCAGGTATCCCCGACGCGCGGATCTGAGAAAGCGCCGCGTTGTGCTGCTCAACCAACTGCCGGTGCCGAACGGTGAGGTAGCCCAACCCGGCAACCACGACCGCGACCGCGGTCGCGATCACCAGCACCTTGTTGCTCACTACCCGCCGCCGGGGAAGCGTCGCGTCAAACTCGACGCGATCCGTTCCCGCATCGTGGACGACGTTCTTGGCCCTCACCTGCCGCATACTGCCATAGGCCCAACACCAGCGGCATAGCGGCGGCCATCAGGGCTGCATCCGTGCACACGAACAATTACTTCACATCGGCTTGCGGGCCGCCAGCCGTTCGACAATGCCGAGCTTGAACCGCTCTTCTTGTTCTATCGTCATCCCCGCGCCTTGGACGGTGTTTCGCGGCCGACGAAGGAAGTGCTCTCCTCCTATCGGCACGGTCACGATTTCGAGCACGCGCTGCACGCCTCGTGCCAGCCGCGCCGAACTGCTGACATGGTCGGCCAGCAGCAGCAACCGGCCAGGGCGCAGCACTCGCTGCATCTCGGCGACGGCTCGGCGCTCGTCTGGTATCGCGCATAGCGAGAACGTGCACACGACGGTGTCGAAGGAGGCGTCGGGGAAGTCCAGATGCTCCGCGTCGCCCACCCGCAGGTCGATGTCGCGAGACAGGCCGCTGGCGCGGGTGCGCGCGATGTCCAGCATGGCCGGGCTGGTGTCGATGCCGGTCAGCCGCACATCGGGAGGGTAATGCGCCAGGTTGAGGCCGGTGCCGACGGCAACCTCGAGAACATCGCCGGCAGCTCGGCTACATATCCACTCGCGGGTGTCGGTGAACAGCAGCCGATCAAACAAGGCCATCTCGCGGTCGTAGGACTTGGAGTGACGATCCCAGTATTTGCGCCACCGAGCGGCTTTGACTTCCCGGCCAGCCATGGCGACATCATCTACCCGCGATCAATGAAACGGCATCGCCGGCCAGGAGTCGCGGCGACCGACGACAAGAAATACCGGGGTGGGTTATGCGTTTGTCGTCCGATGTCGTTCAACGAACGAGGCACGACGGCGCCCGGGTACGCGGACAACAAGGACGCGGACAACAAGCAGCTGCGCCGCATCGAAGGCCAGGTTCGAGGTCTCCAGCAGATGGTGGAGGAAGACACCAAGGGCATCGACGTCTTGACCCAGGTCCACGCCGCGGTCAAACCTGTTTAGGCGTTCTTTTGGGGGCCTTGACGTCGGTGGTGAGCGAGGATGTGGTTGCGGGTGGGGATGTGTTTGCCGTGTGCGCCGCCGTGGTCGCGGGCGTGGGCTTGGACTTGGGCAACGAGGTCATCTTCGTTCTCGGCGATGATCGGTTCGCGGCAGCGTTTGCACGTTGTGGTGATGGTCATGGGGTCTCCTGGGGTTGGGTTGGGCTAGGCGTCGCGACGGGTGATGAGCAGGAATCCGATTCCCAGGGCGGTTGCGGGGTAGAGGCAGAAGATGCCGAACCCGGACCATGCGCCGAGGCTGCCCGTGGTGCGGTGCAGAGAGCAGATCGCGTCGCCGGCGTTCATCGGTAGGTAAGGCCCGATTGTGTTCTGCCAGGCCCGCGGCAAGATGTCGGCCAGGATTGTCGGCACGAACAGCAGACTGAACAGCGCGGCGATCGCGCCGGCACTGGATCGAAGGACGGCGCCCAGGCCGAGACCGAGAAGCCCGAGGACGGTCAGGTAGAGGCCGCCTCCGGTGACGGCCCGAAGGACCCCGGGGTCACTGATGGTGGTTCGCAGGGTGTCGCTGGATAGTGAGGCCTGGAACACGAAGTAGGCGGCGAGGCAGCCGAGCGTTCCCACGATCAGTGCGGTTGCGGCAAACACAATTGTTTTGGCGCCGAGCATGAGACGGCGCCGCGGCACCGCGGCCAGGGTGGCGCGGATCAGGCCGGTGCTGTATTCGCTGGTGATGAACAGCACACCGAGTGCGCCGAATGCGATCTGGGAGAGGTGCAGGCCGGCGAGGCTGACTCGGATCGAGTCGAGGGTGATCTTCTGCTGGGCGCTGAGATGCGCGGGCAGGAAGATCGCGGCGAGCGCCGCCAGCGTGATGTTGGACGCGATCGCGAAGATCAGGGTCCACCACGTTGAGCGAACCGATCGGAGTTTGCAGAACTCCGATCGCAGCACGTCGGTAACACTCGCCAGTGCGGCGTAGGGGCGCGGTGGGGTTGTGGCGGTTGTTGCCATGGCTGGCCTTAGTTCGATGCCGGGACGCGGGCGCCCGCGGCTGGGCGGAAGTCGACGGCGTCACCGGTCAGTTCCAGGTACCGCTGCTCGAGTGACACCTGCTGGGTCGACAGTTCCTGCACCGTGAGCCCGTTCGCCGTGGCGAGCGCCCCGACGTCGTCGGTGGTCGCACCGGTGACGTGGAGGGTATCGTCGCCGTGCCAGACGACGGTGACGCCGCGCGCCTGAAGTTGCGTCGCGAGACCGGCTGCCTGCGGGGAGCGAACCCGCACGAAGTTGCCCGATCCGGTCGCCAGGAAGTCCTCGACCGTGGTCTCTGCAATCAGGCGGCCGCGCCCGATGATGATCAACCGGTCCGCGGTCAGCGCCATCTCGCTCATCAAATGGCTCGACAAAAAGACCGTGCGACCTTGCGCTGCTAGCGACTTCAGCATCGTGCGGATCCACACGACACCCTCGGGATCCAGGCCATTGACCGGTTCATCCAACATCAGCACCCGCGGATCGCCGAGTAGCGCGGCAGCGATACCTAATCGTTGCCCCATACCGAGGGAGAAGCCGCCAGTTCGCGTGCGAGCGACCGCCCCAAGTCCGACCAGGTCAAGCACTTGGTCCACGCGAGCCGCCCCGATTCCGTTGCTCAGTGCCAGGCAGCGCAGATGGTTGTAAGCGGTTCGCCCGCCGTGCATTGCTTTGGCTTCGAGCAGCGCACCGACCTCCAACAGCGGACGGCGGTAGGCGGTGTAGGGGCGCCCGTTGACCGTCACCGACCCCGACGTCGGCGCATCCAGACCCAAGATCAAACGCATCGTCGTCGACTTGCCGGCACCGTTCGGGCCAAGAAACCCTGTCACTTGACCGGCCGGCACCGCGAACGACAAGTCGTCCACCGCAACCGTGTCGCCGTAGCACTTCGTCAAGCCGACTGCTTCGATCATGGCCGGACTCCGGTCGTCGGCCTCGCCATCAGTGGCTACCCGGGTCGAGCACACCGGTCAGATGCAACGCAAGCATCAACACAACCAATGCGATTCCTGCGATCCACAGGAGGTACGCGCGACGCGAGCGGGCCGGCCGAGGCTCGCGACCCTCACCGGGCCGACCGGCACCGTCGGGGTACTCGGGCAACTCAGCCATTACGATCTCCTTGGTCATCCGCGTCTGTCCACCGCTTGTTCAGCTTTATCGAGACACAGTGTCATTGTCAAATCAGACTGTACCGACGGCGGCGATGCGTCATACTGGACCGGTGCCGAAGCTGTGGACTGACACGATCGACGCGCACCGCAGCGCGGTGCGCGACGCCACCCTGGACGCCACCGCCGCACTTGTGGCCGAACACGGCCTCACGTCGGTGACGATGTCGCAGATCGCCCAAAGGGCCGGCATCGGTCGTGCGACGCTGTACAAGTACTTCCCCGACGTCGATGCGATCCTGACGGCCTGGCACGAACGGCACATCGCAGGCCACCTGCAACAACTCACCGAAATCCGCGACCACGCCGGAAACTCCGGCGAGCGACTCGAAGCCGTGCTGCAAGCCTTCGCCCTCATCTCCCATCAAAGCCACGACACCGAGCTCGGGGCGATGTTGCACCGCGGGGACCACGTCACCCGGGCCCAGCACCAGCTACACGAACTCATCCGAGACCTCATCGCCGAAGGCGCGCACACCGGCGAACTGCGCGACGACATCCCGCCGAGCGAACTCGCGACCTACTGCCTGTACGCCCTCACCTCAGCCAGCAGCCTGCCCACCAAAGCCGCGGTGCGACGACTCGTCGCCGTGACGCTGTCAGGACTTCGCCCCGAGTAGCGCGACATTTGCGTTGGGACCTCGACCAGTCGGATCCGATGAAAGCGCGCCGGCTCGCATGCGCCGAAGGCGGATGTTGGCGTGTACAGCGTGAACACCGAGCAAGTCGCTCGCGCGTCCGACGCGAACTCCGACTGTGACCTATGGCAGACCGAGGGCTTCCGTGACCGTGACGAATCCGTAGCCGGCGGCCTTGATCTGGTCGATGACCGCTTTCAGCGAATCTCCATCGAGCGTCGAATGGTCGACCGGGTTCGACCCGACGTGCATCAGCACGATTTCGCCAGGCTGAAGTTTATCCAAGACCCGCTGCACGACAGAGCTAGTGGATTGACCACCCGACGTGCCTTCCCAGCCCAAGGTGTCGACGGTCCAATAGATCGAGATGTAGCCGAGGCTGTTCACTACCGCCCGGGTGCGAGTATCGCGGTCGCCGAACGGGAAGCGGAATAGTGGCTGCGGGTCACGGCCGGCCGCGGCCGTGATCGCTGTCTGAGCATCGGTGACCTGTGCGCGGACGGCGGCAGTGGACAGCTGCGTGAAATGCGGGTGCGTTGAGCTGTGGTTACCTACCGGGTAAAGCGCACCTAGTGTCGCGTGAACGATGATCTTTGACCTGCGGCGGCTTTGGTGAGGATGTCGTCGGCGGTCTTGGTCCAGGTGAATGGTTGGCAGCGTTCGTTCCAGGCGTCGATGTAGGTCTCGATCGCGGCGATGAGGTCTTTGACTGAGGTGAACGTGCCGCGGCGGATCGCTTGGCGGGTGATGATCCCGAAGAAGATCTCGACCATGTTCAGCCACGATCCCGATGTCGGGGTGAAGTGCATCGTGATCCGCGGGTTGCG
>DATCFU010000128.1:0-2478 GCA_036509315.1 Acidothermaceae bacterium
TGGTGAATCCGGCCATAACCGTCCCGACCCCGCGCACCGTTTCGGCGAATGGAAGCGTGCATCTGGTCGCCGGCATGATTGCCGCTGGCAGCTGGCAAATCCTCGTGCAGGACTCCGGCGGCAACGAGGTCGCGACGTTGACCGGCTCCGGTTCGGCCATTGACACGACCTGGGGCATGACCAACGATGCGGGCGCTCCCGTACCCGCCGGGCAATACACGATCACGTTGAGCGGCACGCAGAATGGCCAAACCGCGCTGCCCTGGACGACGTCGCTCGTTGTCGGCGGTGTCTTCGGATCGCTCGACAATGCCACCACCGCGATCGGCAACGTCACGGTGACCGGTTGGGCCGCCCGCGGCGCGGACACGACGCCCGCGCAACTCGAGGTCACTATTGACGGCGCCGTCGCAGGCCCCGTCACCCCGTCGTTGCCGCGTCCCGACGTTGCTGCGGTATACCCGGCATACGGCGGCAACGTTGGGTTCACTGCCACCGAGGCAGCCACCCCTGGCTACCACTACCTCTGTGTTGTCGGCGACAACAGCGACCTCGGGATTCCTAACGCGCCGATCGGCGGCTGTCGCGGAGTCGTGGTGCCGGGCGTCGTCGCAGGGCACGCCGTCCCGACCGGCAACCTCGAGATCGCGTGGCCTGCACCCGGTGCGATTCAGGTCGGCGGTTGGGCCCTGGACGCCGATACCCCGGAGCCGATTCCGGTGCATGTCTATGTCGACGGGACCTTCCGGGGTGCCTACGTCGCCTCGGGCAACCGCCCCGATGTCGGCGCCGCGTACCCGGGCATGGGCAACGCCCATGGGTTCAGCGCTTTGGTCGGCCAGTTCTATGGCGGCGTGCACAAGGTCTGCGTCTACGCGATCAATGCCGGCGGCGGCGTCAACCCGGCGCTCGGCTGCGCCAACGTGACGTTGCCGGCAGGTAACCCGAAGGGTTCGCTCAACGTCGTGCAAGCGGCGCCGGGCGCGGTTGGCGTTGTGGGTTGGGCGCTCGACCCCGACACCTCGTCGCCGATCGCGACGCACGTCTACATCGATGGCCGCTGGACCACTGCGGTCACCGCGAATCTCGGGCGCCCCGACGTCGCGGCAGCCTTCCCTGGCTACGGGGCCCACCATGGCTTCGATGTCACTGTCCCGGTTTCCGGTGGCGGCACCCACCAGGTCTGCACCTACGCCATCAACGTCGGTAGAGGCTCGGCGAACCCGGTCTTCGGCTGCGCCACGTTCACGACACCGACCGGTGTGCCTTTTGGCGCGGTCGATCTCGCCCAGGGTCAAGCAGGTGGCGTGCACATCGCAGGGTGGAGCATCGACCCCGACACAAGCAGCCCGGTGCAGGTGCACGTCTACGTCGACGGCACGTGGACCGCGGCGGTGACGGCCAACGTCGACCGTCCCGATGTCGGTGCAACCCACCCCGGCTACGGGGACCTGCATGGCTTCGACGCGACCCTGCCATTGCACGCGGGCAAGCACACAGTCTGCATCTATGGCATCAACGTCGGGCCGGTCGCGGCGAACCGGAGTCTGGGCTGTCGAGCTGTCACGGTGTCTTAGTAGCTCCAGTGTCCTAGTAGCTCCAGTGTCTTAGTAGCTCCGGTGTCTTAGTGGTTACGGCGTCGCGATTGCGCGGCGGTAGGCGGCCAGTGTTTGCGCCGCACACCGCTCCCAGGTAAAGGTCGCGGCCCATGCGCGCCGCTCTTCGCGGCTTGCGTCGTCGGCTTCCAGCGTGATGCGCAGTGTCGCGGCCAAGGCATCGACGTCGCCTACTGGCACGTACTGCGCCAGCCCACCCGTGACCTCGCGCAGCACCGGGATATCGCTGGCGACAACGGGCACTCCGCATGCGAGTGCTTCCAACGCCGGCAACCCGAAACCCTCGTAACGCGAGGGCAAAACCAGCGCGGCCGCTCCTGCTGTCAAGGCGCGCAGGTCAGCTTCAGGTAAGTACCCGGGCCACACCACGTCGTCCGGGCTGAAGGCGACAGCACTCCACCCAGCCGCACCGGCGAGCACGAGCGGTGGCGTATCCGGCTCTTCGCGGCGCAACAACCTGTGCGCCGCAATGAGGACGGGCACATTCTTGCGCGGCTCGAGCGTGCCGACGAACAGCAAGTAGCGCGGTGGAATCCCATGTGCCTCAAGCCAACGCGCGGACGGCGGGGTGGTCGCCGCCCATGCCGGATCCACCCCGAGCGGTGTGACGACGATGCGATCGCGGGCGGTCTTGTAGACCTCGACGAGGTCGTCGGCTGCAGCCTGCGAGGGCGTGAGGATGGCCCGCGCGCATTCAAGTGCCCTCGGCACCAACCGCTGATAGGCCAGCGATGTGCGGTCGACCGTTTCTGGGTGCAAGACAAATCCGAGATCGTGGATCGTCACAACGCCGGCCGCATGGCGGGTCGGCGGCAGCACGAAATTTGTGCCATGGAAGACATCGACGGCACCGCTGAACATT
>DATCFU010000129.1:0-8715 GCA_036509315.1 Acidothermaceae bacterium
GCCCGCTTCGTCGAGACCGAGGTCAGCGGTGTTCGGTACCGACCCCACCGCCATCAGGCAATGCGAACCCGAGACCGTGGATCCGTCTGCCAACGAAACGAGCACCCGGTCCGCCGTCCGCGTGACTGCTGTAGCGCGCGCGTTGTTCACGACGGTCATGCCACGACGGCGAAACACCGATTCGACGACGGCTGCGGCGTCCGCGTCCTCACCGGGCAGCACCCGGTCGCGCGACGACACGAGCGTTACTTGCGACCCGAGCGCCTGATATGCGCCGGCGAACTCTGCACCCGTGACGCCTGATCCGACAACGATGAGTTCCTCGGGGAATGCATCGAGGTCGTAGATCTGATGCCAGGTCAAAATCCGTTCCCCGTCGGGGACAGCTGTTGCCAACACGCGAGGATGCGCTCCGGTCGCCAACAACACGACGTCCGCATCGAGTTCTTTAACGCCGTCGTCCGTGGTGACGACTACCCGATGGCCGGCGACGGTCGGTGTGGCGAGCCGGGCCGACCCGGCGATGACCTGGACGCTCTCCCCCGCGAGCCGTACCGCGATGTCGTCGGACTGCGCCCTCGCGAGCGACCTGACGCGGGCGTTGACCTGCGTCGCGTCGACGGTGATCTTGCCGGCGTCGTGGTCGGTTCCGCCATCGAAACGGACGCCGAGGCGTGGCGATAGTGCGAGGGCGGTCATCGCCTCGGCCGTGGCGATGAGGGTCTTGGACGGCACGCAGTCGGTGAGCACGCAGGCGCCACCGACACCGGTGCGTTCGACGATCGTGACCTGCGCGCCGAGTTGCGCCGCAACTAGCGCCGCCTCGTAACCGCCGGGGCCGCTCCCGATAATGGCGATGCGCGTCACGTGCGGCATTCTGTCCTAACCGTCTAACCTTCGGTGCGTGGCCCTCTACGCCGCCTACGGCAGCAACCTCGATCCGGAGCAGATGCTCACGCGGGCACCGCATTCCCCAGCGCAGGGAACCGGGTGGCTGCAGGGCTGGCGGCTGACGTTCGGGGGCGAGGAATTGAGCTTCGAAGGAGCGCTCGCCACGGTCGTTGAAGACGCGGGTAGTCAGGTGTTCGTGATGCTCTACGACGTCCCGTCCTTCGATGAGCCCGAACTCGACCGCTGGGAGGGCAACGCGCTCGGCCTCTACGACAAGATCCGGGTGCGGGTCGCGACCCTCGAGGGCGACTTGACCGCGTGGCTGTACGTCCTCAACGGCTACGAGGGTGGCCTGCCTTCGGCGCGCTATCTCGGTATGGTCGCCGACGCGGCAGAGACGGCCGGAGCACCGGCCGACTACGTGAACGAGTTGCGGCTGCGGCCGTGCAGATCGGTGGGCGACACTTCGGTGGACGACGACCTGGCGGGCGACGCGTGAGCACCCTGACCACTGTCGAGGCTGCGGCACAGGCCGCGGCCCGCTTGGCCGAACTGACCGGCGTCGAGCGGCATGACGTCGCGATCGTGCTCGGCTCCGGCTGGGTGCCTGCCGCCGATGCGATTGGTACGCCGACCCACGACATCGCGGTAACCGATCTGCCTGGGTTCGCGCCCCCGGCGGTGCTCGGGCATGCCGGCCGGATCCGCTCCATCGACAGCGGCGGTCGACGGGTTCTGGTGTTTCTCGGTCGCACCCACCTGTACGAGGGCCGCGGGGTCGACGCGGTCGTGCACGGTGTGCGCACCGCGGCACAGGCCGGCTGCCGGGTCATCGTCTTGACGAATGGGTGTGGCGGGCTGCGCTCCGACTACGTGCCAGGCCAGCCTGTACTGATCGCGGATCACCTCAACCTCACCGCGACGTCTCCTTTGCAGGGCGCGACTTTCGTCGACCTGACCAATCTCTACAGCAGCCGGCTGCGCACGATCGCACGCGAGGTCGACCCGACGCTGACTGACGGCGTCTACGCCCAATTACCCGGCCCGCACTATGAGACGCCGGCAGAGATCAAGATGCTGCGGGTGCTCGGGGCCGACCTGGTCGGCATGTCGACGACACTGGAAGCGATCGCCGCGCGCGACGCCGGTGCCGAGGTGCTCGGAATCTCGTTGGTGACCAACCTCGCCGCGGGCATGACCGGCGAACCGCTCGACCACTTTGAGGTTCTCGCTGCCGGCAACGCGTCGGCGGCGCGGATGGGCGCGCTCCTCGCACAGGTCGTGTCGCGACTGTGAACTATGAGCCTGCTGCGCGGACATGGCTTGCCGAAGACCCCGATGCCGATACGCGTGCCGAGTTGTCGGTACTGCTTGATTCGCGGGACGCCGAGGGGCTGGCCGACCGGTTCGCTAACCGTCTGCAATTCGGTACAGCAGGGTTGCGCGGTGCGCTTGGTGCGGGGCCGAACCGGATGAACCGAGCGGTCGTGATCCGCGCGGCTGCTGGGCTCGCGGCGTACCTGCTCGACACCGGCGGCACATCTGTCGTCATCGGCTACGACGCGCGGCACAAGTCCGACGTGTTCGCGTGGGACACCGCAGCGGTGATGGCCGGATTCGGAATCACCGCTTCGGTGCTGCCACGCCCGCTGCCGACTCCAGTGTTGGCCTTCGCGATCCGCCACCTCGGAGTCTCAGCCGGCGTGATGGTCACTGCGTCGCACAACCCTCCGCAGGACAACGGCTACAAGGTGTACCTCGGCGACGGCGGGCAGATCGTGCCTCCCGCGGACGCCGATATCTCGCGGCACATCGACGCAGTCGGCGCGCTGGCCGACGTCCCGCGAAGCGATGCTTGGCATTTGCTCGACAACGCCGTGCTCGACGCGTACATCGACGGCATCACGTCGATGCCGTTACTCGCGACGTTGCCGCATCGCGACGTGCGGATCGCATACACGCCTCTGCATGGAGTCGGCCGTGACGTCGTGCTTGCCGCGTTTGCGCGTGCGGGCTTCACGTCGTTGTCGGTGGTCGCGGAGCAAGCTGCACCCGACCCGGATTTTCCGACCGTTGCGTTTCCCAATCCCGAAGAACCGGGCGCGATCGACTTGGCGCTGGCGTTGGCGCGCACGACGTCGGCAGATCTCGTTCTCGCCAATGATCCGGACGTCGACCGGTGCGCCGCCGCGATTCCCGATTCGGCCGTTGACGGTGGCTGGCGGATGCTGCGCGGTGACGAGGTCGGTGTGCTGCTAGCCGATTTCCTTTTGTCGCAAGGAGTTTCCGGTCGGTACGCGACGTCGATCGTGTCGTCGTCGTTGCTATCTCGGATGGCTGCCCGGCACGGGATGGCGTACTCCGAAACACTGACCGGCTTCAAGTGGATCGTTCATGCGCATCCAGACCTCGTGTACGGGTACGAAGAGGCGCTCGGCTACTGCGTGGCCCCGTACTTGACCCGCGACAAGGACGGCATCAGCGCCGCGCTGCTTGTCGCTCTGTTGGCGGCGACGCTCCGGGCTTCCGGGTCATCGCTCGTTTTGCGTCTTGACGAGCTTGCGCGCGAGTACGGATTGCACGCAACCGATCAGGTGTCGGTTCGGGTGTCCGACCTTTCGCTCATCGGCACCGCCGTTGAGCGACTGCGCGCGGCCCCGCCGTCCACGCTCGGGGGTCTACCTGTTGTCGGGGCCGACGACCTTTCCGTCGGTGCAGGCGGCCTGCCACCGACGTACGGGCTGCGCTACTGGCTCGACGGTGCTTCGCGCGGCTGCGGACAGGGGCGGGTTGTGGTCAGGCCGAGTGGCACCGAGCCCAAGCTGAAGTGTTACCTCGAGCTCGTGGTCTCCGTTGACGGTTCGATCGACGATGCGCGGACATTGGCGCGCGAGGTGCTGCAGGACATCGGCAGGGACCTGCGAGCCGCACTCGGCCTCGGCTGACCGCGCTACCCGATCGTCACAGTGATTCCGGAGGCGGCTGCTCGGTAGAGCGCTTCGACTGCGTTCGCTTGCCCCACCGCGTCGGCTCGGCCAAGAAGCTGGTTCGGCTCGCCTCGAACCGCCGTGCCGAACTCCTCGAGTTCGAGTTGGTAGGGATTCGCGGGCTCAATTGCCGTCCGTACCGGGTCTGCACCCCGCATCGTGACGGTGAGTGCAGGTTGGGTGCCGTGCCAGGGGTCGGACACCTCGACGCGACCTTCAGTGCCGACCGCCTCGAGGTAGCTGCGGTCCGCCACGTGGAAGCCGCAGTCGAAGTGAGCGAGGACGTCGTCGTCGAACCGCAGCGTCGCCGCGAAGCTGACGTCGACTCCGGTGACGCCCGTGACTTGCTGGGCAGTGACCGCGGTCGGCTCCCCTGCCAGCAGTCTCGAAGCACTCAGCGGGTAGACACCGACGTCCATCAAGCTGCCGCCGTCGAGCGCGAGGTCGAGTCGCACGTCGCCCGGGTTGTCGGTGTACCCGGAGAACGCACCCGAGATGAGACGCAGGCGGCCGAGCTGGCCACTTCTCACGAGCTGAACAAGCGCCTGTATGTGCGGGTGATAGCGGAACATGAAGGCCTCGCTGAGCACCAAACCACCCTGTGCCGCCTTGTCGAAAGCGATCGAGATCTCGGCGGTGTGGCGGGTGTACGGCTTCTCGCACAGCACGTGCTTGCCGGCCTCAAGCGACCTCATCGTCCAGTCGTGATGCATCGAGTTCGGCAGCGGGATGTAGACCGCCTCGACGTCATCGTCGGCGAGCAACTCTTCGTAGCTGCCGTACGCGCGCCCGATCCCCCACTGAGTTGCGAACTTCCGACTGCGATCGCCATCGCGACTACCAACCGCGACCACGCTGACGTCTGCTGACAGCGCTGCACCCCTGAGCAGCTTGGCGTTGATGTTCGCGGTCGACATGATTCCCCAACGCACAGGCTCGATCATGGTTTCCCTTCAACGAGCTGCGGGGCGCCGGCGATGTAACCGATCCGGAACGCTCCCCAGTGGTCTTTACCGACGAAGATCGGCGCAGCCGCATCCTTCACGATGTCGAATGTGCCGCCGCCGAGGTCACGGCGGTAGACCTGGATGAGCGGGCCTGCGCGGTTCTTGGCAGCTCGAGTCGCGACCTCGTTGTCGAAGATTCGACGATTGCGGCAATGCGCATCGTTCCATGCCCGGTCGGGGCCTTGCGGATGCGAGTACTCGGAGGTGTTCGCAGGTGCGTAGCCGTTGCGATCTCCTGCTACGCAGTACACGCTGTCGGACAGGTTCGCATGCACTGTCTCCATGAGCGGGAGCAAGTTCCTCTCGGCGAACTCGGTGAACTTTGTGAGTACCTGCAATGGATCCGTCCCTGGAATCGGCACGTAGTTCTCGTCGAAGAGGTCGTCACGCGCGATCGCACCACTGGCCACAGCGTCCTCGAGGATGGCCTTGGCCCGAGCAGCTGCGTCGACAGCAGCCTCGATATATGGCGTGTCGACCGTCCGCACGCCAGATGCTGACAAGTCTTGTAGGACGACGTTTGCGGACCCAAGCAACGTCGCGACCCGGTCACGGCTACGAGCGATCTCGGTCTGAGATCGATCGATACCTTCCGTGAGTCGGCTCAGCGAATCGACAAAATGTGCTGTTCCTTCTTGGCTTGCCGTCGCCGTGTTCTCGATAGTCTGCGCCGAGTCTGAGACTCTTGCGGCTCGCTCGGTGAGTTCGGCGATGAAAGCCGACATCGCATCCGTGCTCGCTTGCACGGAGCGCGCGTGCACGTCAGCGGTGTCGCTGTCGGAACGGAAGACCTCTAGCGAACTCCGTAGGGCGCTAAGGGTCGTGTTGATGGTGACCGCCGAAGCTGCGCTCTCCGACGCGAGCGTTCGCACGCTGTCGGCGATCACTGCAAAGCCGCGTCCCTCCCTCGCGCTCTTGGATGCCTCGATGCTCGCGTTCAGCGCCAGAATGTGGGTCTGCGTGGCGATGCGTCCGATCCGCGATGCTGCGTCGCCTACTTCGCGAAGCTGATCAGTGATCGTGTCAATGCGCCCACCCATTCCCGTAAGCCAGTCACCGACCGCGCGCAACGCCGGCGCCGACTCTTCGAACCTGTCTTGGCATTCCGCTGACCGATCGCGGATCTGCACAGTCTGCTCAAGCACCACCCTGGCACTGTCGACCACGGCGCGATTCTCGGCCTTGATCTGCTGAGTCGCCGCGCTCAGGACCTCGAAGATGGCCGCCTGCGCCGCCGCCTCGTCCGAGAGCTGGTGCAGATTGCCCAGCACGTAGCCGGTCTCGTACCCGAGCTGCCCCAAGTGAGTGACCACGTTTGCGACGAGGCGTTCCAGCGCGTCGCTGGAGATGCGGGTCTGCGATCCCGCGGACGCGCGACCGGACCGCCGTAGGCCAGCCTTCACGTGACCCCTTCGCTGTCGTCGGTTCATAATCCCAGCCAGGCCCGCTCCGGTCGCGCAACTCGCTCGAAGCCAACCGCGCGCCTCGGCGATATGGTGAATCAATGACGCTCACTACGTCGGCGATCCCGACGGACGTCGCCAGTTCCGATTCCGCGTTGCGCCGGTTCCTGCATGGTTTGCCCGGAGTCGACCAGGTCGGCGCCGAGGCTCGGGCGGCCGCCCTCTCGACCCGCTCCATCAAGACCGAGGCCAAGCGCTGGGCCATCGACATGACGATCTCGATGATCGACCTGACGACGCTTGAGGGCCAAGACACCCACGGCAAGGTCCGCGCACTGTGCGCCAAGGGGATTCGCCCCGAGCCGGGCGACACCAGTTGCCCGAGCGTCGCAGCGATCTGCGTTTACCCCGACCTCGTGTCGACCGCCAAGGAGTACCTCGGCGACAGCGGCGTCAAGGTCGCCAGCGTCGCGACGAGCTTCCCGTCCGGCCGCGCGGCGCTGACCGTCAAGCTTGCCGATGTCCGCGACGCGGTCGCAAATGGTGCCGACGAGATCGACATGGTGATCGATCGCGGCGCGTTCCTCGAAGGCCACTACCTCGACGTCTACGACGAGATCGTGCAGGTGAAGGCAGCCTGCAAGGACGCCCATCTCAAGGTGATCCTCGAAACCGGTGAACTCGCGACCTACGACAACGTAAAGCGTGCCGCGTGGCTCGCGATGATCGCCGGTGGCGATTTCATCAAGACCAGCACCGGCAAGGTAAGTCCAGCCGCGACCCTGCCCGTCACCCTCGTGATGCTGCAAGCCGTCCGCGACTTCCGCGACACAACGGGGCGCCAAGTCGGCGTAAAACCGGCCGGTGGAATTCGCACCACGAAAGACGCGATGCGCTACCTCGTGCTGGTGAGCGAAACGGTCGGCGACGATTGGCTCAACCCCGACTGGTTCCGCCTCGGTGCGTCAAGCCTGCTCAACGATCTCCTCCTGCAACGCCAGAAGATGGCAACCGGCCACTACTCCGGCCCCGACTACGTCACGATCGACTGAGGGCGCGCACATGACGAGCAAGCTATTCCCGTATTCGCCGGCCCCTGAGTCGCGGGCGATCGTCAACATCGCCAGTTCGTATGGGCTGTTCATCGGCGGCGAGTTCGTCGAGCCTGACGACGGCGAGACATTCAAGACCATCAACCCCGCGAGCGAAGAAGTACTCGCAGAAGTTTCCGAGGCCGGACCACGCGACATCGACCGCGCCGTCGCCGCAGCCCGCAAGGCCTTCGACGGCGTCTGGGGCTCGATGTCCGGCAAAGAGCGAGCGAAGTACCTCTTCCGCATCGCCCGCATCATTCACGAACGTTCGCGCGAACTCGCAGTGCTCGAATCGCTCGACAACGGCAAGCCAATCAAAGAATCGCGGGACGTCGATCTGCCGCTCGTCGCAGCACACTTCTTCTATTACGCTGGCTGGGCCGACAAACTCGAGCACGCAGGATTTGGTGCCAACCCCAAGCCGATCGGCGTGGCAGCTCAGGTCATCCCGTGGAACTTCCCACTGATGATGCTCGCGTGGAAGATCGCGCCAGCTCTTGCGTGCGGCAACACCGTTGTACTGAAGCCCGCAGAGACCACGCCGTTGACCGCGCTGGTGTTCGCGGAGATCTGCCAGCAGGCCGGCCTCCCGGCTGGTGTAGTGAACATCGTCACGGGCGCGGGCGACACGGGCAAGATGCTCGTTGGCCACGACGGCATCGACAAGGTCGCCTTCACCGGCTCGACCGAAGTTGGCCGCGCGATCGCCAAAACCCTTGCTGGTACTCGGAAACGGCTTAGTCTCGAGCTCGGTGGCAAGGCGGCGAACATCGTGTTCGACGATGCGCCGATCGACGAAGCGGTCGAGGGCATCGTCGGTGGGATCTTCTTTAACCAAGGTCACGTGTGCTGCGCCGGCTCGCGGTTGCTGGTTCAGGAGTCGGTCGCCGATGAGGTTCTCGACCGCTTGCGCCGCCGGATGTCGACCCTGCGCCTTGGCGACCCACTCGACAAGAACACCGACGTCGGCGCGATCAACTCCTACGAACAACTCGCGCGCATTCGCGAACTTTCCGACATCGGGGAGGCAGAAGGTGCCGAGCGCTGGTCGCCGGCCTGTGAGCTGCCCGACCGCGGCTTCTGGTTCCCGCCGACCATCTTCACCGGTGTCACCCAAGCGCACCGCATTGCCCGCGAGGAGATCTTCGGGCCGGTGCTCTCGGTCCTAACATTCCGGACGCCCGACGAAGCAATCGAGAAGGCGAACAACACGCCCTACGGGTTGTCGGCCGGAGTCTGGACCGACAAGGGCAGCCGGATCCTCTGGATGGCCGACCGCTTGCGCGCCGGCGTCGTGTGGGCGAACACCTTCAACAAGTTCGACCCGTCCTCG
>DATCFU010000130.1:0-22984 GCA_036509315.1 Acidothermaceae bacterium
TGAGCCACATCGGGACGAGCACCAGGATCCAAATCCCCACGATGCCAAGGACGATCAGGCTGCTCACACTTCGTCACGCTAGACACGAGTGACGGATGTGACGAGTACATCGGTGGTGTGTCGGGGAATATGTCGACTTCACGCTCATCGGGCGCGCTCGCGAGTCAAGCGACTCAGGTCGAGTCGGCGCTGCTCAATCTCGCACCGCCGCCGGCTGCCAGCCAGCGCGGCAGCAGTCCGCCGGGCACATCCTCGACGGTCAGCGCGTACGACAGGTGGTCACACCACGCGCCCGCGATGTGGATGTATCGCTCGCGGGTGCCCTCCAGCCGAAAGCCCAACTTCTCGACTACCCGACGGCTCGCCGCGTTTTCCGGCCGGATGTTCGCCTCGACGCGATGCAACCCGGCGTCCCCGAAGCAGTGATCGATGACCATCGCGAGAGCTGTCGGCATGATGCCCCGGCCGGCGAATTGGCGAGCGATCCAGTAGCCGAGGTAGGCCGAATTCGCCGACCCGCGGGCGATCGCGCCGACCGTGACCTGGCCGGCGAACTGCTCTCCGACGAGCAGCGCGAACGGGTAACAAAGGCCCAGGCGGGCGTCGCGCCGCAGTGCCCTAACGGCGTCGCCGTACCCGCGCCCACCATCTGACGGTGTGACGCCGGGCGTCGTTGCTTCCCACGGTTCAAGCCACTCGCGATTCATCAGGCGCGTCATCCGCCACTCACCGGCATCGCGCAGTCGCAGCGGCCGCAGTCTCACCGGGCCGTGCTCCAGAACGACTGGCCAGCCCACGCTCACGAGCGCCTATCCCTGGTGGTTGGGGTCATGGTCCGCGGGACCGCCATCGTGGTTGTTGCCCGCGAGTTGCTCGACAGCATGTTGGAGGATCGGCGCCAAAACCGCCATCCCGTCGCGCACCGCACTCACCGAGCCAGGCAGGTTCACGATCAGCGTGCGTCCGGCGGCACCGGCAAGACCACGACCAAGAACAGCAGTCGGGACGTCGACCCGTGCCGTCGCGCGAATCGCTTCCGCGATGCCGGGCACCTCGTAGTCGAGAACCTGCGCGGTCATCTGCGGGGTGTGGTCGCGGGGGCCAAGACCGGTGCCCCCGCTGGTGATGATGACGTCGTAGCCGGCTTCGATGCCCGACCGTAAGGCGACCTCGACCGGAGCGCCGTCGGGCACCACGATCGGGCCGTCCGCCTCGAACCCGATCGACTGAAGTGCCTCAATGATCAGCGGACCGCCCTTGTCGGCGTACATCCCGCCAGACGCGCGGTCGGACGCGGTGATGACCAGCGCCCTCGGGGTGGGCGGCGCCATCGCTCAACGCTCGCGAACGGTCAGCATGACGAGAAACTAGTGCATCGCCGGCCGGACGCCGCCGTAGGGCAACCTAGGAGCGCTTCCCCGGGCGCTTTGCTCTGTTCCCATATGGCGCCAGACCTGCTCTGTTCCCATATAGCGCCAGACCTGCTCTGTTCCGATATGGGAACAGAGCAAAGCGCGCGAAAGAGTGAACCAGTGGGTCAGGTTTGGCGGGTCCAGGTGCCGCCGGAGCCGCCGGTCTTCTCCTCGACGCGAATGTCGGTGATGACGGCCCCGGGGTCGACCGCCTTCACCATGTCGATCAGCGCAAGCCCTGCGACGGCCACGGCGGTCAGCGCTTCCATCTCGACGCCGGTGCGGTCAGCCGTGCGGGCGGTCGCGACGATGCGCACCGAATCGTCCTCAACAGACAGCTCGACGGTGACTCCGTGCAGCGCAATCGGGTGCGCGAGCGGAACGAGGTCGGGGGTGCGCTTCGCGCCTTGAATCCCGGCCAGCCGCGCGACCGCGAGCGCATCGCCCTTGGGGACCCCGCCTCCCCGCAGCAACTCGACGACTGACGCCGACACGAGAACGCGACCAGACGCTGTCGCCGTCCGCGCGGTGATTTCTTTGCCCGAGACGTCGACCATGCGCGCGGCGCCGCTCGAGTCGAGGTGCGTGAGGCGCTTCACGTCTGGCGCCGCTCGAGCATCATGACCGACACGGTCGCGCCGGTCGGGATTTCAGAGACACGGTCGGGCGCGACGATGAACGCGTTCGCCAGCGCGAGGTCGGCGACCAGGTGCGAGCCCATGCCACCGACCGGCGTCACGACGTATGCGCCGTCGTTGACGTCGAGACGCGCCCGCACGTACGCGCGCTTGCCCTCGGTCTTCGTGATCGGCTGCGCCAATCGCGCGCGAACGAGCGGACGGTAAAGCGGCAGGACGCCCAGCATGCGACGAATCGCGGGCCGCACGAAGACTTCGAACGACACGTAGGCGCTCACCGGATTGCCCGGCAGGGTGAAAATCGGTGTCGAATCGGGGCCGACCGTGCCGAAGCCCTGCGGCATGCCCGGCTGCATCGCGACCTTCAAGAACTCGACCGTTCCGAGCCGCGACAGCACCGCTTTCACCGTGTCGTAGGCGCCCGCACTCACCCCGCCGGTGGTCACGACGAGGTCGGCACGCACTAACTGGTCCTCTATGAGCGACATGAGTTTCGTCGGGTCATCAGGGACGATGCCGACCCGGTAGGCAATTGCGCCGGCTTCACGGGCGGCAGCAGATAGTGCGTAGCTGTTCGATTCGGTGAGCTGCGCCGGCCCTGGCTCGACGCCGACGTCAACAAGTTCATTGCCGGTAGAGAAAATGACGACCCGAGGGCGCGGGCGGATCAGGACCCGAGCACGCCCGATGGCGGCCAGGAGACCGATCTGCGGCGCTCCGAGCGAGGCGCCTTTCGTCAGCACCGTCTCGCCTGCGGTGACGTCTTCGCCCTCGCGTCGGATGCTCAGCCCCGCTGGCGGCGCGTGGTTGATGCGAACGCGAGCCACCCCGCCGTCCGTCCATTCGACGGGGATCACGCAATCGGCGCCGGCCGGAATCGGCGCGCCGGTCATAATGCGTACCGCGAGCCCGGTGTTCACCGAGTAGACCCCGCTGCTACCGGCCGCGATGTCGCCGATCACAGGTAACTCGACGGGAGTCTCCGGTGTCGCCGACGCGACGTCGACGGAGCGCACTGCGTAACCGTCCATCGACGAGTTGTCGAAGCCCGGCAACGGCCGCCAGGCCACGATGTCTTCGGCGAGCGCGCAGCCGTGCGCGTCGAGCAGGTTCACTTCGAGCGGCGGCAGCGGCGCAAGCGTCCCGAGCACCGCAGTCAGGTGTTCGTCGACGGTCCTCATGCGTTCGCAGTATCCCCGGAAGCAGTGTCCCCGGAAGCAGTGTCCCCGGCAGCGGCGTCCTGCTGCTTCACGAAATTTCTTAGCCAGACAAGCAAATCCGGACCAAGGTCGGCACGATCGACAGCCAGCGTGATCACCGCGCGCAGGTACTCGGCGCGGTCACCAGTGTCGTAGCGGCGGCCGCGGAACAACACGCCGTGCACTGGCCCACCATGCGAAGAACGGCCGGCGAGCACCCGCAACGCGTCGGTGAGCTGGATCTCGCCACCAGCCCCGGGAGGTGTCTCGCGCAGCACGTCGAATACCTCCGGCGCGATCACGTACCGGCCGATGATCGCGAGGTTGCTCGGCGCGTTGGACTTCGGCTTCTCGACGAGATCGGTGACCAGGACGACGTCTTCTTCGTCGGTCGCCGTCACCGCGGCGCAGCCATACAGATGGATCTGCGACGCATCTACTTCGATCAGCGCGATGACGCTGCCACCGAGCCGCTCCTGCACCTCGACCATGCGCGACAGCAGTGGGTCGCGTTCGTCGATCAAGTCGTCACCTAGCAAAACCGCAAACGCCTCGTTGCCGACGTGCTGCGCAGCGACGAGCACCGCATGCCCCAGACCGCGGGGTTCGCCCTGGCGCACGTAGTGCACCGTCGCCAGATCCGTCGCCTCTTGTACGAGCGACAACCGGTCGGCGTCCCCCTTGGCGCGAAGCGTCTCTTCGAGTTCGTAGTTGCGGTCGAAGTGGTCCTCGAGCGCCCGCTTGCTGCGGCCCGTGATCATCAAGATGTCGTCGAGCCCGGCAGCGACGGCCTCCTCGACGACGTACTGGATCGCCGGCTTATCAACGACCGGCAACATCTCTTTCGGCGTCGCCTTCGTGGCAGGCAGGAAGCGGGTGCCGAGACCGGCGGCCGGGATGACGGCCTTGGTGACCTTCTGCTCCGCCATGACCGAACCCTAACGTTTTGGGTCGGTCCTCGGGCAAACCGGGCTCAGCCCTCGCTGAGGCGGGGGCGATCCGCACCTTCAGGTACCGCAATATCGGTATCCGGGACGACGAGAACTCGGCGTTGCTGGTTCGACGCGTCGTCGTCGGTGGCCAGCGCAAAGCACCAGCCGTCACGGCCCGCGTCCTTCGCGGCGTACAAGGCGTCGTCAGCGCTGCGCAGCAACCGTGATGGCGTCATGCCGTGCTCGGGGAACACCGCGACGCCGATCGAGGCGGTCACATCGAGGCCGGTTTGCGGGTCGACCGCGTGACCGTTCCCGCCGAGGTCGAGGCAAAACGGCGTCGACCGGATGACGGTGCCTAGTCGTGCGGCAAGACGCGCGGCGCCGATCGCGTCGGTCTCAGGAAGCACGATCACGAACTCCTCGCCGCCGTAGCGCGAGACCGTGTCGACCTCACGAACCTCGGCGCGCATCCGGCCGGCCAACTCGATCAGCACCGCGTCGCCGACCTGGTGCCCGTACTTGTCGTTGATCGACTTGAAGCGGTCGAGGTCGAGCATCAATGCCGCGAGCGGTCGACTAAATCGCGTCGCACGCTCGATTTCGTGACCGAGACCGATGGTCAGGTAGCGGTAGTTCCACAGGCCGGTCAGCGGATCGGTGAGGCTCAGGCGCTGCGCCTCTTGATGCAGTAGCACGTTGTCGATCGCGACCCCGGCCTGCGTGCTGAACGCGAGAATCGTGTCGAGGTCATGCGACGTGAACTCGCGCGCGCCCTCCTTGTCATAAAGGTTCAGCACACCAACGATTCGGCCCGACTGCTTAAGCGGGACGGCGATCACTGACGCGGCGTCCGGCTCGCTGGGCACTCGTCGCAGTCCTGGTCCTTCGCCGGCCCGCCCGCACACCGGTTCACCTGTAGCGGCGACCTGGCCCGAGATCCCCTTGCCGATCGGGACGACGGTACCCACATCGACAGTCTCGGCGACCTCGCCCCGACGCACCTGAACGGCGAGATTGCCGTCGCCGTCGAGGAACATGATCGCGCCGCCGGTCGCCTGCGCGCTGCCGATCGCGGTGTCGAGGACGACCTCGAGAATCCCGTCGAGGTCGTGCGTGTGGGTGAGCGTTGCGCCCAGCCGGTCGAGGTTTTGCCGCAACTCGTCACGGCTGCTCTCAAGCTGCCGGATGTAGGTCTGCAACTCACGCGTCATGTGGTTGAACGCGGTCGCCAGCTGCCCGACCTCGTCCCTGCTCCGCACCGGAATCGCGATGTCCAGGTCACCACTCGCGGCCCGCGCGGCAGCTTCGGACAGCTCAACGACCGGGCCCGAGATGAGTCGCGCGAGCAGCCGTCCCATGACAAGGCCGGCCAGGATCGTCACGAACACGATCGCAGCCAGCACAAGCGTCAGGTTGGTCGTGTCGGGCACTCGCTCGCTGACGATGACGCCGTAGGGCTGATTCGTGGATGGCGGCACGAACGCGAGGATCCGGCCGGCTTCGTCAAAAACTCTCGGGCTCGTAGTAGCCGGCTGCGCTGGCTGCGCTGTCGCCGCGGCGGTCTGCTTCGCCGCCTGCGTATTCGTCAGCGTGCTCGACACCAGGGCGCCACCGGCCGTGAGCGTGACGGCGGTCGAACCAGACAGCGCCGCACGAAGGCTGGTCGCCGTCGTCGAACCCACTGAATACGCGACAGCGACTTGGCTCAGCTGCGGGCTGCCCGCGATAGCCAGGCCCGCGCGGCTGGAGATCGCGACGTTCGCGTTCTTCGCGTCCCCGCAGCTGTTCAAGCTTGACGTCCCTACCTGCGCGGGGGCGCCGGCGAGCTTCCCGGCGCTGGCGACAGTCGCGCCGCCGGACCCGGACACGACCGCGTAGTCGACGGTGTGGTTGCTGACCATGTGGGTGACTGCCGCCTGCGGGCCGAGGGTGGCGACCTCTAGTCCGAGCAGCTGTGCTGCCTGCTGCGCCTGCGTGCACCGCGCCGACAGGACGTCGGTCACGCTGACGCCCGCGGTCCGCAGCCTGGTCTCGATCTGGCTCTTCAAGATATGCGGTACGGCGATCAGCACGGCGATTGCGCCGACCAGGATCGGGACCAAGACGATCAGTACGAAGGCAAGACAGAGCCGGGTGCGCAACGCCATCTGCCGGCACCTCCGGTGTTCGTCGCCACGCTTTGCGGCAACCGTTGCCACCCTCTTCGGCAACCACTGTCGCTAACTTGCGGCGTAACTTCCCATGCGATGCTCGCATGGACACCCTTTCCTGCGAAGCCTCCAGCCGGGGGATAAGTCGTTTCTCCACAGCTACATTCGGTCAAACGGGACATGAAGGGGGATGGGTGATGGGCATCTCGGACGTCGCCGCCGCGAAAACGTCCCTCCGCCGGGAATTGCTCGCGCGTCGAAGCCGCTACACGGACGCCGACCGGGCACAGATCGCCGCCACCCTCGCGCAGGTATTCGCGGCCGAATTCGAGTCGCGGACCCGCGCCGGTACTCCCATCGAACCCGCTGGCGACAGCGTGGACGAATACCGCCCTCACAGGGCCGCAAACGTCCGCGATCTCGCGCCGCTGCGGGTGGTCGCGTTGTACCTCTCGTTCGCGACCGAGCCCGGCACCGGCCCTTTGATCGAGTGGCTGGTGGACCAGCGGGTGCGGGCGCTCGCACCGACGCTGCTGCCCGACGCGGACCTCGGCTGGATGGACCTGCCGGACGGCCACCCGCTCGGACTCGACGCGATCATCGACGCCGGCGTGATCCTCGTTCCGGCGCTCGCGGTCGACCTACGCGGACACCGCCTCGGCCGCGGGGGTGGCTCGTATGACAGGGCACTGACTCGGGTACGGCCCGGGCAGACCGTGCTGGCCGTCGTCCACGATGACGAGGTTCTGGGGGCAGTGCCGCACGAATCGCACGACCGGATCGTCGACGGCGCACTCACTCCGAGCGGGGTGCGGTACTTCGGCACTGCTGCGGACGGCTGAGCCCTCGTGGGCGCGGCCCAGCTCGACCTGACCCTGCTCCTTGGCGCCGTCGTGTTGCTCGCCGCGATCGTCGCGGTCAGGTTTGCGACCCGCGTCGGACTGCCCGGCCTGCTGGTCTATCTGGCGATCGGCCTCACGCTGCAAAGCATCGTGCACTTCGACGACGCCCGGCGCGCGCAGTCACTCGGGCTCGCAGCGCTCGTGCTGATCCTTGCCGAGGGCGGACTCACAACGAGATGGGACGACGTGTTGCCGGCCGGGCTGCCGGCCGCGCTGCTTTCAACACTCGGAGTTGCGATCAGCATGAGCGTCACGGCGCTCGTTGCGCACCTCGTGCTCGGTGGCAGTTGGCGCCTCGCGTTCTTGCTCGGTGCGATCGTGTCGTCGACCGATGCTGCGGCGGTTTTTTCCATGCTGCGCAGGCTAAAACTGCCTGGCCGACTCGCCGGAGTACTCGAGGTCGAGTCAGGATTGAACGACGCGCCTGCCGTCATCGCGGTCGTGCTCCTGAGCTCGCACCATCCGCAGACCAACGCAGGCCTCGTCATTGCGTTGGTGTGCTACGAACTGGTCGCCGGCGCAGCGATCGGTTTCGGCGTGGCATGGCTCGGCGTTTTGGCGCTGCGCCGGCTGGCGTTACCGGCGTCCGGCCTATATCCGTTAGCTGTACTGGCGCTGGCCGTCGCCGGATTCGCTACCGCGGCACTCGCCCACGCGTCGGGCTTCCTCGCGGTGTACGTGGCAGGTCTGCTGCTCGGGAACTCGCGGTTGCCACATCGGCCCGCAACGCGCAGCTTCGCTGAAGGGATCGCGTGGCTGGCGCAGATCTCGCTATTCGTGATGCTCGGAGTGCTGGTGATTCCGTCGGCGCTGCCCCGCGAGATTCTGCCCGCGATCGCCGTTGGTTCCGCACTACTTCTGCTGGCCCGACCCATCTCAGTCGCTGTTTCCCTGCTACCGCTGCGAATTCGGCGGGTGCGCGTTGCGGCGTTCGGTCGTGCTGAGCGGCTATTTCTTTCGTGGGGCGGCTTGCGGGGTGCGGTACCGATCGTGCTCGCCACCGTCCCCGTGACCGCGGGCGTTCCCCGCAGCCGCGAGTTGTTCGGCCTTGTGTTCGTGCTCGTCGTGGTGTTCACCCTTGTACAGGGACCGACCCTGCCCCTGGTCGCGCGCCGACTGGGGTTGGTCGTCGCGGCCGAGCCGACGCACATCGACGTAGAAGCAGCACCTCTGGAGGACCTCGACGCGGAGGTGCTGCAACTGAGCATTCCGCCCGGCTCGCTGCTGCACGGAGTCGAGATCTTCGAGTTGCGGCTACCTCGTGGCGCTGCGGTCACCCTCGTCGTCCGCGACGGTGTGAGCTTTGTGCCGACCGACGAGACAGAGTTGCGCCGCGGCGACGCGTTACTGATCGTCACGACCGCGTCCGCGCGGGTCGAGGCCGAACGTCGCCTGCGGGCCGTCAGCCGGCGCGGCAAACTCGCCGCCTGGTACGGAGACCGCGGCCAATAGCGCCTCAGCCTCCCCAACTTGTCAAGCCGTGGGCGCTCAAGAAAGCGTCTACGGGTTGCCAACTTAGCCGAACACCTGGTGTGCGCGGCGAAGTTGAGCGATGACGACGTCCTCGTCGACTCGGATCGCGTAGCTGGGAAACCGCAAGATGCGGTCGCCGCTCATCACGAGATCATTCTGGCGTCGAGCGTCGGCCCAGTAGTTCTGCGCGCGCAGGTGCACTCCGCCGTCGACTTCGACCGCGAACGTGCCGAAGTCCACGTCGAGGTAGCGGCGTCGTCCGGCGGAGTCGTACCGGATCGATTGCTGGATCGGCAGCGGCAAGCCCGCCTTGCGGGCGAGCTTGATGAAGTCGATCTCCGAGAGCGAGTCGGCACCACCCTCGATGTCGGCGACGATGGATCGAAGAATCCCGGCGTGGCGTACGGCGCCAGCTGCGGCAAGGTGCTGCTTTAGCGCGACCGTCGGTACGACTCCCTGCTGAACCGAGGCCACCATGAGTGCGCACGCAACTCGTGGCTGGGGGGTCCACACCGCAGCATCGATGATCGCCCTGCCCCGCGACACCATCGGAAGTCCGAAGCTGGGCGTGATGTCGCGCTCGGCGAATCGCCGCGACAGATGCCAGTGGACGCCCTCGATTCGTTTCGGCGTCCCGTCGCACCGCGGGACCAAAATGTCGACGGCATCCGGGGCGAATCCGCGGAGGCCGTAACGCTTGGATGCGCTGCGGGAGGTCAACGCGACCAGGCCCGGCGCGGTCAAGACAGCGGCCCATGCCAACTGATCGCCAGACGGGACTCCGCTATGGAGGACGAAGGCGTGCCCAATCTTCTGCCACTCGCCTGAGTTCACGCGACGCCGACTGGCGTCAGCGTCGTATCCAGCGCTCGCCAGTTGCATTCCGCTCACCACCATGTCTTGTGTTTCGGCGATGTCGGTAAGGCGAAGCGGACTCTGGTGTGCTGACTGTCTCGGCATCCGGCCAGCGTGCGGGTGGTTCGGGGCCGCCGTTCCCGAAAGTTGTCAAGCTGTGGACGCGATCTTGGGCGTCCACAGCTTGACAACTTCGGAAAAGCGTTAGGCCTTGGGGAGGTGTTTGCCCAGGACCCAGGCGAGGGACGTCGTCGCGTCGGCGACGGTCCAGGTTGATGCGTCGGGATGCGCGAGGTTGTCCTGACCTTGGTTATTGAGGAACTTGTCGAGAACGGGCGGTGGTGCGACGCCCTGGGTATTGGGCGCCCCGTCGATGAGGAACCGCTCGTTGCCCGACTTGTTAAGCAGGAACACCTCGTCGGTGTGGGTGATGTCGTAGGTGAGCGGCTGACCCGTCATCCAGTCGATGCCGGGCGGGTTGCCCTCGGCGGTCTTTTCGACGTCGACGCCAAGCGTCTTCCACATAGCGGTGAGGTCGGCGGGTGCAGCTGTCAACAGCGTCCAGTTGGGCTGGGTGATCTGCGCAACCGACCGGTAGGCGTGCAAGCGAGCGACGGTGTCACGCGCGGGGTCGATGGTGACCAGGACCACCTGCACGTTGTTCTGTTGGTGCGCCTTGATGACCGACTTGTCGAGCTGCTGCAAGTTGCTCGTCGTGAGCGGACACGTCTCCTGGCACAGCGTCATGAAAGGCGTGAAGACAACTGCCTTCCCCTTGAACGCGGCCAACGTCAGCTGCTTGCCGCTGTCGTCGGTGAACTTGATGGCCGTCGCGGAGGCCGGCAGCGGTTGGTTCAACGCCGTCCCGATTGACAGGCTCGGCTTCTTGGGGGACGTCGGGGCGAACTGTCCGATCGCGGCGGCCACGAGGATCAAACCGACGACACCGAAACCGGCGATCAGCGGGCGGCTAAGTCGCATCGTCGCCCCCGCGCGACCGCATGTGCGAGTCGCCGCCGAGCGATTGCAGATACGAGTTGTAGGCCGCAAGCTGAGCCTCGTCGTCGTCCAGTGCCAGCGGAGCCGCTCCGGCCAACGCCCCCCCGGCCAAAGAATTCTGCCGCGCCGACTCCACCCACGCACCACCGTCGAGCGGACGACGCGAGCGGGCCGCGCCGGCGAACAGAATCAGCACCATGACCAGCATCACGAAGTCGCCGCCGATCCACATCGCGGCGCCACCAGCATGGAGGTCAGCGACCAAACTCGGCCCCCAGTTTCGACGTCCGACATAGGCAGGAAACAGTTCGTGGTTTGCCTGGGTCAGCACCACACCGGTGAACGTGTCGACTGGCATCGCGAGTACGAGCAGGAACAACCGCGTGGTGAACGACAGGCGCCACCGGATCGGCTCCCGTCCGATGAGCGGCAGGAAGTACAGGTAGCCGACGACGAGGTAGAGCACGTGCTCGAGGTCGTGCGCGACGGGGTGTTGAAGGGTGAGGTTCATGAAGTCGGTGAGGTGGGTGCCGACCACGGTTGCGATATAGAGCAGGACGCCGAGCAGCGGGAAGGTGATCACACTGATCGGTGCAGACCGCACGATGCGCTTGACCGTGGTGTGTACCGGATTGTGTGTTGCGTGTAGCAGCAAAGTGACCGGGCGGCCGAGCAAGAGCAACGGCGGTGCGACCATGAGCAGCAGAACGTGCTGCACCATGTGGATCCAGAACAGCACGTCGTCGTAGGCGCCGATGCTGCTCTGCGTCGCGATCACGATGACGGCGTCGCCGGCCAAGAATGAGACCGTCCACCGGATCGGCCACTGGCCATTGCGATGGCGGCGTCTCACCACGCACACGCCAACCAAGTAGAGGACTGCGGCGACGATGACGCCGACCGTCACGACCGGCGCGAACTCCCACTGCGTGAACGCGGTGTGCGTCGTTAGCGGCGGGACGTCGTCAGCAGGCACCCCTGCATGGTTTCACCGCCAGGACGGACGCCGACCGGCCCCCCTTCAAGGAAGCCGGTCGGGCCGAGATCTCAGTGCGAGTGCGTGTGGTAGTGCCCGACGACGTCGAACCACTCGAGGCGAACCGGTGGGGCGATGCCGACCTCTTGCAGGGCCGGGCCGAGTCGGGCCATGAACGCCTCTTGCGCTGCCTTTGACTCCCAGATCTCGTACACAACGAGGTCACCGTCTGACGTGATCGCACCGGTGTGGTTCAGCAGCGGCGCAGGCCAGTCGCCCTCGCCGGTCTCCAGGTTGATGCCGAGGATCTCGTTGACTGCGTTGTACTCCTTTTCGCCGGCGCCTTTGAACTCCAAGATGACGGACTCAGCCATTGGTTGACCTCCGGGTTGCGGCGGACACGAGCCTCGGACGCTACGCCTGACCAGCAACTCCCTCAAGGGCCTGTCCGATCTTCGATGCGGCCTCGTCGTGCAGCGACGCGTCGAGGTCGGGATGGCTCGGGTCGAGCAGCCTCGGTCCGCCGCGAAGCGCGTCGCCGGCTTGGTGCGGCGCGAGGTTGAAGTGCAGGTGCGGCGTGCGATCGCCGAACACGTAGACGTAAACCTTGTCGCTCCCGGTCGCGTCCCGAAGCGCGCGGTCACGCGAGCCAAGACCTCGCCGAGCGTCGCCGCCTCGGGTCCGTCGAGATCGGTCAGGTAGGGGATGTGCCGGTGCGGCTCGAGATGCGCGAACCCAGCAATCGGCCCGGCCTCCACCACCGACAGCCGCCACAAGTCGTCCTCCCACACCTTGCGCCGCGGGAAGTACGCATCCGCGCGGTCCGGATCACACAGCAAGCACTCGTCGTCCATGATCGAATTGTGCCGTGAAACGCGGCACTAGCACCGCGCCGAGTGAAGGAATTTGGCGCACTTTCAGCGAAAAAAACCCGACCGAATCCTTCACCGGCTCACTCGGCGATAAGAGCTGGCGTCGCGGCCACCAGTGGTTCAGCGTGCACGAGGTTGTGGGCGTAACTGATCGCCGCAGGTGTGTCGACGAAGACCCGGCCACTCTCACGGAGCGTCTCCGCAATCCCGAGAGTGGCCAGAATCTGGTCGTGGCCCGGTCGAATTCCCGAGAGCAGAACCGTGATGCCTCGCCGCTCGAGGCGGTTGGTGGCATCACCCAGGACCTGCGCTCCTGTGACATCGAGCGAGGTGACTCGTGAAAGGCGCAGGATCACTATCCGCACGTAGGCGACTTCGGTGAGCTCGAGCAGAAACCGGTGCGCCGCCGCAAGAAACAGCGGCCCGTCGATGCGATACGCGACTATGTGCTCGGCGAGTAGCTCGTGCTCCTCCTGGTCATGATCGCCAGGTTCGAGCGGCACCTGATCGAGCCGAGCGGCTTGCGATATTGACCGCAGCGCGAGGAAGACTGCAATGGCAATCCCAACCGCAACAGCCGTGACGAGATTCGCCACGACAGTGATGACAAGGGTGACGACCAACGTCAGCGCGTCGGCTCGAGTCGCACGACTGATTGCCAGCAGTGAGCCGACCTCGACCATCTGAATGCAGGTGGCGAGCAACACGCCTCCGAGTGCGGCAACAGGGATCTTGCCCACCAGCGGTGCCGCGACCAGCACCACGGCGGCGAGCACAACGGCATGCGTGAGTGCCGACAGTCGCGACGTTGCACCGGCCCGCGCGTTGACCGCGGTACGAGCTATCGCGCCGGTGGCAGGCACCCCACCGAACAACGGCACGATCAAGTTCGCGATCCCTCGCCCGAACAGCTCCCGGTCCGGGTCGTGAGGTTGATCGACGGTGAGGCCGTCCGCGACTGTGGCCGAGAGCAGCGACTCCAGTGCGCCCAGCGCCGCGACCGCAAGTGCGGAGGGGATCAGGGCCGTGAGCAGGTGCCGGTCAAAGAAGCCAGCATCCGGGGCAGTGAGACGTGTGGGCAGTGAACCGAGCCGAGCCACATGGAGCCCGACAAGGTTGACGACGACAGTCACCAGCGCAACGACAGCCAACGAAACCGGTATCGCGGGGCGCCACCGGACTCCAATGAGGATCAGCACGGCGACCGCCAAGGCAATGAGCGGTGGTCCTGCTAGCGGATGGTGCAGATAATGGCGCAACGATTGGGCAGCAGGGCGCCAGCGCGTGACACAAGAACACGCATGCGTCAGCGCATCGACAAGTCGGCGGAACGCAACTCGGCGAGAAGTTCGCCCTGCCCAGCAAGCACATCGGTGATGAACCGACGGGCTGCCCGCATGAGATCCGCGACATCGGCCGCGGCGAGCTCGTAGACAACTCCAGTCCCCTGGCGAGAGGAGACCACGATCCCTGCCCGGCGGAGCACGGCAAGCTGCTGTGACAAGCTGCTCGGCTCGATATTCAACTCGGTGAGCAATTCGCTTACTGCCTTCGGCCCGTCCTGCAGGAGCTCCAGGACCCGAATGCGGGTCGGATGGCCGAGCGTCCGGAAAAGCTCTGCCTTGGCCTGATACAGCGGAACTGGCACGACGCCCCGATCAGAATTCGAAGTTGAAGACACCACTATATATGAAGTTGCAAATATCTTTACTTCTATCGATGGATAGCCTGCCGCCGTGAGTCAACGAGCGGACGACGGCAGTGCGGGCGATGCCGACTACGGGCAGGTCGGTGGGGCGTACTCGCAGTACCGGCGGCCGGATCCGCATATTGCGGCCCGCATCGTCGACGCACTCGGCGACGCTCGAACGGTGCTCAACGTCGGCGCGGGCACAGGTTCCTACGAGCCGGTCGATCGCGAGGTAACAGCAGTCGAACCGTCGGCGTCGATGCGGGCGCAACGGCCGACCTCGTTGGCGCCGGCGACCGACGCCACTGCAGAGAATCTCCCGTTCGCCGACGCCTCGTTCGACGCCGCGATGACCACGTTCAGCGTGCATCAGTGGAGCGACCTGCGGGCCGGCCTGCGCGAACTGCGCCGAGTAACCCGCGGACCCATCGTGATCCTGACCTCCGACCCCGATCTGGTGCAGCGATTCTGGCTCAACGACTACGCGCCCGAAGTGCTCGAGACAGAGGCGCGGCGCTACCCGTCGATCGACACGATGGCCGAGGTTTTGGGCGGTGAGATCGCGAGCGCAGTCGTGCCCGTGCCGCTCGATTGCGTCGACGGGTTCAACGAGGCCTACTACGGACGACCCGAGGCGCTCTTGGACCCGGGCGCGCGACTGTCGTGCTCGGCGTGGAGCTTCGTGAGCGACGCCGTGCACGACCGATTCACTGTCGAGTTGAGCCGTGACCTGGCCGACGGCACGTGGGACAACCAATTCGGCTACCTGCGTACCCAGCCAACATTCGACGGGTCGCTCGTGCTGGTTGTCTCAACGCCGTAGCTCGAGGCGCATGACTGGGCGGGTCGGATAGGTGCGGGCGACTTTGGTGAACCCGGCGGCGGCGAACATCGCGACGGTGCCCGTGTAGATGGCCGAGCCGGACACCCGGGCGGCTTTCAGCGCATCGACGTCGACCGGATGCCCTTCCACCGCGGTCGCACCGTGCTCGCGCGCGTATTCGACCGCGCCATGCAGCAGTGCCGCTCCGACCCCGGTTCGCCGATGGCGACTGTCGACCTTGAAACAGCTCACCCACCAGGCTGCGTCATCGTCCGCCAGCACTCTGGCGAGTGCCCGGTTGCCGAGTACCCCAGGAAGCGAGGAGCGAGGAGCGACCCTTGTCCAGCCGACCGGATGATCATCGGCGTAGGCGATGAGTCCCGGCGCGATGACGGCGTGGCTGATCTCGTCATGCAACGCGTCGCGCTTGCTCGGCGCCCCAGCCGTGCCTGCACCCACGAACACCTGACACCAGCACGACGAAGCGCCCCCAAACCGCCAGCCGAAGAGCGTCGCGATGTCGTCCCACCGGTCCGCCGTCGCAGGTCGAACGTCTATCGACATGGCCTCCACAGTCGCAGACACCGGCGACAAAGTGGCACGGGAAATTTGTGGGCCGGTCCTCGATGCCTCATCATTAGCAATCAAGGGTCGAGAGTGCTAGCGGAGGTCTGAGTCGTGCCGACGTATCAATACGTGTGCACCGAGTGCAGCACGCCGCTCGAAGCCGTCCAGAAGTTCACCGACGACGCGCTCACCGAGTGCCCGACCTGCGGCGGCAAACTGCGCAAGGTCTTCTCCTCCGTCGGCGTCGTCTTCAAGGGCTCGGGCTTCTACCGCACCGACAGTCGAAGCGATTCAAAAGCCCGTTCGGAACGCGTGGGGGTGGACGCCGGGGGGTCGGGGTCTGCTTCCTCGTCATCGTCGGACTCCGGTTCGGGTTCGAGCTCAGGGTCGGACTCTGGTTCGGGTTCGGGCTCGGCGGATTCGGGCAGCTCGGCAAGCAAGCCCGCAGCTGAGAGCAAGAGCAGTGACTCCGGCGGCTCGGCGAAGCCGCGTACCGACGCCAAGCCCAGCGCGACTCCGAAGGCCAACGGCGCAAAACCGGGTTCGGGGAATTCGGGGTCGGGGTCGAGCAGCGGCGGCGGCGCGAAGGCTGCCGCGACTACCTGAGCGGCTTCATCCACAGGCCAGCAACTCGCCGTCCACCGCCTGCTTGCGCCCTTGGTCATTGCGCGAGCGCGTCACCTAGGGTCGGCGCATGAACGATGACTTTTCGTCGCCCATCGGCGTGATCGGCGGCTCGGGGTTTTACGAGTTTGTCGACGACCCCGTGAGCGTGCCGGTCGAGACGCCATACGGCCATCCGAGCGAGCCGGTGATCACGGGGCTGGTCGGGGGCCGCCCGGTTGCGTTCATCCCACGCCACGGACGAGACCATCGTTACCCGCCCCATCGGGTGCCTTACCGCGCCAACCTGTGGGCGTTGCGGGCTGTCGGCGTGCGCCAAGTGCTCGCGCCTTGTGCGGTCGGGTCACTGCGGCCCGAGCTCGGGCCCGGCAGTCTCGTCGTGCCCGACCAGGTCGTCGACCGCACGTGGGGGCGCGAGTCCACCTACTACGACACGATCGGTCCAGTCGTGCACGTCGGTTTCGCCGACCCGTACTGCCCGCACGGCCGCGCTGCTCTGGTCGAGGTGGCTCATGCGCAGTCGTGGGAGCCGCACAACGGCGGCACGTTGGTCGTGATCCAGGGTCCGCGGTTCTCCAGCCGCGCGGAGTCGCTGCATCACACCGCTCAGGGCTGGTCCGTGGTCGGCATGACGGGGCAGCCAGAAGCGGTGCTGGCCCGTGAACTGGCGCTCTGTTACACCTCGATCGCAGTGGTGACCGACCTCGACGCAGGCGTCGAAGCCGGTCAGGGCGTAAGCCACCAAGAGGTGCTGGCCGCGTTTGCCTCGAGCATCTCGCGGCTGCGTTCGCTGCTCTCTGGTGTGATCGTGGCGTTGCCGACTGAGCGCACCTGCGATTGCTCCCACGCGCTCGACGGCCAGCCGCTGCCCTTCGCCCTACCGTGACCCGGCGCGGCGGCGCGGGGTTGCCGTGGGTGCCGTTCCGCGCAGCGCCGCCTCCCCTGCGCGATGCGCCGTCGTCTCGCACCAAGCCGCGCAGCGGCGACCAACTTCGGCGCGAGATTCGGATCGGGGTGCGCCGCTATCGACGGCTGTTGAGCGCGGTCCTGGTCGTCATCGGGGTCGCGATGGTCGTCGCGCGACTGTCGCCCAAGCCCGCCCCAACGACGGCAATCGTGGCCGCGGTTCGCGACCTCCCGGCGGGTGCAGTCCTCACCGCAGCCGACCTGCGCACGATTGCGTTCCCCCCTGCCGTCGTCCCGTTCGGCGCGACCACCGAGCTCGCCGCGGTGGTCGGCAGCCAGCTGTCCGGACCGCTGCGGCGCGGGGAGCCGCTGACCGACGTCCGGCTCACCGCCGGCGTCTTGAGCCGGCCCGCGGCCGGGCTGGTCTCCGCACCGGTCCGGCTCGCCGATTCGCAAGCCGCACAGCTGTTGCAGCCGGGCCAGCGAATCGACGTCCTCGCTGCCAGTACGACGGTCGGCGACGCGGCGTCTGCCGGCTCGGGACCGGCTGGTGGGTCCTCGGGGGACGGTGGGTCCTCGACGGGCGGTGGTTCTTTGGCTGGCGGGCTCACCGGATCGGCGGCTGCCGCAACCGTCGTCGCTGCCGACGTGCAGGTGATCGCGATCCCGATCGCCTCGGCGCCAACAGGCGGATCGCAGGTCGAGTCCGACGTCGTCGGCGTCACGGGAGCGCTCGTCGTGCTCGCCACCAGCCCGCTGCAAGCGAGGCTCCTCGCCCAGGCCCAGGTCACCTCGCGACTGTCGGCCGTGGTGGTCGGCTAGTCGAAAGTCGGGTTCGCACGCTATGTTCCGTTGCCGCTGCGATGCCCCTGAGTTCAGACGACGGTCCGTTCTCGACATACCCCCGACAGCCACACCTTCGACAGAGGGAGAACACATTGTCAGGCTTCAAGAAGTTCCTGCTACGCGGCAACCTGGTCGATCTGGCCGTCGCGTTC
The DNA here is from genome assembly GCA_036509315.1 of Acidothermaceae bacterium. Taxonomy (GTDB): domain Bacteria; phylum Actinomycetota; class Actinomycetes; order Acidothermales; family Acidothermaceae; genus PALSA-607. The sequence continues at coordinate 18,020 of DATCFU010000130.1, forward strand.
GTCATCGGCGCCGCATTCGCCGCCCTGGTCACAGCCCTGGTGAAGGACTTCATCACCCCGCTCGTCGGCATCATCGGCGGCAAGGGAGCTTTCGGCGGCCGGACTTTCACCATCCACAACAGCGTTTTCGCCTACGGCGACTTCATCAACGCCGTGATCGCGTTCATCATCATGGCGGCGGTCGTCTACTACTTGGCGGTCGTGCCGTTCGGCAAGCTGCTTGATCGGTACGCGAAGGAGCCGGAACCGGACGCACCGACGCGCGAATGCCCCGAGTGCCTGAGCAGCATCCCGGCGGAGGCCACCCGCTGCATGTTCTGCACCGCAGTCTCAGCCCCAACCCCTGCGTAGCCCGCGCCACGCCCCGGCCCTTTGAACTTGGTTGCTGGTGGACGCGTTCTTTGAGCGTCTGCGTGCAACCGAGTCGGGCCAGAGGATCCCTCGGGTTAGTCGCCGTGGTGCGGCGGCGTCTCGCGGCGGTACCACTCGGCGTCCCGCTTCGCCTTCTCGTCGGCGGACTCGTCACCCCACCCGATGTCCGTGTCGTCGCTGGTCTGCTCAGGGATTGGCTCGGTCACCGGTCGCTGCCCAAATCGGCGTCGGCGAGCCCGGCATCCTCACCGGATGTCGTCACGATGTCGGCGCCGCCTGGGGCGTCGAGGTTCAACACCCGCGCGTGCAAGACCGTCCGCTGCTGGAGCGCCGCCCGCAGCGCGCGGTGCAGGCCGTCCTCGAGGTAGAGCTCGTTCTGCCACTGCACGACGTGCGGGAACAGGTCGCCGTAGAAGGTCGAATCGTCGTCGAGCAAGACGTCCAGCGCCAGCACCCTCTTGGTCGTGATCAGTTGATCGAGCCGAACCTGCCGCGGCGGCACCTCTGCCCAATCGCGCAGGAGCAGGTCGTGCGCCGGGTACGGCCGGCCATCCTCGACGGCTTTGAAGATCACGCAGTCCCCGTCCTCCCGGCCGCAACTCCGAGCGTGCGGCCTCAGGCACTATTCTGCCTGAGAATCCAGACCTAGGAGGAGGCCGCTTCGTGGACGGCTTCATCCTTACGCTGTCGTGCCCCGACCGGGTCGGAATCGTGCACGCGGTCACCGGCTTCCTGGCCGAACATGACTGCAACATCCTCGACAGCCAGCAGTTCGGCGATCGCGACACCGGCCGCTTCTTCATGCGGGTACACCTCGAGTCGAACAATCGACCCGTCGCCCTCGACGACCTGCGCACTGCCTTCGCGCCGGTCGGCGAAACCTTTTCGATGGACTGGCACATCGCCGGCGAGGCTGCCCGCGCGCGCATCATCATCATGGTGTCGCAACAGGGCCACTGCCTCAACGACCTGCTGTACCGCTGGCGAATCGGCTCGCTGCCCGCCGATATCGCGGGCATCGTCTCCAATCACCGCGACTTCGAATCGCTCGCGGACTCCTACGAAGTCCCTTACTACTACGTGCCAATAACGCCGCAGAGCAGGGACGACGCGGAGCAGCGACTCCTCGATATCGTCGCCGAAAACCACGTCGAGCTAGTGATTCTGGCCCGCTACATGCAGATTCTGTCCGCGCGCGTGTGCGAAGGAATGCCTGGCCGGATCATCAACATCCATCACTCGTTCTTGCCCAGCTTCAAGGGCGCGAAGCCCTATCACCAGGCGCACGATCGTGGCGTGAAGCTGATCGGCGCGACCGCGCACTACGTGACGGCAAACCTCGACGAGGGACCGATCATCGAGCAAGAAGTGGCGCGCGTCGATCACGGCGACGACGTCGAGAACCTGACGTCGATAGGGCGGGACGTCGAATGCCTGGCGTTAGCCCGTGCGGTGCGATGGCATCTGGAGCATCGGGTGCTGGTCGACGGCCACAAGACGATCGTGTTCCGCTAGACCTCGGCGCGCCGCGTCGCGGCAGCCGGTGCGATCGCTGCCCGCCTAGGGCAGTGATCGCCCATCCTGTGCTCGATGGCCGTGCCAGAGTGAGGGCATGGCGGCGCACATCATCACCATCGTCGCGATCGTGATCGGCAGCCTGGTGGCGATTGCGATCATCGCGACGATCGTGATGGTCGCCCGTAACCGCCCGCAGCAACCTGCGCGCAAACACCCTGATCCCTATCGAGTCAGGGGCCGGAGCATGCGTGGCTGGCAGGCATCCGCGATCCGCGAAATCAGACGAGCCGGCCGCCAGCACGGCACTCGCGGCCGCCGGTAGGCGGCCCGGAACAAGGCGGCGTCCGGGCCTGTTGTCGCCCTTCGTAGTCGCTACTGAGGAGCGCAATGAAAGTCGAAATCTGGTCGGACGTCGTCTGCCCTTGGTGCTACGTCGGGAAGCGTCGCTTCGAGACGGCACTGGCCGCGTTCGACCATCGCGGCGACGTCGAGGTGTACTGGCGGAGCTTCGAACTCGACCCCGACGCGCCAGCGGTTCGCGAGGGCGACCCTGTGCAAGGACTCGCTGACAAGTACGGCATGTCCCGCGCGCAGGCGCTCGCAGCCAACGCGCGGTTGACCGACATGGCGGCAGCCGAGGGTCTGGATTTCCACCTCGACACCGCCCGCGGCGGAAACACCTTCGACGCTCATCGGCTCATCCATCTCGCCGGCGAGAAGGGCGTGCAGGACGCCGTGAAGGAGCGCCTCATGCGCGCCTACTTCACCGAGAACGAACCGGTCGGTGACCCCGGAACGTTGACGCGCCTGGCCGTCGACGCCGGCCTCGACGAAACAGACGTCATGGCTGTGCTGACCTCCGGCCAATACGCAACCGACGTGATTGCCGACGAGCAACAGGCGGCTGCGTACGGGATCTCAGGCGTTCCGTTCTTCGTCGTCGACGGCCGTTACGGCGTCTCCGGAGCTCAGTCACCCGACGTCCTGCTTCAGACCTTGCGCACGGCATATGCGGAGGCAAATCCGTTGACGATGGTCGCGGCAAGCGGCGATGCAGCATGCGAAGGCGACGCCTGCGCCGTCTAATCAGCTAGCACTCGCGCTCGCGGATTCGGCGGCTCTATTCGTTCTCAGTCGAGCGGCCTGAGCGGCCGGCAAGTTCGCAGCCGCTCCGAGGCCCTCGACAAGGGCCGCCACGAACCTGGGCACGTCCTCGAGCGCGAGACGGAAGGTTGCTGAACAACGGTCGGCCTGCCAGAGGCTCAGAACCACGACGTCCGCCTCGGTGTGCCAAGCCAGCCGCAAGGTGCGTGCCTCACCGCGCTGGTCGAGGAAAACCTCGCCACGAGCGGGAAACGCGACCACCTCGGCCTGCTCCATGAGCAGAAGGTAGCCGCCCGCTCGCGAGTTGAACAGACCTCGGCCGAACAACCAATCAGGCCGGCGCTCCGAGAAGCGTCGGCCTGATGATGGGGTGGAGTTCTCCGGTGCCCAGGAGGCTCCCCCGCGGTCCCCTGAAAGCTATGCGCGGCTACCAGTCAGCATGTGTGCTACGAGAATGATGACCGCCAAGATCAGGCCGAACCACAAGACGTGCGCGACGAAACCAAGGCCGCCAAAGAGAAGCAACAAGATAATGGCGATGACGAGCAACATGTGGAACCTCTCCTGAGTTGAAGATCGCTGGAGAAAACCTTCATGCGGTTACGTTCCCGCCACCTCGATGCATAAACACCAAGCAGGGCTGCGAATCAGGCCGACGGCTTTGGCACGTGGCAGGTGACTTTCGGATTGACGCCGACATAGTTCAGCGGGCCAACGACGATGGTGCTGGCGACCGTACCCGTGCGGGCGCAGGTCGCGTTGTTGCTCCTCAGGTAGCCACGCTGCACGGTTGCGGCGACGCCGATGATCAGCCAGGCGACGACGATAACGGCTACTAGTCGCATGTCGACTCCTTACCTTCCACGGTAGTCACGGTAGGACTATTTCCCTTACTGGCCAGCGATTGCTACCAATAGTGATTGCGACCACCAACGGCGTGGCCCGTGGAACCAAGCAGGTAAAGTATCGCGCCAACGACGACGAGCACGATGCCCAATGTGTAAAGGATGCTCACGCCAAACACGATGCCGACGATGAGCAACACGATGCCGAGGACGACCATCGGAGTGCCTCCTTGAAGATTGCTCGCTGGCGAGGATTCGCGAGCGATCGGTGCTACTTGTGCCCAGCTGTTGGGGCTCGAAACCATCACAAAACCTGTGACTATCCACACTCGCCGCGACCTTTGCCGTCATTCGCTGCGGGCACAATTTCGATGTGGCCCGGACCCCGCCGTCCCGTGCGACAGGTGCCCAAAACGAGCCTTACGGTTGGCGGGGTTACCTGAACGCAGTAGGCACAGGCTTAGTTGCTGGTGCCTCTGACGATGATCTGTGAGGCATTGCCACTTACTTAGTAGCGGGCACGCAGTTCGGGCTCGGCTGTTATGGGTATCGCTCATGAAGTTGCCGCTAATAGCCGGTGTCCAGGAGATCTGCGATCGCACGGCGTTGGCAACAGGACGCGGTCTCGGTGAGTTGGCGACGGAGAAGTTCAAGAGCCGAACCAGAACCGTGCTGATCGTTCTGATTGCCGCGTTGATCATCGCGAACGCGCTGAACATCTCCGCTGACTTGGTGGCCGTCGGCAGTGGCATGAACCTGCTGGACGCTGGCCCGACGCGGGTGTGGGCTCTGATCGCAGGAGTCGTGATCACCGCGATGGTGATCATGGGCTGCTGGTAGCCGTCAGAGCGTGCAAGCAATGCGCGGACGCCGGTCATGTGGCACATGCGTTTGGCGGCCGGTACATGCCGGGGTTCTACCCCTGCGCTCCCGCATAACTAACCTGCCCGTCGGGTCGCGGATAGCGCTCGCGCAAAGTGAATGCCTGCGGATTGGGACCGTTCACGCGGATGTTGCGAATACGGTTCTCGGCTTCGTCGGTCGTCGGCCGATGGCCAGCGGGTACCCACCAACACACGGTGTAGGCGTCGCTCATCCGGTGGAACCACTCACGGCGCCGGCGCAA
>DATCFU010000131.1:0-22511 GCA_036509315.1 Acidothermaceae bacterium
GGCGTCGACTCGGGGCACATGATTGCGCAATACACGCAGGCCGCGATCGTCAGCGAGCTGAAGCGACTCGCTGTGCCCGCGAGTGTCGACTCGATCCCGTCGTCAGCGATGCAGGAAGATCACGTCTCGATGGGTTGGTCAGCCGCTCGCAAGTTGCTGCGCTCCGTCGACGGTCTGACTCGCGTTCTTGCGATCGAGATTCTCACCGCAGCAAGGGCTTTGGACTTACGTGCGCCGCTGATGCCTGCGCCGGGCACCGCGGCCGTCGTTGCGGCGTTGCGTACTCGCGTCGCAGGGCCGGACGTCGACCGGTGGCTGTCGCCGGAGATCGAAGCCGCCGTCGAGTTGGCCCGTGCAGGAATCTTTGTGGCCGCCGCTGAGTCTGTGATCGGAGAGATGTTGTGAGCGCACCTCGTGTGAGCGGACCTCGCCCCGTGCGGGCGCCACGCGGCACCACCCTGTCGTGCCTGGGCTGGCCGCAAGAAGCCGCCATGCGGATGCTGATGAACAACCTCGACCCTGCTGTCGCGGAACGTCCTGACGATCTCGTCGTCTACGGCGGCACCGGGAAGGCTGCGCGCGACTGGGATTCGTTCGACGCGATCGTGCGCACGCTGCAGACCTTGAAGGACGACGAGACGATGCTCGTGCAGTCGGGGCGCCCGGTTGGCGTGATGCGCACCCACGAGTGGGCGCCGCGGGTGCTCATCGCGAACTCGAACCTGGTTGGTGACTGGGCAACGTGGCCGGAGTTCCGGCGGCTCGAGCACCTCGGCCTGACGATGTACGGCCAGATGACGGCTGGTTCATGGATCTACATCGGCACGCAGGGGATCCTGCAAGGCACCTACGAGACATTCGCCGCCGTTGCTGCTAAGAGGTTCGCGGGGACCCTCACGGGGACGCTGACGTTGACCGGCGGCTGCGGCGGGATGGGCGGTGCGCAACCGCTCGCGGTGACGATGAATGGCGGCGCAGTGATCGTCATCGACGTCGACCCTGCCCGGCTCGAGCGGCGCGTCGAACAGCGCTACCTCGACGAGTGGACAGACGACATCGACGTGGCGCTCTTGCGGGCTTTGGCTGCGAAGCGCGATGGGCTTGCGCTGTCGGTCGGGCTTGTCGGTAACTGTGCTTCCGTTTTTCCCGAGTTGCTGCGACGTGGGACCCCCATCGACATCGTGACCGATCAAACCTCGGCGCATGACCCACTGTCATACCTGCCCGAGGGCATCGACCTCGCCGACTGGCACGACTACGCGCAGGCGAAGCCGGAGGAGTTCACCGACCGCGCTCGCACGTCGATGGCGGTCCAGGTCGAGGCCATGGTCGGCTTCATGGACGCTGGCGCGGAGGTCTTCGACTACGGCAATTCCATTCGCGGTGAGGCCCTGCTCGCCGGGTATGAACGAGCGTTCGCGTTCCCCGGGTTCGTGCCGGCCTACATAAGACCGCTGTTCTGTGAAGGCAAGGGACCGTTTCGATGGGCCGCGCTCTCGGGCGACCCAGCCGACATTGCGGTCACGGATCGCGCGGTGCTTGAGCTGTTTCCTGACAACGAGCCGCTGGAGCGGTGGATTCGATCGGCTCAGGAGAAAGTCGCTTTCCAGGGCTTACCCGCACGTATTTGTTGGCTCGGTTACGGCGAACGCCATCTCGCCGGGCTGCGCTTCAACGAACTGGTGGCCCGTGGTGAGATCAGCGCGCCTATCGTCATCGGGCGCGACCACCTCGACGCGGGATCGGTCGCTTCGCCGTACCGCGAGACCGAAGCGATGGCCGACGGCTCCGACGCGATTGCCGACTGGCCGCTGCTGAATGCGCTGGTCAATACAGCATCGGGTGCGTCATGGGTCTCGATCCATCACGGTGGCGGTGTGGGCATCGGTCGCTCGATTCACGCGGGCCAAGTGAGCGTCGCCGACGGGACCCCGCTGGCCGCACAAAAACTCGAGCGAGTGTTGACAAACGACCCCGGCATGGGCGTGATCCGGCACGTCGATGCCGGCTACGAGCTCGCGACCGAGGTTGCGGCACAACGCGGCGTCCGGATTCCCATGCACGAGGGTTCAGTGCACGAGGGTTCGCTGCACGAATCTGCACCCGAGTGAGCGCGGCTGCCGACATCGGTGGCACGTTCGACCGGCTCTGGTCGGAGTTGTTGCCGATTGGCCGAACCCCCGTGGGCGGGTATCGCAGGTTTGCCTGGAACGACGCCGATCTCGAGGCACGGGCGTGGTTCGTCGCGGCAGCCGCCGCGCGCGGTCTCGCGGTGCAGTCGGATCGCAACGGCAACCTGTGGGCGTGGTGGTTACCGATCGGTTGGTTGGGCGATCCGCGCCAAGCATTCGTCACTGGTTCACACCTTGATTCTGTGCCGGACGGCGGCGCGTTCGATGGTGCGCTAGGAGTGGTCTGCGCGCTGTGTGCGATCGACCTGCTTCGCAGTCGCGGCGTGCAGCCGTTGCGGCCGATAGCTGTTGCCGTATTTGCCGACGAGGAGGGTGCCCGTTTCGGAGTTGCCTGCGCTGGGTCTCGGCTGGCGACGGGTGCGCTGGAACCTTCGGCGGCGCGGGCGCTCACCGATGTCGACGGCGTGAGCCTCCACCAGGCAATGCGACGCGCTGGTGTCGACACCACGCAGCTGGGCCGCGACGACGAGACTCTGCGCAGGGTCGGCATCTTCGTGGAGCTGCATATCGAGCAAGGACAAGCGCTGATTGATCTCGACGCACCACTAGGGATCGGCATGGGTATCTGGCCACACGGCCGATGGCGGTTCTCCTTTGAGGGCGAAGCAAACCACGCTGGTACGACGCGAATGACTGACCGACGCGACCCGATGCAGCCGTTTGCCGCCGCAGTTCTTGCAGCTCGGATCCTCGCCAGCAAACACGGTGGCGTCGCAACGTTCGGTCGCGTGCACGTCGAGCCGAACGGCACGAACGCAATCCCGTCGACGGTGACGGCGTGGCTCGATGCGCGCGGGCCAGATCAGGCGGTTCTGGACGCGATCGTCAGTGGCGTCTCGGCGAACGCCCACGCGCGCGCGGCTGCCGAGCGGGTGGAGCTCGCCGTGGCAGGTGAGTCGGTCTCAGCGGTCGTCGAGTTCGGAGCTGACGCGAATGCACGGTTACATCGGGTGCTCGACTCGGTGGCGGGGTTGGGTGTGGTGGCTTGCGGCGGTCGGGTGCCGGACCTCGGCACGGGTGCCGGTCACGACGCCGGCGTGCTGTCGTCCGTAGTCCCCACGGCGATGCTATTCGTGCGTAATCCGACCGGTGTCTCACACTCGCCGGCGGAATTCGCTGAGCGCGACGACTGCCTCGCAGGTGTCGAGGCGCTCGCCGCGGTGATGTCCGATTGGGTCAGCACTGCGCCGGTCGGGGCAAGCTAAGCATGCCGTCGTGGTGGTGTGAGAACGCATGGCTGCCGCCTGGTCGGGTCGCGGCTCGCGTCCTGGTTACCGTCGACGATGGTCGTATCACCGGTGTCGATGAGGACGTCGACGCTGCGCCAACCGCGCAGCGGTTGACCGGACTCGTGATCCCGGGCCTGGCGAACGCGCACTCGCACGCGTTCCATCGCGCACTACGTGGCCGGACACAGGCAGGGCGAGGAGACTTCTGGACGTGGCGCGAGCAGATGTACGCCGTCGCGAGTCGACTCGATCCCGATAACTACTTAGCGCTTGCGCGGGCGACGTACACCGAGATGGCGTTGGCTGGCATCACTTGTGTTGGCGAATTCCATTACGTGCACCAACAGCCTGGCGGCGTGCCCTACTCTGACCCCAACGCCATGGGCGACGCGCTGATAGAAGCGGCGGCACAAGTCGGCGTCCGCTTGACGTTGCTTGATACCTGTTACTTGGCGGGCGGAATTGGCGAGCCGCTGGAGCCTCCGCAACAACGCTTTGGCGATGGCGACGCCGCTGGGTGGGCAGCCCGCGTTGACAAGCTGCCTGACGCCCGGCACGTGCGCATCGGTGCGGCAATTCACTCAGTGCGCGCGGTGCCGGTCGATCAACTTGGCGATGTTGCCAACTGGGCGCGTACACGCGGCGTCCCGCTTCATTTTCATTTGTCTGAACAGCGCCCGGAAAACGATGCGTGCATTGAACGTTTTGGCGTTACCCCAACTCGGCTACTTGCCGACGCAGGTGTGTTGAGCGTGGCTGCAACGGCCGTGCACGCGACGCACGTGACGGTTGGCGACATTGCGCTACTTGCATCGAGCTCGACCGGCGTGTGCCTGTGTCCGACGACCGAGCGCGATCTTGCCGATGGGATCGGTCCTGCGGGTGCGTTGGCAGCCGCAGATGTCGCGCTGTCGATTGGGTCCGATGGGCAATCGGTGATCGACCTGTTCGAGGAGGCTCGCGGGATCGAGCTTGATGAGCGTCTCGCTACTAACTCGCGCGGAACCTTTGCGGCTGGCGCGCTGCTCGACACGATGACCGTCGTCGGGCATCGCGCGTTGGGTTGGCCGGACGCCGGCCAACTGGCTGTCGGCATGCGCGCGGATCTGGTGGCGATTGATCTCGCGTCGCGACGTACGGCGGGCAGCGGGGTCACAGCCGAGACGGTCGTTTTTGCCGCGTCGGCGGCTGACGTCACCGATGTCGTCGTCGAGGGAAACGTCGTCGTGAAGAACCGTCAGCATGTTCGCCTGGGCGACGTCGGTGCAGCACTGAAATCGGCGATCGATGCGGTGATTCCATGACGACAACGCTCGTCGACAACATCGGGTTGCTCGTCACCAACGACCCTGGTAGCGGTGACGGGTCGGTGCTTGGGGTCGTGCACGATGCGGCTATGGTCATCGAGGCCGATCGGGTGGTGTGGGTCGGCCGGAGGCCTCATGCTCCCTCCGCCGATGCACGAGTAGATGTCGATCGACAGACGGTGGTGCCGGGCTTCGTCGACAGCCACAGCCATCTGATCTTCGCAGCCGACCGCGCAGCTGAGTTCGCCTCGCGAATGGCTGGAACGCCTTACACCGCGGGTGGTATCGCGGCGACCTTGATTGCCACCCGCGAGGCGAGCGATGACACGCTCCGCTCGAACGCTTCACGGCTGCTTGCCGAGATGGTTTCGGCCGGCACGACGACCGTCGAGATCAAGAGCGGATACGGACTCACGACAGACGACGAGGTGCGCGGCCTCGCGATTGCGCAGTCGCTGACCCCTGAGTCGACGTTCCTGGGTGCGCACGTGGTGCCAATCGAATACCAGGGTCGGCGCGACGACTATGTCTCGCTTGTCGCCGGCTCGATGCTCGACGCATGCGCCCCTGGTACGCGGTGGATCGACGTGTTCTGCGATCGCGGTGCGTTCACTGTCGATGAGGCGCGAAGGATTCTGCAAGCGGGTGTTTCGCGCGGGCTGCTCCCGCGCCTCCATGCGCATCAGCTGGAGAGAACCGGCGCGGTGCAACTCGGCGTCGAGCTTGATGCGGCTTCGGTCGACCACTGCAATTACATGAGTGATGTGGACGTCGACGCGCTCGCCGGATCTGCCACCGTCGCCACCGTGCTGCCGGGCGCCGACTTCTCGACTCGCAGCGGGTACGCAGACGCGCGGCGAATGGTCGATGCCGGTGTGGTGGTTGCGCTAGCGACGGATTGCAACCCTGGGTCCTCATACACGACGAGCATGCCGTTCTGCATTGCTGTCGCAGTTCGTGACATGCATCTGACGCCCGCCGAAGCGTTGTGGGCGGCTACTGCGGGCGGCGCACGGGCGTTGCGTCGCGACGACATCGGTGTTCTTTCGGTGGGTAAGCGAGCTGACTTCGCAGTGATCGCAGCGCCGTCGTACGTGCACCTCGCCTACCGACCAGGAGTAGCTCTCGTGACGGCAACCTGGAAGTCGGCCTGATAGCGCGGTGCGTTCGCGCTATTTGATCTCGTGGCGTACGGAGTTCGCACAAGCAGTTGCATCACTGCACTCATCTTGTGCACAGGCCGACGTTTCGTGCACAGATTTCGACGATCGGACGTGCGTGTAAAAAGTGTCGGTGGTCGTGGATAGCTTCGTTGCATGTTGATCGCGGCTTCCGATATCGATTTCGACGTTGATGTCGATGCCCGTGCGCTGGCCACGTCGTTGTTGCCTGATGCTCGACTGGTGTGGTCGTTGCGGGATTTGTTGGACTTCGAGCCGGGGCTTGTCACGCTCAGTTGCTTGTCGCTGCTCGACATCGACAGCCTGGATGAGGAGTCGGCGTCGGTGGCGTTGGAGTTGCTGGAAAGTCAGCAGGCCTGGCTGGCGGAGTTGGCAGTGCGGGTGACCGCCCGGGTCGCGGGTCCCACACCGCCCCCAGATCCGGACAGCACGGATCCATTGGGTCGCAACAGCATCGATGGTGGCGCGAATCTGGTCGCGGCGACGTTGGGGATGACCAGCGGCGGTGCGCAGGTCCGGGTCGACACCGCGCGGGCGATCGTGGAGAAGCTCCCAGCGTGCCGGTTGGCGATGGGCGCCGGGTTCATGGGGTACTGGCACGCCCGGGTCGTCGTCCAAGCGGTCACCGACGCGGGGCTTAGTGCTGCCGGGGTCGCCGCGGTCGATGCGGGTCGCCGCCAAGATCAAGGGCCAAAGCTGGGCGGCGTTTCGGCGCACGTTGCGCCGCGCGATCCTGGCCGCCGACCCCTACGTGGTGTTGGCCGAACACGCCGACGCGATGCGGCGCCGCCGGGTCGACAAGATCGATCTCCTCGACCCGGTGATGAGCGAACTGCAGGTCACGTTGTCCGCCGTCGACGCGCAGACTGTGTGGCTGGGGTTGGACGCGACCGCGACCCGGTTGCAGGCCGCCGCCAAAGCGGCCGGGCTGCCCGATGAAGGCATCGACGCCTACCGCTCTGACGCTTTGGTGGTGTGGGCGAACAATGCGCTGGCGGATCCGAACGCCCCCCGCCGGCACGGGCGCCGTCAGCAGGTGCAGTTCATCACCGACCTGCCGTCCCTGCTCGGGTTGGCCGACAACCCCGCCGAACTGCTCGGCTACGGCCCGATCCCCGCCGCGCTGGTGCGTGATCGGGCCACCGAGGCGGACTGGCGGCGGCTGATCATCGAGCCGGTGACTGGGTTCCTGCTGGATCACGGCAGCGTGATCTACCGGCCACCGGTGGAGCTCGCCGACTATATGATGGCCCGCGATCGGCGCTGTCGGTTCCCCGGGTGCAACACCCGCGCCACCATCTGCGACGTCGACCACAACATCCCCGCCCCCCGCGGGAACACCTCGGCAACCAACTGCTTCTGCCTATGCCGGCGACACCACCGACTGAAAACCTTCGGCGGCTGGACAGTCACGCTCCAACCCGACGGATCCTGCCTATGGACATCACCAGGCGGCCGACAGTTCGCCTCCGACCCACCGCGCCAACTCGACTAACTCGCTCCTCATTCGTCGAGCTGATGGTTGAGCTTAGTTCGTCGAGTCCGATAGTTCGAGTTGCCATTCACGCCAGCGTTCGACCGCGCGAAAGCCGATGGCCTCGTTGATGCCAACCATGTGGTCGTTGATGGCTGCGTTCCATGTGTTGAGCGTCCGCACCTCTGGTCGGCTGGCTCGCAGGTAAGTCAGATTGGCGAGCTTCACCAACATGCCCAATCGGTGTCCCCGATGCGATGGCAGCACGATCGTTGCCCACTGATACGCAATCTCGGGCAACGCAGTGGTCACGCCGATGTCGGTGAGCGCGACGACCTGACCTGATGGATCATGACGCGCGACGGTACACAGACACACCTGTCCGTTGGCGACTACTCGCTGCTCGCGCTCGCGATATCGCTCGGGCGTCCAGTTCTCCGGCTCCCAATCAAGGTCCTCGAGTGGCGCATCGATCGTCATGCGCGAGTGTAAGACGACCAGGTCGTCGAGGATCTCTGTAGGCGCCGGACCTTCCCACTGGATGAGCGAGTAGTTCCCCGAATGCGCTACGGCATCCTGCTGCAAGTGGGCCAGGGCGACGTCGTTGATTTCGCCGATTCGCAACAGCCGGCGTACCTCCGACGTCACTGGCCGCGCGCCGGCCCTGGTGGCGAAAACCACACCGGGCGGCGGGGTGGAGGAGACGTTGGCGGGTTCGCTCGATGGCATCGGTTCGCAGATGTCGCCAATCAAACGTGTTCGGTCGTGTGCTCGCGTACGTGCGGTGAGGTGCTCCAGCATTGCGGTGCCGTAACCGCGCCGCCGATAGGCGGGCCGGGTGGCCACGTTGACTACTGCGTTGTCGACGTTGTCCAGCAGGGGTAGGCGTATCTCACCCAGGACCACAGGCATGCCCGCGCCACCCGTATCCGGGCGTAGATTGCCGAGCCACAGCTCGTAGCGGTCGTCGCTTCGGGTCGACTCGACCCGCTCGTAGATTTCCTGCACCGGATCGGCCGGCATCTCGTAGTAGTCGGCTTCGAAGTGCTCCTCCGCGATCTGCTGCCATCGGTCAGCGGCCTCGCGGCTGGTCACTCGCTCGATCACGAGCTCGCCGGCCGTGTCGCCTGCAGTTCCCATGCACAGTGCTCTAGCACGCACGACGCGAACCGGCGACCGAGTTTCGCGGCCCGGCGATCGTCGGAGCGCGGCAGAGGTGGCCGCATGTGGCGATTGGAATGTCGAGGTGTTGGATACGTTGAAGGTGGCCAGCACGCTCCATCGATCGAGACGGGACACCCAAAGATGCGCTATCGCAAGGTCGGGCGAGGTGTCGAAACTTTCACGGTGAGCGCGATCGGACTGGGCGAGATGCCGCTGTCGGTCGCAGGCCGGCCTGACCGCGCGCAGGCGATCAACACCATCCACGCTGCGCTCGACGCAGGCATAACCTTCATCGACACGGCCGACTCCTACTGCCTGACCGCCGCCGACTTCGGCCACGGCGAACGACTAGTTGCCGCCGCGCTCGCCTCGTACGGGTCTGACACCACCGGGATTCTGGTCGCAACCAAGGGCGGCCACACGCGCGGTCCCGACGGTTCGTGGAACGTCGACGGGCGGCCTGAGTACCTCAAGCGGGCAGTGGAGCAGTCACTGAAGACGCTCGGTGTCCCGGCCATCGGGCTCTATCAGTTCCACCGTCCAGACCCGCGGGTGCCATACGCCGACAGCATTGGCGCGATCAGGGAGTTGCTCAACGACGGCAAGATCGTGCTCGCCGGTATTTCGAACGCGAACGTCACTCAGATCGCCCTTGCAGACCGCATTCTCGATGAGCACCTCGCGGTGGTGCAGAACCAGTTCGCGCCGAACTTCCGTTCGTCGGAGGGTGAGCTGAATTACTGCCGCGACAGCGGAATTGCCTTCCTGCCGTGGAGTCCGCTCGGTGGCATTGGTAACGCAGGCGGCATCGAGCGACGGTATCCGGCGTTCGTCAAGGTCGCTGCGGCCCGCGGCATCACCGCGCAACAGGTCACCCTCGCGTGGATGCTGGCCAAGGGCCAAAACGTCATCCCGATCCCAGGTTCGAGCCGGCCCGAAACTGCGGTCGCATCCGCGGCCGCGGCCGACATCGACCTGACCGTGGAAGAAGTCGCCCTGCTGGATGCGACGTGATCGTGCGTGCGGCTCGCTTGATCGAGCACGGCAAACCGCTTGAGTTGCAGCAGGTAGAGCTTCCGACACCCGCGGACGACGAGGTGCTGGTCGAGTTGGCATACGCCGGGGTGAATCCGGTCGACGGTTACAACGCGGCCGGCAGGGTGAATCCGGACGGGCCTCTCCCGCGCACCTTGGGTGCGGAGGCAGTCGGTCATGTCGACGGCGTAGCCGTCGTCGTGGCGGGTGGTGGCCTGGGGTCTGTGCGCGACGGCGTCTTTGCCGAGGCGGCGGTCGTGCCTCGAACGTCGGTCGTCGAGATTCCGGACGGTGTCGCGCTGCGTGACGCCGCAGGGGTCGGCATCGTCGGACTGACCGCCTTCGAGACGGTGGAGATCGCCGAGATCGGGCCAGCCGACCGGCTCCTCGTTCTGGCCGGTAGCGGCGCCGTTGGATTGGCCGCGATCTCCTACGCAGTCTCGAGGGGCGCGCAGGTCTGGGGCCAGACCGGAAACCAGTCCAAAGCCGACGCCATCATCGCGATGGGCGCAGACCGTGCGGTTGTGTCAGACGCGGCCGGCCTGACGGAGGCTGTCCAAGCCTTCGAGCCGACCGCAGTCATCGACTCTCTTGGGGGAGAGTTCACCCCCGCCGCGTTGGCCGCGCTCGCCCCACGCGGTCGATTGCTCATTTTCGGCGCCAGCGCAGGCCCGGAGGGCAAGGTCCAGCTTCTGCAGCTTTACCGCAAACAACAGCGGATCCTGTCCTACGGCGGGTTGATCGCGACCGTTCCCGAGCGGCGCGCGGGTATCGCTGGTGCCCTGGCTGCGCTCGCGGGCGGTCAACTACGGATCCACATCGGTGCCGAGCGCAGCCTCGACGAGGTGAATGAGGCGTTCGCGCTGGTCAGCGGCCGCAAAGTGAGCGGCAAGGTGATCCTGAAACTGCGCTGACTGCACGCGTGCGCGATGATGTGCCGTGCCCAATGTCGCGCTGACGTGGCAGGCCGCCGCACTGCTCGGCGCTGCCTGCTTCGCGGTCGCGACCCTCGCCGAGCGCTTCGCGCCCGAACGTCGCGCATTTTTCTTCAAGATCGCGTCATTTGGCCGTGAAGTCGGCATCATCCTTGGCCTGTATGCCTTGTGGCAGCTCGCCGGCAGCTTCTCACTTGGTCAGACCGACGAGGCAGTAAAGCGTGGGCAAAGGGTGTGGGACCACGAGCGCGCATGGCATTTTCCGAGCGAGGTCGCGCTGCAAAAGCAGATTCTCGGGCACCCGTTTCTCGTGCAGGCCTGCAATATCTACTACGCGACGATGCACTTCGGGATGCTGCTCGCCGTCCTGCTGTGGTTGTTCATCCGTCACCGTGATGCGTACCGCCGCACTCGCACGCTGATTGTGCTGACCACGTCAGCCTGCCTCCTGGTCGCACTAGTCCCGGTCTCGCCGCCGCGGCTTATTCGCGTTGGCATGGTCGACACCGCGGCGGCGTACGGGCAGTCCGTGTACGCCAATGCTCAACTTGGCGCGGATCAGTATTCGGCCATGCCGTCCGTGCATGTGGCGTGGGCGTTTCTCGTTGCCGTCGCCGTGATCGGTGCGACTTGCAGCAAGTGGCGATGGCTGATCCTTGTCCACACCGCAATCACGGTCTACGTCGTCGTCGTGACCGCGAACCACTTCTGGCTTGACGGGGTCGTCGCGGTCGCTCTTCTCGGAATTTCGCTTGCGATACAGGTAGTTTCGCGACGGCTAGTGCGGCACCGTGGTCAGCTGGCCCGACGTCCGATAGATGAACGGCCGGACGCCGAACTGGAGTCGGTCGACGCGAACTGACGGTCAGCCGCCGGTCGCGGAGAAGTGCTGATAGTCCGGGTCAGACCAGCGGCCCCCCCACTGCCATCCCACCGCCGCGAATGCATCGACGAGTTGTCCGCCCGGCACCGCCATACCTGGGCGGTACGGCGACCGAGCCTTGTAGGGCGCGGCCTGCGGCGATGGCAATACCTGACCGTTGAACACGTAGGGATTCTCGACGGTGTTCACGTCGACGGCCTCGCCGTACGCGTGGGCGGACCACTGTGGCGGTCCGTTCGCTACTGCGTACCTGCAGTTGAACCCGGCGGTGTTGTCGGCCGCCGTCGACGCCGAGTCGCTGCCGCCGAATGCGGAGACCGGGATCATCGTGCGGATCGGGAAGTGCTCTGCGAACAACGTCTTGAACACCTGCGTGATCGCCGGTACCACGGACGCCGCGATCACTAACGTGCCCATGTGCGGCTTCGAATCAAAACCCCAATAGGTCATCGTGAGGTTGCGCAGCTGCACCGGACCGACCGGGCAAGTCGGAGCCCCGGCATGCCAGCTCTTGCCGAGCTGCGCCGCGGTGACGGGGGTGGCAGTGGCGACCCACACGTCCGGGACGACGGCAGCTTGGCTCGTGGGAGACGGCGCGGGCGCAGGGTGGCCGACCGCCGTCGGTGGTGACGCAGTCGGGCGGCCGGGCGCCTTGGGCCGCGCGGACGGGGTCGTGCTCGCCGACGTCGTCGCCGACGGGCTCGGGATGGGACTCGGGCTCGCTATCGGGCTCACCACCGGTGCCTGGCTCGGCGCCGGGCTCGCCGGCGTGCTTGAGGCGACCGCCGCGGGCGAGGAGGAAGCCGGTGCCGATGGTGGTGCGGGTGCGGGTGATGACGCCGATGCCGCTGGCGAGATGGCGCTCTCACCTTTGTTACTGCTCGTACAAGCGGTGGTCAGTAGGCCAATGATCATGACTGCGCCAAGCAGCGTCGTCCGCCTTGATCTGATTTCGCGCTGGGTGGCTGCCACGGGTTCAGGCTAACCGGGGACTTTGCGCACCGGTGAGCAAAGTGCGACACAATCGATCGCGTGAACCACGAGCACGATCTCATCGACACGATCGAGATGTACCTGCGGACCATCTTCGAGCTCGAAGAAGAAGGCGCGGTCCCGCTGCGTGCGCGGATCGCCGAACGGCTCCTGCAGAGCGTCCCTACGGTGTCGCAGACGGTGGCCCGGATGGAGCGTGACGGTCTCGTCACGATCGACGGCGACCGCCGTCTCGAGCTCACCCCGGCTGGCCGGGCGATCGCGACTCGGGTGATGCGCAAGCACCGCCTAGCCGAGTGCCTGCTGGTCGACGTGATCGGCCTCGAATGGGAACTCGTGCACGAAGAGGCATGCCGCTGGGAGCACGTCATGAGCGAGGCGGTCGAGCGCCGGCTGCTCGACGTCCTCGGTCATCCGCAGGAGTCGCCCTACGGCAACCCGATCCCCGGTCTCGCCGAACTCGGCGAAGGCACCGACGACGTCGAGTTCCGCGAGGGCCTTGTTGCGTTGAGTACGGTGCCTGACAGCACGCACAACGTCATCGTGCGCCGCATCGGTGAACCGTTGCAGTCCGACACCGCGTTGTTGGTTCGATTGCGTCGTGCGGGCGTCCGGCCCAACATGCCGGTGCGCATCTCGCGTGTGGGTGGCGAGCTTTTCGTCGGTCGCGAGGGCGACGCTGTGGCGTTCGGCGATGCGGTCACGTCGCACGTATTCGTGTCAACTGCGCCGTCGGTCGCAACCGCATCCTGAGCGAGCTACTCGAGCGGGCCCTTCCATGGAGTCGGCGGTAGTCCGTCGATCTGGCGTAGGAACTCGTTGTTGTACCAGTGCCCAAAGGCCACCATGTTCGCGTCGCGCGGCAGCGTCAGCAGCGCCTCCATGCGACAGAAGTCATCTGCGTCGTCCATGAGCTGCGTCAGCATCTTGAGGTCGTCGCGAAGACTCGCAGGGACGTGATAAGTCAGGTCGACCGTCGCGTCGCCCCGCTCGATTGCGGCATCTCGCTCCATGTCGGCGCGTGACGTGCTTGCCCCGAACCGGCGGCCGAGGATGTCGACGAGTTCACGAAGGCGTGGCGGCAGTGCTACGCCGAACGCATCGGTGCGGTTGGAATCCGTGCCATTGGAGCGGATCGCCATCAGGGTGAATTCCCTGATCAGTTCGTCGTGATGTTCGCGGGCTCGCAGGAACAACGCGACGGGCAGCCCGATGAGTCGGACTGTGCGCAGGTCCGTCGGGTCCGAGTGGTGCGTGTACCGGCCGAGGATTGGACCGCCGGTCATCGGCGTGCGACTCGCATGGGTTCCATTTCACCACTGTCTTCGACGCAGTCGCGCGAGATTGAAGCACGACATGCGGGAGGGCCAACTCAGCTGGCCCTCCCGCGTGTCGGGTTCGGTTACTTGAAGGCGTCCTTCACCTTTTCGCCCGCTTGCTTCAGGTCGCCGGCGGCCTTGTCAACCATTCCTTCGGCTTCCAAGTCACGATTGTTCGTTGCCCGTCCGGCAGCTTCCTTGACGCTGCCCTTCGCGGTCTGCGCGGTGTTCTTCACCTTGTCGGTGGTACCCATTTGGTACGCCCTCCTCTGGTGCGTGCTTCTTTGGCGAGGACCGTCGTACCCCGGGCGGGGCCGCTCTATGCAGAACTGGGCGACACGATCTTGGCCGGTCGGCTGGCGTCCCCCCACCATCGCCGGGCTCGCGGCACGATCGGCGGAGCGGCCGCTCCGCTGCCCTGCGGCGGCCGTCTCCAGGCGCCGTCAAAGGGCGGTGGCCGTGACGACGGGATCGTTATGAGCCTCGTGTCAGCCGACGTCCGAGCGGATCTCCCTGCCGAACTGCCGGCACAGGCGCATCCTGGTAACGCTCATCCTGGTAGCAGGGAGGTCGCCATCGCGAAGATCGTCGTACTGGACACGTCGGCACTGATGTCAGACCCGGAAGGCATTTTCGAGGCGTTTCCGGGTGCTGACATGGTCATCCCGCTCACGGTCGTCCAGGAGCTTGACGGGTTGAAGAAGCGCCTCGATCCCGCAGGTGGGGCGGCCCGCGACGTCCTGCGTCGTATTGAAGGGCTGCGACTCGAGGCTGGTGGCGATCTACGCAAGCCGCTGGAACGCCCGTACGGCGGCACGGTCCGGATGCAGGTAAACGGCGTCCAGACGGCACTGCTGCGCGAGCACGGCCTGTCGATCGACACCCCCGACAACAAGATTGTTGGCACCGCGCTCGGCCTTGCGATGGCTTCGCCGGACGCCGGGCCGGTGCTCGTCGTTTCCAACGACACCGCGCTGCGGCTGACGGCCGCCGCAGTGGGGCTTGCCGCCGTTGAGCACAACCCGCTCGACCTCGCGCCAGCATTGGCGCGCCCTGACGGGTGGATCGCACTCAACGCCGAGGTCGCTGTTGTCGACGCGCTGTTCGACTCCCACCAGGTATCGGTCGACAACGTCGCGGGTGCGAGCGACCTTGCGGAGAACACGTTCGCGGTCCTGCGTTCGGGCACCAGCTCTGCGCTCGCGCGGGTGCGTGCCGGTGAGCTGCATCTGCTCGAGAGCCTGGCGCCCGTATGGGGGCTCAAGGCGGCGAACAAAGAGCAACGCTTCGCTCTCGACTTGCTGCTGGACGACGAGGTCAAAGTCATCGTGCTCGATGGTCCCGCTGGCACTGGCAAGACGTTATGTGCGGTCGCCGCTGCGTTGCACATGGTTGTTGAGCAGCACAGGTTTGAGCGGTTGTCGGTGTACCGCCCGGTGATTCCGGTCGGTCACGCGGACCTCGGCTACCTGCCGGGCACGTTGGACGAGAAGATCGATCCATGGATGGCCGCAATCACTGATGCCGTCGCCGCGCTGTCGGGTGATGGCGCGGCCGCGAGTCGTCGCCGGCAAGACGGTGGACGCGGCAAGGTTGCGCAGGATTCACTCGACTACATCAAGGCGCAGGGCCTGCTCACAATGGAGTCAGTTACCCACCTTCGCGGTCGCACGTTGCACTCGACTTTCGTACTGGTCGATGAGGCGATGAACCTTTCGCCGCAGGTCGGCAAGACGCTGTTGACTCGCATCGGCGCCGACTCCAAGATCGTGCTGACCGGTGACACTTCGCAGATCGATGCGCCGTTCTTGTCCGAGCAGACGAACGCGCTGACCGCCGTGGTGTCGGCATTTAGCGGCCAGGCCTGCTTTGGCCACATCCGGTTGACCAGGGGCGAGCGCTCGCCCGTCGCGGAGCTGGCCGCCCGACTGATGTAGCACCTGCATTTAAATCTCGGCCGACTGCCTCAGGTTGCTGGGCCGAATGGCCGAATCACTTAACGCGGTGTGACGAGAGTTGCCTCACGGTGCCTCGAGTGAAATTACAACCGTGTTATTCAGCGTGAACTCCGTTGTGCGCGCGAAATGTCTGTTGTTACGCCTGTTACTGGTGGGACTCAGAAAGCTATGGTCGCCCAGGAACGTGCAGCGCATTCGGCGTTAGCGCATCCGCCTTCTTGAGTCGTCGAGTTGTGGAGGTTAGGTGCACCGCCTCCACTTTCGTGCAGCTCGCTTCGTACCTCGGACTGCACGCCGCGCAGGTTTGGTGTTGACCACACTCGCGATTGTGGTTGGTGCGATTGGCAGTACCGCGCTGCCCGCGGCCGCTGCGAAGAAGCCGGTGATTCCGAGCCAATCTCAGGTCGACAAGGCGAACGCTGCCACGCAGGCAAAGGCCCAGCAAATCGGCCAGGCAGAAGCCCAACTCGCGGCCGCAAATGCCAGCCTGGACAAGCTCAACAACCAGGTCGAGGCGGTCGTTGAGGCCTATGACGGCGCAATGGCGAAGGTCGACGCTGCGCAGCAACATCTCGCAACGGCGCAGAGCAACCTGATGGCCGCAAACAAGGCACGCGACGACGCGCAGATCCAGATGAATCAGTTCGCCGCTGCGAGCTATCGCGGCGCCGGCGGTCTCGACCGGCTCAGCGCGCTCATGACATCGGATTCACCCGGCGCGTTCCTCACTCGTGCATCGACACTGTCGGCGTTGGCCCGTCACGAACAGTCCGTCATCTCATTGATGACATCGACTCAGGATGCGCAAGCCTCGGCGCAGGACGCAGCGAATGCAGCACTCGCTGATCAGCAAGTGCAGTTGCAGGCCGCCGCGAAAGCGAAGGACGCCGCCGTCGCCGCAGTCAACGCCCAAGCTGGCCAGATCGCTGCGATCAACGCCAACCAGTTGAACTTGAATGCACAGCTCGCCGTCCTGCGCGGGACCGCAAAGGACCTCGCAACTGCGCGGGCCGACGGCCTCAGGCGGCAGGCGGAAGAAGCTGCGGCAGCTGCCGCGGCAGCAAAGGCGGCTGCAGCACGGGCTGCTGCAGCAAGGGCCGCCGCAGCAGCAGCCGCACTCGCCGCGCAGAAGAGAGCAGCGGCCTTGGCCCAGCAGCAAGCGGCCGCAGCGGCAGCACGGCAAGGCGGCAACGGCGGCGGCGGCAGTAGCGCCGACGGGGGTAGCAGCGGCTATACCAACAATGGCGGCGGCCTCGTGCCGCCTGGAGGTCACTCGATTTCGACGCCAGCCCAGCGGCAGGGCGCCATCGCGTTCGCCGAGTCGCAGATCGGCGTGTGGTACCGCTGGGCTGGCGCCGGCGAAGTTGGTCCGACAGTGACCTCGACCGGAATTCAGAAGTTGCCCGGCTACGACTGCTCCGGGCTCACCATGGAGGCCTATGCCGCCGTCGGCATCTCACTCGCCCACTACACGGGCGCGCAGTGGGACGAGGGACTGCACGTCTCGCAAGCTCAGCTACAGCCCGGCGATCTCGTCTTCTTCGCGACCAACACCAATGACCCGAGCACGATTCACCACGTTGGCATCTACATCGGTAACGGCCAGATGGTCGACGCGCCCGCAACGGGTGAGCAGATCGGCATCCACAATGCGTTCCGGTCCGACTACATCGGTGCTATCCAGCTGTAGTGCAATGCAGCTGTAAGCAGGGTCAGTGCTGAAGGTTCTTCCAACGCGCACGCGACGCGAGGATCTCGACCTCTGCTTCGGCTCGGTCGGTCCAGGTCGCGCCCTCGACTGACTTGCCTGGTTCTAGGTCTTTGTAGACCTCGAAGAAGTGCTGTATCTCTAGTCGGTCAAACGGTGGGACGTCGTTGATGTCGCGCAGGTGACCATGCCGCGGGTCTGTTGCGGGCACGCACAGGACCTTGTCGTCGCCACCCTTCTCATCCGTCATCCGGAACATACCGATCGCGCGACATTTGATGAGGCAGCCTGGAAAGGTCGGCTCGTCGACGAGCACGAGTGCGTCGAGCGGGTCGCCGTCGTTGCCGAGGGTGTCGTCTATGAAGCCGTAGTCGGACGGATAGCGAGTCGCCGTGAACAACATGCGGTCGAGTCGAATCCGCCCGGTCTCGTGATCGAACTCGTACTTGTTGCGATGACCCTTGGGGATCTCGATTGTGACGTCGAACTCCATCGCGCTCCCAGGTTTCGTGGGCCATGATCGCCAGCCCGACAATCGGTCGTTCGTTAGTGTCGCGCATATGACAGGCGGACGCAGGCACCGCGTGCTGCGCATCGTGCTCGTCGTCGCGCTGGTTGTGGTGGCAGGTGCGGTCGGCAGCGTTGCCCTCTACGCACCGACCTCAGAAGACTCAGGCGGGACGTCGGCGGGGGGCGCTTCGTCGACGCCCTCCGCCGTGACAACCACTGTTGCCACTCCGGACCCCTCGGTCGCCCCGACGCGGAGCCCGGCACCGCCGTCCGCTTCGCCTGCGCTTTGGCAGCGGACAGCTTCGGCTGCGGCTCCGCTGTTGATGGCGGTGTCGCCGGCTGCCAACGCGGCGGATCCCTCAACGGCCGGGCTGACAGCCACGCTTACGCCGTTGCTTGGCGACCATGCGTTCGCTGGCGACGACGTCGCGATGCTGGTCGCCGACGCCGCTAGTGGACGGGTGCTGTTCGACCACGACGGCGCGGACGCCGTGCCACCAGCCTCGACCGCGAAGCTGGCGGTTGCGGTGGCTGCGTTGCAGGTACTCGGGCCGGACGCGCACCTGAGCACTCGCGTCGTGCAAGGCAGCGCGCCCAGTCAGGTCGTCCTCGTCGGCGGCGGCGATCCGACGCTGTCCGGCCCGGCCGCCGTCGGCCCGCGGAGCCCTGGCTACCCGGCACCGGCGAGCCTCGTGACGCTTGCTCAACTCACGGCCGCGCAGCTACACGCGCGCGGGCTCACCACGATCTCCCTTGGCTATGACGCCTCCTTGTTCCGCGGGGCGACGCTCGCGCCCGGCTGGAAGCCGATCTACCAGAGCGAGGGTGACGTCGCTCCGGTGTCGGCGCTCGAAGTCGACGAGGGACATCCCAATCCGGGCCTGGCCGCAACGGCCGCCGACCCGGCGGCGGCCGCGGCGGCTGAGTTCGCTGCTTTGCTGACCCGCGATGGAGTGGCGGTCACGGGCGTGCCGACCGGCGCGCACGCCGTCCAGGGGAAAGCAGTGCTTGCCAGCGTTGCGTCGCCGCCGATGTCTGAACTCGTGCAGCGAATGCTCGGCCGCAGTGACAACGACCTCGCCGAGGCGCTCTCGCGGCAGGTTGCGATCGCTACCGGGCATCCGGCCACGTTTGCCGGTGGAGTCGCGGCAGTGCGCGCAGCGGTCGCGCAGCTCGGCATTGACGCGACGGGACTTGCGATGGTCGACGCGAGTGGGCTGTCGCCGCTCGACCGCGTCAAGCTGGCCACGCTGCTGGCGTTGCTACGGCTCGCCATCGGCCCGGGCCACGATCGGCTCGCCTCGATCCTCAGCGGGCTGCCGGTCGCGGGGTTCTCGGGAACCTTGAGTGATCGCTTCGGTGGTCCGGCAGCGGCCGGCGCGGGAGTGATCAGGGCAAAGACCGGCACGTTGGACGGCGTCGTCGCACTCGCCGGATATCTCCGGGACGACAGCGGCGCGACGTTGGTGTTCGCGACGATCGTGACCCGTGTTGCCAAGAATGCGACCACCCCGACCGAGGCCGCGGTCGACCGACTGTCGGCGAGTCTCGTACCGTAGGCCCATGACCGACACCCTGCGGCTTGTCGACTGGGATCTTGCCACCGCGACGGCTAGCAGGTTCGCGCCTCGAGGCCCGAGTGTGACCAGGCCAGAGGCGTTCGACGCGGTTCGCCAACTGCGGCTGCTCGCGGTCGAGGCGCAGGATCACGTAGCCGCATTCACCGGGCTCTCCGCGCCGCATCGCCACGAGCCGGCGTTTGTCGCGGATCGCACCGCCTGGATCGAAGGCAACGTCGGCGGCTTCCAGGTAGTCATGCAGCCGCTGCTCGACAAGATGGCGGCGAAGCAGGCAGGCAAGGTCGGGGCGCCGGTCGTCAGCGCGCTCGGGTCTCGGGTGACCGGGATGCAGGTCGGCCTCTTGCTCGCTTACCTGTCGGGCAAGGTGCTCGGACAGTACGAGCTGTTCTTGCCGCCAAAAGACGGCCAGGCGCGCGACGGTCGGCTGACACTGGTGGCACCGAATATCGTCGCCGCCGAACGCCAACTCGACGTCGATCCCCGCGACTTCAGGCTGTGGGTGTGCGTGCACGAGGTAACGCATCAAACTCAGTTCACCGCGGTGCGGTGGCTGCGCGCGCATCTGCACGACGAGATCAGCGCGTTCCTCTTGGCCAGCGACCTCGATCCGTCGGCGATGCTCGCCCGGCTGCGCGACGTCGGCGAAGCTGTGCGCGACAACATGCGGCGGCACCGTTCGTCTGCAGCTGTCGACGAATCTGAGGGCTTGAGCTTTCTTGAAGCGGTGCAAAACCCCGAGCAGCGCGCGATCCTCAACCGGCTGACCGCGGTGATGACCCTGCTCGAGGGCCACGGCGAGTACGTCATGAATGGCGTCGGGCCATCGGTGATCCCGAGCGTCGAGGCCATCAGCGCGAAGTTTGCCGAGCGCCGGCGCGGCCAAGGTCCCGCCGACCGCATCGTGCGCAAGCTATTCGGGCTCGACACGAAGGCGAAGCAGTACGCCGACGGTGCAGCATTCGTCCGCGCGGTCGTCGACCGGGCCGGAATGCCGGCGTTCAACAGGGTCTGGACGTCGCCGAACACGCTGCCGACCAAAGCGGAAATCGCCAAGCCGGAGTTGTGGATGTCACGCGTGCTGCGCGCCACCGTCGGAGACTGAGATCGCACGTCGACCACCGGGCCCGACTGTTGCGGTTGCCGCCGTCCGGTGTGCAGTCCGTGAAGCGCTCGCCGGGCTCGATGCTGGCTCGTTGGTGCTGGTGGCCAGCAGTGGCGGCGCCGACTCTGTTGCGCTCGCCGCCGCAGCCGCTTTCGAGGCGCCGCGACTCGGCCTTCGAGTAGGTGGCGTCACCGTCGACCACCGGTTGCAGAAGGGTTCGGCCGCTCGGGCGGTCGCTGTTGCGGCGGTGCTGACCGGGCTTGGGCTTGAGCCGGTCGAGGCCATCGGCGTCGACGTCTCGGTTCATCGCGGTGGTCCCGAAGCGGCTGCTCGCGTGGCTCGCTACGGGGCGCTCGACGCAGTCGCGGATCGGCTCGGTGCCGCCGTGGTCTTGGTCGGTCACACCCTCGACGACCAGGCAGAGACCGTGCTGCTCGGTCTCGCCCGCGGCTCAGGGACGCGGTCGTTGGCCGGCATGGCGGCCGTCAGCGGCAGCCCCGTCGGCAGCAGTCCAGTCGGTCCAGCGGTATCGACCGACGCCCGCTATCGGCGTCCCCTCTTGGCGGTTGAACGCGCGGTCACGAAAGCGGCCTGCGCTGACCTCGGCCTGCCGGTATGGGACGACCCGCAAAACGCCGACTCGTCGTTCGCCCGGGTGCGGGTGCGGTCTGAGGTGTTGCCGGTGCTCGAGACCGCGCTCGGGCCGGGGATGGCTGCTGCACTTGCCCGCACCGCCGAGCTCGCCCGCGATGACGCCGACGCCCTCGACCAATGGGCGACGGGCCGCTACGCCGAAATGGCGGACGTTGACGGGTCGCTGGACGTTGCGTCGCTCGCGTTGCTCCCGGCGGCTGTTCGCAGGCGAGTACTCCGGCTCGCCTCGCTTCGAGCCGGAGTAACGGCGGGCAGCTTGGCCGCCGTCCATCTGCAAGCGATGGAGGCACTTGTCACGGACTGGCACGGGCAAGGCCCGGTAAGCCTGCCGGGCGGCCAAAGCGCCAGCCGGCGGTATGGGAAGCTCTACGTCGGCAGTGACCTGCAGTAGCGATTGCTCGTGGAGGGGCGCACCCGGGTGGATCAGTTTGACGTCAGCGACGACTTGTCCGGGATTTTGCTGAGCGAGAAGGAAATTCAGGGCAAAATCATCGAAATGGCCGCCGCCATCGACGCCGACTACACGGGGAAAGAGCTGCTGCTTGTCGGTGTCCTCAAAGGCGCTGTCATGGTCATGGCCGACCTCGCCCGGGCTGTCCACCTGCCTATCACCGTCGACTTCATGGCGGTCTCGTCGTACGGCTCCGGCGGCTCGTCTTCTGGGGTGGTTCGGATTTTGAAGGACCTCGACCACGGCATCGACGGTCTGAACGTGCTGGTCGTCGAGGACATCGTCGACTCAGGGCTCACGCTCTCGTGGCTGGTGGCCAACCTGCGCTCGCGCGGGCCTGCCTCGGTCGAGGTGTGTGCGCTCATGCGCAAGCCAGATGCCGTCAAACAGGACGTCGATGTGCGCTACCTGGGCTTCGACATTCCCCGTGATTTCGTTGTTGGGTACGGGCTCGACTATGCCGAGAAGTACCGTAACCTGCCGTTCGTCGCGACCCTCAAGCGTTCGGTGTACGACCCTCAATAGGGGTGTAGTGCCGACCCGCAATAGGGGTGCAGTGCCGACTCTCAATAAGGCGCTCGCGGGTGCGGCTCGGGAACGACTGCGGTCGGCCAGGGGTTATGGAGTCGGCGGTAGGCCTGCTCTGGGCATTCGGCTGTGGGTGAACGTATCGCCCGCGGTGTACCGTCGAGGGTGGTACGAGATGTCGGTAGCGCGTCGATTCGGTAGGAGGGACGGAGCTTTCGCTCCGCATCCATGAACGTGAAACGGTATGCCCGTGGCCCGTTGTTCTGGGTCCTTCTTATTGTCGTGTTCCTCGTCCTGCTGAACGGACT
>DATCFU010000132.1:0-9392 GCA_036509315.1 Acidothermaceae bacterium
GTGCGGAGAGGGCTGGTTAGCGCCGGCCCTTTTCCGTGTTCGGCGGTTCCCTGTTCGCTGGGTCCACCATCTGGATCAACCAGACATTCGTCTATCGGCGCGGCAAACGCGTCGATAATCGGCCGTTCGGCCTATGTGATCTGCGGCGCTGCTGTCGATGTTCCTTCGGGGGGAAGTTTCGGCGGAGGAGCGACGATGATGCAGCGTGCGCGGCCACGCGCCGTGCGCCGCCTTGTGTCCGTCGTGGGCGCGGCAGGCGCGCTTTGCCTCGTTGCCGCCATCTTCATGATCTCTTCTGAGGCCGCACCGGCGCTGTGGCGTTGGGCGCTGGCGGTGGCGCTATGCGTTATCGGCGAGGTGGCCAAGGTCGGCATCCGGCGCGGCGCGAACCGGCATGCGTACAACTGGCGCGAGACCGCCTTCGTACTTGGCTTGGTGCTTGTGCCATCGGGGCGCCTCATGATCGCGATGGTGGCTGGGATGGCCATCGTGAGCGTGGCCCGTCGGCGCTCAGGGCCGAAGCTCGCCTTCAACACTGCGGTGGTCGCGATCGAGACCGCGGTTGGCTGCGCAATTGTCGCGTCGGCTCACGTCTACTCGCCACAGTTGAGGTGGAACGCCGTCTTTACCGTGCGAACGGTTGGCTTCCTCGCGGCAGCGACCGTAGCGCTGCATCTGCTGTCGACCGCCCTGATCTCCGTGGTCGTCGCGACCGAGCGCGGCCGACCCGCCCGGCTCAGCGTCTGGGACGACCTTCGCGTCGCGATCGTCATCTGGCTGCGCAACCTCGCTGCGGCACTCGTGATCATCGCGTCCCTCAGCTGGTCGACCTGGTTCACGATGCTCATCCTGGGCGCGCTGCTCGGCGTCCAGGCATTGAGCACCGACCGCGCGGCGATTCGTGAGGAGCGGTTCGCCTGGCACCGTCTCCAGGTCGCCATCGACGAGTTGCGCGACGTCGAACTCGAGCAGCTCATCGGTGAGGCAACCGCCGCTGTCGCCACCATGATGCGTGCGGATGCGGCCGAGATTCAGCTCGACGAAGCCACCGGTCACGGCACGATCATGCGGGCGAGCGACTTTGAGGACGCCCATGAACTTGAGCACGGTGAGCATCACCATGCGCACAGCATGGACATCGAGCTCGCAACTCGCGAGGGGCGAGTTGGGGAGCTCCGCTTGCTTTTTTCCGCTCCCGTCGTGTTCAACGCCACAGAGACCGATTGCCTGAACGCCTTCGCGAATGCACTCGCGGTGGCTCTCGCGAACGCGCTCAAGTTCGACTCGATCCGCGAGGACGCAAAACAGCGGATTCGAGCAGCCTTCAGCGATCCGGTGACCGGCGTCGGCAACCTAATGATGCTGGAGGATCAAGCGCGCGAGGCCTTGGCCGAGCTGCATCCTGCCAGCCTGGTCGCCGTCGCTGTCATTGGCTTGAACCGTTTCGCCGAGGTCAACGACCTGCTCGGCGCGCACGCCGCGGACGAGATGTTGCGCGCAGTTGCCAGCCGCCTCACGACGGTGGTTCGCCGGTGCGACGTGGTAGCGCGCCTGCATGGAGCTGAGTACGTCCTGCTGTTGCGTGAACTGCCGAGCGCCTCGGCAGGTGTAGCCCAGGCTGAGCTCGCGGTTAGGTCTTTGGGGACGGCGATCACGGCCGACGGCCTGGATCTCACGGTTGACGCCCACACCGGGGTCGCGTGCGCGCCGGATGACGGCGACAACCTTGACGATTTGATCCGCCGGGCTCGACTCGCGATGTACCAGGCACGCACGGACGACATCCCGGTGTACCGCTATCAGCAGGAGCTAGAACCGCCGGCGTTGGCACAACTCGAGCTGCTGCGCGACCTGCGGGAGGCGCTTGAAACAAAGCAGCTGATCCTGCACTACCAGCCGAAGTTCAGCATGCGTGGCGGCCTGCCGGTAGCGGCAGAGGCGTTGGTGCGCTGGCGGCACCCGGAGCGCGGTCTGATCCCCCCGGTCGAGTTCATCCCCTTGCTCGAGCGCGTCGGCCTAGTCGGAGACTTGACGCGTTACGTGCTGGAGGTGGCCATCGAGGAATGCGCGACCTGGCACAAGATGGGCTTGACGCTGGGCATCGCGGTGAACCTCTCCGCCCGCAACCTGCTCGACGAGGACCTGCCTCGTTTCGTGCTCGCGTGCCTTGCAAAGAACGGATTGCCTGCAGACCAGCTGATCTGCGAGATCACAGAGACCGCAGTATTTTCACGCAGCCCGATCGCGGCATCGATTCTGGACCAGCTGCGCGCGGCGGGCGTGAGCTTGTCTCTCGACGACTTCTGCACGGGCTACTCGTCGCTAAGCCTCCTGCGCGAGCGCGCAATCGACGAGATCAAGATCGATCGGTCGTTCGTCGCTGACCTCGGCGTCGGCGGCCGCACAACACACATCGTGACCGCGCTCATCGAACTCGCACACCGCTGCGACATCGTGGTGACGGCCGAGGGGATCGAGACAATAGAGCAGCAGCAGCTGCTGACGACTCTGGGTTGCGACCACGCACAGGGCTTCCTGCTCGCCCGGCCGATGACTGCCGGAGCTGTCCGAGCGTTCTTCCTCGAGGCATTTAGGGCGGGTCGGGCACGTCAAGTTGGTCGACCGCACCTCGAAGCCCTACGGGCAAGCGGCACGCCGGCGAACTGGGATGACCCGCTGCCCTGGCGCAACGCAAGCTCCGAGTAGGGCCGATCCAGACCTGCCGGGCCGCGGGAGTCGCCACGTTAGGCCAATAGGCGGAACTTCGCCGTTCTGCGCGCTCAGCACTTGGGGTTTTCCACAAGGCGGCGTGCGATCGGTTACGTATTGCCGCGCTGGCGGTTACTGTCCTCAAACCGCAAGGCCGGTCGTCGTGGGGCGTCTGTCTAATTCCAGGGGGAATTGTGGACGCTGTCGACGTAGTCGAAGACGAGGTCAGAGAGTTGGTTCGGCGGCGCGGGCTTGATCCGGCCGCCGACGCCGCCGGTGTAAGGCTGCTCGTCGAGGAAGTCGTGTCGGACTACGACGAGCGCACGCTCAGCAGTTCATTGCCCCCTCTGCTCGATCGTCGGGACGCAGTCCGCGCAGTATTCGATGCCGTCGCCGGGTTCGGTCCTCTCCAGCGCTACTTCGACGATCCGGTGGTCGAGGAAATCTGGATCAATGAGCCGGGCCGGGTCTTCATCGCGAAGCGCGGGCGCAGTGAGCTGACCACCACGATTCTCACCAACAATCAGGTCCGTGATCTCTGCGAAAAGATGTTAAAGAGCTCTGGACGACGGGTCGACCTGTCTACTCCGTTTGTTGACGCGATGCTTCCCGACGGCAGCCGCCTGCACGTCGTGATCCCTGACATCACCCGGCAGCACTGGGCTGTCAACATCCGCAAGTTCGTTCTCACCGCGCACTCTCTCGATGAGCTTGTTGATCTCGGATCGCTCACTGCTCAGGCCGCGCGGTTCCTCGAAGCCGCTGTCGTGAGTGGACTCAACGTCATCGTTGCTGGTGGCACGCAAGCAGGTAAGACCACGTTATTGAACTGTCTTGCGGCTGCGATTCCGGCCCACGAGCGTGTCGTTACATGCGAGGAGGTATTCGAGCTTCGCGTGCCACTTCCGGATGTCGTGTCCATGCAGACCCGCCAATCCAACCTGGAGGGTACGGGCGAAGTGAAGCTTCGTCGGCTCGTGAAGGAGGCGTTGCGGATGCGGCCCTCTCGGATCATCGTCGGCGAGGTAAGGCAGGAAGAGTGCCTCGACCTGCTGATCGCTTTGAACTCAGGCTTGCCTGGCATGTGCACGATCCACGCCAACAGTGCACGCGAGGCCGTTACGAAAATGTGCACCTTGCCCTTGCTCGCAGGAGACAACGTAGGCCATGCATTCGTCGTCCCGACTGTTGCGACGAGCGTCGACCTCGTCGTCCACACGGGCACCGATAGCACGGGGCGCCGCCGAATCCGCGAGATTGTCGCCGTACCCGGTCGGGTCGAAGGAACCGGCGACGCGAGCGTCATCGAGATCGAGGACGTCTTCATGACCCGGAAGATGCGTCTAGTTCGCGCTGACGGTTTCCCGCCCCATACGGACCGTTTCGAGGCTGCCGGCTTCAATCTGCTCGAACTGTTGGCACCGGAACGCTACGACGATCTTCGAGCCAGCTGAGATGGGTGCGTTTCTTGGATTGGTTTGCGGCGTGGGCCTTGTACTTGCCTGGCGCTCGGGATCTCGTCGGCCGCCGAAGCGGAGCCGGCAGCGTCTGTCACTGCAACAGCGCACGGCTGAGGTACTCGCCCAGGCGGGCATCGAGTCGGTGACTCCAAGTCAGTTGCTCGCATCGTCGGTCGGTCTCGCGGTAGCAGTGTTCTTGTTTGCCGCCACGATATCGCGCGCTTTCACCATCGCCTTGGCGTTCGCGACATTCGCTGCGTTCGCTCCGGTGTCGCTTGTGAGGTACCGGCAACGTAAGAGGCGCAGCGAGCTGCGTGATCTC
Organism: Acidothermaceae bacterium; assembly: GCA_036509315.1. Taxonomy (GTDB): domain Bacteria; phylum Actinomycetota; class Actinomycetes; order Acidothermales; family Acidothermaceae; genus PALSA-607. The sequence goes on from DATCFU010000132.1 coordinate 4,492, forward strand.
TGGCCGGAGGCGGTCGACAATCTCGCGTCGGCTGTGCGGGCGGGCCTATCACTTCCAGAGGCGCTTACCCAGCTGGGAATGCGTGGACCCGACCAGCTGCGACGACCATTTCAACGATTCGGTGAGGATTATCGGGCGACCGGGCGCTTTGCCGTTTGTCTTGATCGACTCAAGGCGAGCCTTGCCGATCCGACTGGCGATCGCATCGTCGAATCCTTGCGACTCGCGCGCGATGTTGGTGGGGCAGATCTCGGCCGTCTCCTACGTACGTTGTCGGCGTTCCTACGCGAAGACGCTCGTACGCGAGCCGAACTCGAGACACGGCAGGGTTGGTCTGTCAACGGGGCGCGCATAGCGGTTGCATCCCCGTGGCTGCTACTGGCGGCACTGTCACTGCACCCGGAAGCCGTGCGTGCCTATAACACCACAGCGGGGGCGTTGGTGATTGCGGTCGGGGGCGGGCTTTCGTTTCTGGCGTACCGCGTCATGATGCGGATCGGTCGACTCCCCGTTGAGCAAAGAGTTCTTCGGTGAGCATGTTGGTGGGCGTTGCTGTAGGCGGCCTTGCGGGAGCGGGCGCGACCCTTGCGGTTTACGGCGTGCCGCGCTACAGGCGACCTGCGCTCGACGATCGGCTTGGTCCGTACTTACGGGACGCGCCGCGGCGATCGAGCTTGTTATCGAGCGACCCGACGATGACGCCGTTTCCAACTCTCGAGCGCGTCCTTCGACCGATCATGGCCGACGCCACACGCATGCTAAACCGGGTACTCGGCGGTGTGGCATCAACACGACGACGACTTGACCAGGCCGGCCGCGACATGACGATCGAGGAATTCCGAGCTGAGCAGGTGCTGTGGGGTGCGATTGGACTGCTCGTCGGGGTCGGCCTCAGCGTCCTGATGCTTGCGAGCAATCCGCACCGACCACCAGTGCTGTTGTTGCTGCTCTGCCTGGTGACAGCTGTCTCTGGCGTCGTCGCACGCGACTACTCGCTGACCCAGGAAGTGTCGCGCCGAGAGCAGCGGATGCTCAGTGAGTTCCCCACGGTTGCCGAAATGCTCGCGTTGGCAGTCGGAGCAGGCGAGGGACCGGTCAGTGCACTCGAAAGGGTGACTCGAACCAGTAAAGGCGAGTTGTCCAGGGAGCTCGGACTTGCACTCGCACAGGCGCGCGCGGGCGCCACCTTGGTCAATGCGCTCGAAGACCTTGCTGCACGCACGTCACTTCCGACGCTCGCTCGCTTCGTGGATGGTGTTGCGGTCGCAGTTGAGCGAGGCACACCGCTCGCCGATGTCTTGCGGGCGCAAGCGGTGGATGTTCGCGAGGCCAGCAAGCGTGCGTTGCTCGAAAGCGGCGGCAAGAAGGAGGTCGCGATGATGGTCCCGGTTGTCTTCTTCATCCTGCCCGTCACCATGCTCTTTGCGCTCTTTCCGGGCTTCGTTTCCTTGCGACTGCTCGCGTGAAGGCTCGAATCCCACTATTAAAGGAGTACAAAGATGACCCGGATCGCGCACGAATTTGTCGCCAGGTTCTACCGTCGCACCGGTATGCCGATCGTTCGATCCCTGATGGCCCGGTACCAAGTCTCAGAGAACGATATGGACAGGGGAGATGTCCCGGGCTGGGTAATGATCACGTTGATGACGGCAGTGATTGTGGTACTCATCTGGGGAATCGCCAGCACGCAACTGACCGACCTGCTGAACAGTGCGTTCGGAAAAGTGAGCAAGCAGGGCGGTTAGTGGCATCCGCTTATCGTCGGCGCGTTGCTGACGATGGCTCAGCGGCGGTCGATTTCGTGCTAGTCTCCTTGATTCTGATTCCGCTCTTTATGGCAATTCTCCAACTCGGCCTCGCTCTCTACGTGCGCAATACCCTCGCTGCATGCGCGCAAGATGGGGCACGCTACGGAGCTGACGCGAACGTCGTCGTCCAGGGCGACGTCGCGATGGCGGATGCTGCAGCGACACAGGCCGCGCGTTGCGTGCAGGAGTCGTTGTCCGGCTCGTACGCGCAACAGATTTCCGCGACCGCACCGATCATCTCGGACTCCGCTGGCGGTTCCATTCGAGTCGTCGAGGTCCGCATAGCGAGTCCACTGCCTCTAGCGGGTTTGTTCGGGGTCGGTTCGCAGGTACTGCATGCCCAAGGCGACGCGCTGCAAGAGCAGCCGTGAGCTCAATCATGATGGCGGCGGGGGATCGGATACGCCAGCACAGCGACGTCCGGCGTTTCAGTGGTGATGCCGGAAACGCAGTGCTCGAATTCGTCGTGCTCGCGGCATTCTTGATGATTCCGTTGGTCTACATCATCATCGCAGTCGCACAAGTGCAGGGGTCGGCCTATGGTGCTACCGAAGCCACGCGGGAGGCGGGCCGGGCGTATGTCGCCGCCGCCACCTCCGTCGACGCGTCTCGGCAGGCGTGTACTGCGGCCACCGTCGCATTGCGAAACGCGGTGGATACCCCGTTTGACTGCGCGAGCCAGCTACATGTGTCGTGTCTTTCCGACGCTGGCTGTTCAGCCGGACTGGTGCCTGGCGAGACCATTCGAGTCGAGGTAGACCTCACGGTCGGCTTGCCGTTTCTGCCGACGTCAGTGTTCGGACATCCGCTCAGCGTGACCGTCCACGCGGTGCATGACGAGATCGTCGATCCGTACCGGACAACGCGATGAACCGCTGGAAGATGGACGACGGAGGATCGGTCATGTTACTGATGATCTTCCTGGCCCTGATAATCGCCGGGCTAATTACGGTCGTGACTGACGTGTCGACCGTATTTCTGGCCCAGCGTGAAATGCAGTCGACCGCGGACGGCGGCGCGCTCGCCGCAGCGCAGCAGGCGGACCTGCAAGCTGTCTATACCGGCGATCTCGGAGCCCAGTTGCCGCTTTCACCTTCGCAGGCGGCAGCTGCAATTGCCGAGTACGCGGCTAATCAGTCGCGGATTCCGCATGAGTGCTCAGTCGCGACGTATCGAGTCGTGGGAGGTAACGATACGGATGGGAATGCGCGATCGGGTGTTCAGTCTGACGGCCAAACTGTAAGGGTTGAGCTCAGCTGCAAGGTGCCATTGCCCTTCGTCGGTCTGGTCGCTTCAGCCTTCACCGATGGCGTCACGATTCATCAAGTCGCTTACGCACAGGCTGCAGTGTCGGCACTCGTTCCGTGACGAAGGGTCGGCACCGGCCCAAGGCATGAGCGATGGGCCGGTGCCCCGAGACCTAAATTCCGAGCGCAGTGCCGATTGCTGTTTGTACGGTCGCGGATACGGCCGCGATGCCACCGAAGATGCTGGTGGTGATGATCGTGGTCTTGGCTCCAGTCACGTAGGCGCTGGTCGAGGTGGGCAAGGTGTGCGGATCGGTGAGCACGATCGGTCCGGCGAAGTGCGCTTGGAACGCCCCGCCGCTCAACGCGTCAGGGAAGGCCGTGCCACTGGCCACGCCGGCGTTGGTCGTTGCGGTGAACAACGTGCTGGCGACCGCTGTCGCGGTGGCGTAGCGGTCGGCGCCTGATAGAGGGATTGCTGACGGGTCGGCGGCGACTCCCGGCCCGCCGATCGCGTACACGGTTCCGGGGTGGGCGGCAAGATACTGCGTGACGGCGGGGGTCAGCGATGCTCCGTTGGTGAGCAGGACGACGCCGTGTAGGTGTGCGGCGGCTGGACCGGCTGCCAATGCATCGGGGAAGTTGGTACCTGTCGCGAGTAGCACGGTGCTCGGGTCGTTCAGTGCATGGGCGACTGCGAGTGCGGTGCCGAACCTGTCGGTGCCTGCATAGCGCACAGGCACGAATCCCAGACTCGTGAGCGAGGTGGCGACGGTCGCCGGTATAGCGGCTGTTCCACCCAGCAAGTACACCGTTCCGCCCGCGAGAAGAACCCGCTCGATCTCCGCCTGCGTCGCGAGCGTGACCGCTCCGCCGTTGGCGAACAGCAGTGGTGCGTTCTTGGCGGCTGCGAGTGCGGTGCCGACCAACGCGTCCGGGTAGTCGTCCGCGCGAGCAAGGACGACAGCACCAGCAGTGCCCGCAGTCGGGAACGCCACCAGTGATGCAGCGATCGCAGTACCGAATCGATCGGAGCCCGCAATGCGAACAGGGGTAGCAGGAACTGTTGGCGTCGTGCCGCCCGTACCACCGCCACTCGCGGATGTGATGCTGTACGTGCCGCTGGTGATCGCGGCAGCATCCTTGGTGGTCGCGACGGTCAGGGTGTTAGTGCCTGCTACGGGGTTAGTCACGCCCGTTGCAACCAACGTCACGGTGTGGCCAGCCGCGATGCCGGCAGGCAAGCGCAGCAGGACGTCCGCCGGGGACGTTACATGGGTCGGGTTGATGAGCGCTGTCACGGGCCCACCCGCGCCGTCGGCCACCGTGTAGTTGGCCATAGTGAGCGGAAACCCTGTGCCGGCCGGAGCGACGACCGCGATCGAGTCGGAGGTGAGTAGTGCTGTTGTAGAGACGAACGTCACCGTGTAAGTCGCCGCTACGAGCGTAGTCGTCGGATTGGCAGCAGCGGTCACCGTCGATCCCACCGAAGTGGCAAGGGTGTAACTATTGCTGGCGACGGTGGTGCTGTCTTGTGAAGTCGAGACGTTCAGTGTGTGCGCGCCAATGCCAGGGTTAGTGACCCCTGTAATGACCACGACGACCGCGGATCCGGCGGTCACGGTCACGGGTGTTGTGATCGTGACCGTATTCGCCCCCACGGCTCCAACGGAAACGGCGGTTGCAGTACTCACACCGTCCTTGACGGGACTGTGCATCTAACGGTGTTTCCGGCCTGACACGCTGAGCCGCTGGTTCGGCGGGGAAGGTGCCGTGATGACCGCGACACTGAACGATGTGACGAAGAGACAGCCGGTCGACGAATCGGCCGAGCAGCTTGCCGCTA